>PFDR01000062.1 GCA_002772545.1 Candidatus Peregrinibacteria bacterium CG10_big_fil_rev_8_21_14_0_10_49_10 | reverse complement strand
TGATTTTTGGCGGTTATCAACAAAGGTTCGTTGTTAGTTACTTGTCTTTGCCGTATACTTATTGCAATTACTATCTAACTCCTATTTATTTATGGAAGAAAAAAAACCTATCGCGTTTGTTATCGTCGCACTTATTGTTGTCGTGCTTGTCGGATGGTGGATTTTTAATAATCCTCAAAACGGTCCTGCAGGGACAAAGGATGTCGTCATTGACGAAACTCCTGTTGAGCCACAGCTTGCTCCTGAACTTCAGCTCTCTAAGGAAGAAAAGGCAGGGAACGTCGATGGAAAGAAGGCAGAGATTGTTGCCTTGGTTACATCCGGCGCGACGCTTACACAAGAACAGAAGGCTGAAATCGGTGGCATAATGCTCACGAAGGCGAATATCTACAATTTCAGTGAGGAAGAGCGACAGGCGATTTTCGACGCGCTTAGTCGGTAAATGCGCGTGCGGTTAAGAATGGGGTGTAGTAAAGGAGTTTGCGTGTATGAATCAAAGCATTATTCGACAATTTCTTTGGGTGCTCGTCGCAACTTTTCTGCTCGGCGGGGCGCTTTTTATTGGACTGGAGCGGAAGAAGAGCGTATCTTCTGATACACTTCGGGTGGAGATTTCGGACGCACCTGACAGTGAGGATGAGAATGTGTTTACGCCCCCTGTGTACGAAACTAAATCTTCTTCCGAAGCGCTTGTTGCACCGCTCTTTTTGCCTACCGATGTGAATGGTGCTGTGGATACCACTGAAGGTACCAGAAACGAAATTGCGGAATTCAAAGCGAAAGTTCTGAAGAGAGTGAGCTCGGGCGTACCTCTGACTCAGCAGGAAAAAGGCGTGTTGAAAGCGAGCATCTCTGTTTTAGATAGGCAGAGGGCGGGAGCGCTCGTTGTGGCCGATCAAACACTGTTGCAGTTTACAGAAGAGGAAATAGTTCAAATAGAGAACGTTCTTACACAATGATAAAACATCTCTATACTCGATATACGCTTCTTTTCGTCAGTGTGCTCACCGTAGCGTTCGGTTTGCTTGGGACATCGCGCGCTGAAGCTCTTTCCTATTCTCCATCTACTATTTATCCAGAAACCTCATACTCTCTTACACAGTGGGTTTCGAACAGTACTGGCTCAAGTTTTACCATTACGAAAGACTGTTTTTACTGGAGAAATGGGGTATATGGTGGGTCGTGGGGTCATGGAACCGCAACTATTCCTCCTGGCGGAACACCTGTTTCTTGTTCGAGTACCGGTGATACCGCGGGGACAACTATGTCTTTTCAGATGAATATATGGTATCCGGATTATAACGGGTCAGTTTCGTACGATACGACAAGCTTTACCGTCGCGACACCACCTGTTTCCCTCTCCGTCTACTCTTCTCCTTCAAGTGGTGGGAGCGTGTATTGTCAAAGTGGTGGAAGCAATGTCAGTTGCGGAAGCTCCTTTTCGTCCGGCACCTCGGTCAGCGTCTTCGCTTCGCCGGTCGGTGGGTATTCGTTCAACAACTGGTCCGGCGATTGTTCAGGTAGCGGTAGTTGCAGTGTGACCTTGAACAGCAACAAAAGCGTGACGGCGAATTTTGCGAGAAATACCTATACCGTCTCCAGCACAGGTGGCGGTTCGGGTGGCACAATCAGTCCATCCAGTCAGTCGGTTACTAGCGGTGGTAGCACCACTTTTACGGTGACTCCGGGCGATGGTTTTGTTGCAAGTGCCAGCGGTTGTAGTGGTAGCTTATCAGGCACCACCTACACCACAGGGACCATCACTTCCGCTTGTACGGTAACCGCAAGTTTTGATCTGGTATCTTACACGGTTACTGGTTCCTCCGGAGCGAATGGCTCAATCAGTCCGGCTACACGGTCGGTGAGTAGTGGCGGTAGTACCACTTTCACGATAACTCCGGATAATACGAATTACTCGGCTAGCGCCAGTGGTTGTAACGGCAGTTTATCAGGCACCACCTACACCACAGGGACCATCACTTCCGCTTGTACGGTAACCGCAAGTTTTACTGCAATACCTCCAAGTCTGACTCCCACGGCGAGCATCAGCAATGGTTCGCCTTTACCAAACACCGCTAGCGCATATACCTTGACCGGTTCCATGAATAATAGCGGTGGACCGTATAGTGGAACGAACAACTGGTATTACGGAATTAATGGAGGCGCAGGCCGTACCTATGTAGGGTCGGCTGGGTCAGGTACCGGTACAGTAACTCCTTATACAGGCTCTACAGGCAATTACGACAACGTTACGTACAACTTTTATTTATGCGCCAACAGCGGTGATGGACCTTGTTCGTCTCCTGTCAATTTGAAAATTGTAAAGGCCACCCCTGTCATCATATGGGCTAATCCTTCAGCTATTACCTATGGAACACCTTTGAGTCCAACTCAACTTAACGCTACCGCGAATGTTCCCGGTACATTTTCATATAATCCTGTGATGGGAACTGTTCTTTCTGCTAACGAAGATGATTCACAAGGTCTACGTGTCACCTTTACTCCAACCAATACGACCAATTACAATTCGGCCAGCAAGACCGTTTATATTTTCGTAAATAAGGCAAATCAAACGATTTCTTTCGGGACGCTATCAAACAGAATAGTGGGGAATGCCTTTACCGCGAGCGCGACGGCTCCTGGTGGAGCAGTTGTGTTTACAAGTCAGACACCCGCTGTTTGCACCACTACCGGTACAAATGGGGCAACTGTTACATCGGTTGCTACCGGCTCCTGCACCATCCGCGCTTCGCAAGGAGGTGATGCCAACTGGAATCCTGCGCCAAGCGTAGACCGGTCATTTACGGTAAATCCATCGACATGGTCTCTTTCAACAACGAAAAACGGAACAGGGTCGGGGACGCTCGTGGCGACGGGTATCAATTGTGGAACTGACTGCACGGAGACCTATACGAGCGGAACCAGTGTGACACTCACCGCATACCCAACTGTCGGGACTGCGTTTAGCGGATGGACGGGGGCATGTGCCGGACAGTCAAATCCGTGCACACTCGCCATGACTGCCGACAAAGCAACTACCGCGAACTTTACGTTTCTAGGATACATTCTGACAGTAAATTCTTCGCCTGCTTTAGGTGGCAGTATCTCCTGTCAGTATAGTAACGGGCAAAGCGTTTCCTGTAGAACACCGTTCCTTCCCGATTCTACTGTTATCTTGACCGCGGCACCTCTTAACGTACCTGCTCCAGGATACAAGCTTAGTAGTTGGACCGGGTGCTCAAGCTCTGTCATTACCTGCAATCTTCTCATGGATACACACAAGACGGTAACTGCGAATTTTGTATTAAAAGTATTTCCACCAGTTGAGCTTTTGATAGACGACCAACTGCAGGGCGCGGGCGGAAAGATACGTGTTCCCTTTGGTGGAACGTCGATATTAAAGTGGGTTGGAGACGGAATATGTACAAGCAATGAATTTGCGACCGGAGGAGCGGGGAGTAATACCAATCCGGGAGTTCCTACGGGACCGCTTACTACCGTACAGACTTTTTCTATTGATTGCGTGAAATAGACCTTACTTATATGAAGAAGAGCAGAGTTACAGCGAAATACAGTGGTCGGCGTAAGCTTCTTAA
>PFDR01000076.1:20368-31172 GCA_002772545.1 Candidatus Peregrinibacteria bacterium CG10_big_fil_rev_8_21_14_0_10_49_10 | reverse complement strand
TCGTATCTGCTCCCCCTGCAGCTGTCCACGAAAGGTTTCCGGCACTGTCTGTTGCAAGTACCCTTCCGGAAGCAGAACCATCAAATGCAGGGAAGGTGTAAGCAACACCCCCAATAGTCATCGTGGAACCAAATGTCACACCTCCATCCACAGTGAGTGTATTGGCTGTGTAGATGTCGTCACTCAATTCAAATCTGTTTGTAGAATCTGAAAAGGTAATAGTTTCTGCTGCAGCATCATTTCCAAATGTGAGAACAGCATCTGCTGCACCGTTATCGGAATTGATCGTAATATTTGTTGCTGAAAGGATGTCTCCAGATGAGGTAAGTAAGTTCTCTGCATGCACTGCAGAACCGGACATAGTTCCCGAAACATCTAGATTACCTGTCACGTAGACATCGTCACTAAAGTTGAAACGATCCAGTGTGCGTTCGAACGTGAGGGTTTTTGCAAGTGTTGCTCCAAATTTGATATAAATATCCGAAGAAGAGTCGCTGTCGTCTATCACCTGGAATGCTTCGGTGTTTACCAGAAGTGTAGGCCCCCAGGAACTTGCTGCAAGGGCAGAGTCCGTAAGAACATATAGAAAGAGGAATGCAAGATTGAGCAGTACACTGAGCAGAACGAGCGATATGCCGAACTTCTTCCACAGTGGCCGGAGGGATGAAGTTACCCGGCAGAATAGACAGTTATGACTGAATGTATTTCCTTCGGCACCTGCTGCATTGTGCACTGTCTGAGCATTGCTTTGTACAACACAGGAAGGCGTAATGACAGCATTTCCATACACAGGTGCATCTGCCAGTGTAGCAAGGTTTGCAGGATCAAAACGCTTGAGCCATCGGTAAAACGTGGTACGTGCTATAGCAAAATGTCGACATGTTTCGCTGACGGAAGCGTGCTCTGCGTAACGCAAAAACCACTGCAGTCTTTCCGTTACTTCTTTGGGTTGTTCCTGCAGGAGCGCTAGCTCCAGCAGTTGCAGGATGTCCTCTCGTGTAGCAGGGGTTGTGTGCATGTGTGTATTTGTCTGTTTCTTTGGTTGTAGCGAAACACCGAAGAAATCTATACAGTATACCTTTTTTTCCCCTTTCTTCCTAGGTCTCAGAGCATTGGAAATGTTGTACAGTGCTATTTTAGGTCCTGTCCTCGTGCAGTGAATTCTTAGGCATTTGGCTACAGAGAGGCAAAAGTGTGAGTGTAGCATGGTGTATCGCTACAACATAACTAGAAGCAGATACACCTTTTATTTTCCGCTACCCCGGCGTAGCTGTTTGCGGAGCCATGTAGTAAGAGTTTTCTTATTATTCAGATGTATGTGGCTTGCCATGTTGTGAGCGAACATCGTGAGCTCTACTACATGGCGGAGGGAGTGGGATTCGAACCCACGAGACCCCTGAGGGCCTAACGGTTTTCAAGACCGTCGCCATCGACCACTCGGCCATCCCTCCACAGCATATAATACTGCAATGTTTAGATGAAAACGACAAAGAACAGCTCATCTTTGTGTAGACGCATCCTACTGTAGCGATAGGTGAGATGAAACGCTATCATGCAGTCCATCATGCAAAAAGCTACGGTTGCACTGACGGTTTTCCTGGTGGGGTGTCTTCCAATGAGCGATCTGCACGTTGCAGAAAGCCACGTGACCACACTGGAGCGATCTTCGGCGGATCTGGAACAGGTGATAGCCGGTAAACCGGCCATCGTAAACTTTTGGGCAAGCTGGTGCAGTTTTTGCAAAGAGGAGATGCCGCTTTTGCAGGGTGTATATGAGGAAAATCCCGGCATAGCAGTCACGGGTATTAACCTACAGGAAGAGCGGGCTGTGGCTCGTGCATATGTAGATGCAGGTAGCTACACCTTCCCTACGCTTCTGGATCCGGCTGCTGAGCTCAAAAAGAAGTACGGTGTATTTACACAACCTACAACCTTTGTGTTTGATCCTGATGGAAAGGAGCTGTATCGCAAGGACGGACCATTTACAGAGATGGAGCTTACGAAGTGGGTAAAGGAACTTGCAGCTTTTGTGCCCGGGGAAGCAGTTCAAAAAATGGATGCAGTGGATATTCCCGATACAGAGGTTCTTACTTCTGCAGTTCCCCCGTTACTCGCAGCTTGGTACGAGGGAGAGGTGCGTCACAGCATTCCGCTCGATGATATTTTATCCGGGGGTCCCCAGAAAGATGACATTCCCGCTCTGGATGCCCCCCGTTTTCTTTTGGCATCTGCTGCTCCTGAGGAGTGGAACAGTCTCCCGGGTATTTTTGTTTCTGCAGGGGACGACGAACGTTTTTACCCCATCAATATTCTCAACTGGCATGAAATAGTGAACGATACCATCGGGGGTGTGCCCGTGAGTGTGACCTACTGCCCACTGTGTGCCTCTGCTGCTATATATGAGCGGACTACGAGTGAAGGAGTCGGTTCTTTTGGAGTCAGTGGATTTTTATATGAGAGCAACTTGCTCATGTATGACCGCATTACAGGCTCTCTGTGGGATCAGGTGCATGGGGAAGCCGTGGTCGGTAAGCTCACCGGTGAGAAGTTGCACCGCATACCAAGTGACGTGCTTACACTCGCTACCGTGCGGAAAAAGTGGCCAAAGACGCAGGTGCTCAGCACCGTAACGGGGTACGTGCGGCAGTACAACCTCAACCCCTACGGTGGCTATGACCAGGTTCCTTCTACGTACTTCCCGGTGAGTACTGTGGATGAGAGAGCGGGAAGCAAGGAACTTGTGTATGGCATAGTGCAGAATGGAGTGGCCAAAGCCTACACGGTGGATGCCATACGACGTTCGGGGAGTCTGCAGGACACTGTGGGAGGTACAACCGTATGGGTCCAGTATGATCCTGAAACTGAGCGTATTCGTTTTTTCCGTATGAAGAACTCGGGGGAAAAAGAGGAGCTTGCACCTGTTTCACTCTTCTGGTTTTCGTGGGTGGCGCAGTACCCGGACACACAGTTATATAAGGATCCCGAGGGTATGTGATTCTCTTCTACAGTTCTTCCAGTCTTTTCATCAAATCCGCATTGCTTGGCAATGCATCTTCGGGATGTCCTTTCTGTACCCAAAAGTCTCGCAGGCAATCCAGGTAACCCTTTTCCGTGAGCAGCTTGGTAATAAACGGCTTGGCACTCTCAGCAAACCGGCTGTGTCTTAGGTTGTGGCTGAGTTCATAGAGGGCGCTCACAAAGGCATCCAATCCGCCGCAGACTTCTGCGCGTACTTCGTCCTGTACGGCATCTGCAATACTTGCTGCGTCTATGCCTGCCATAAGGTAGAGGTCCTTTGACGGAGCGGAGGGAAAGTACCGATTCACTCCCAGACGCCGCAGAGAGCAGGGGAGTGCGAAGTCCGCGATAATATCGGCAACCTGGGACGCCAGTCCGCCTTCGCTGTGGTGGTCCTCTACAACCAGAATATGGGCTGTTTCCAGGGCAGCCTGAAGGATGGAAGCACTATCTACAGGTCTGACACACGAGACATTGAGTACCCGTACCTGTATGGGCTTAGCCGCTACGCCCAGTTCATCGGCTACGGCAATGGCTGCATGAGTGGAAATGCCAATGGAAAGTATGGTGACCTGATCGCTCGTATCACCTTTTCCACGCACAAGATTGATCTTGCCGTCGAACACGTAGTCTTTCCCGTACAGAACAGACCCATCCGGTGAGCTCATTTGCGCATGACCATCGCGGGGGAAGAAAGTATACACGCTTTGGTGCCCCTCGGCGATGAGCTCCAGAGCACGTTCGGCCATCGCTGCTGCCTGATTACTGTCGGCACTCATCCACACCTGCGTGTGGTCCAGAGGAATGTTCAGGTAATTGCGTTCCTGGTGCGTTTCGCCATCCTCACCCACACTTAAGCCTGCATGCGTGCAGTCGTTGATGATGCCGCAGCGTGTGTGACCGCAGTTCACATCAATAAGACGTGCATTCGCCCGAGCCTCATTCGTGCCAAAAGCTGCAAAGGTGTACGTGACAGGGAGCAAACCTGTTTGACGCATACCTGCTGCCATCATGTACATATTGGCTTCTGCCACACCCACGTTGATGCAGCGCTCGGGAAGTTCCTTTTCCACCGCATCAAAACCACCTGAACCTGCGAGGTCGGCATGAAGCACTACAATGCGCGGGTCTGCTTTCATCAGACGTAAGAGGTGTGTTGCACCAAAATCTTTGCGCGCCGCGCCTTTCTCCTGTGTGATGGCACGTGTATATCCCTTCAGTTTGGACGTATCAAAGATGAGTGGAATGTCCGTTTCAAGATGATTCGCTTCGTACTGCTTTTTCTCTGCTTCATGGAATGACTGGTACTCCTGTGTAAGTTCCTCCAGTGCGGGTACACCTGAGAGTGCTTCTTCTGCTTCTTCCTCCGAGAGGGGAGCACCATGAAAGTTTTTACTTCCCGTATTGCTGGCTTCTTCCATAAGAGGAATGCCATACCCCATGGTGGTGTAGTAGCACATAAAGATGGGTTTTCCTTTTCCGAGGAGTTTTACTGCCTGTTCCAGCGCTGCTTTCACCTGTGCAGGATCATTGCCATTCTGCACCTCTATCACATTCCATCCGCTTGCAGAAGCAATGGACGCAAAGTCAGCCGCCACAGTTTTGGTAGGCATACTGGAAAGTTGCATGTCGTTGAAGTCACCGTGCACGACCAGATTATCCAGTTTAAGGTGAGAGGCCAGGCGAAAAGCTTCCTGTACCTGACCTTCCTGACTATCGCCATCGGCAAGGAGCACATCCACCACACCTTTTTTCTTTTGCAGCTTCAGACCAAATGCGGTTCCCAGCGCATGACTTACACCCTTCCCGAGTGGCCCCGTGCCAAACGGAATGTCGCCTATGCCGGCTTCTATATGTCCGGGGAGTCCACGTGGTGTGCGGAAGGTGTCGATGATTGCCTGTGGACTACTGAGCCTCTTATCTCCATTATCTCGCCCAAACAGATACTGCAAGCCGTACCCCAGAACAGAAAGATGTCCGGGACTCATGCGCAGCGGTTGGTCCACTGCAGGATCCAGAATTTTATAGAGGCAGTAGCAGGCTGTGAAAGCGGAAAGAGGGCCCCCGGGGTGACCTGATTTATGCGCAAGAGGCGCCTGCACGGCAAGATGTTTCATAATATTGTGCGCAAGTTCATATTGTCTTTTTTCCTCTTCTGTAAGGGCAAAAGCCTCACCGGGGCCCACCCAGAACATCTCTCCGGGTGCTGCTGCTCCCATTATACGTTGGCAGGACATAGGGATATCCTTGACATCTTTACCTGAAAGATTTTTGGTATCTGGTCTGGAGGGGCTCATAGAATTCTGGAGAGAAGAGTACGGTAGGAGTGTATGTGCTTGCAGGGAAGACCTCAAGTTCGGGTGTAATCAGAATGGAATATGTGTTCCCGGCAACTCCTGCTTGTTGCACAGAAGATGGGCAGTGATACTGTGCTGCCCTATGCAAAAAACGTGCTCGAAGTTTCCGCTCATCAGTTTAAATATTTCGGCCATAGTCCTGCTGAGTATGCTGATGCTCGTTGCTGGTTAGTTTTTGTAGCTTTACTAGATTGATGAGCGAGATGAGCGTCATTAGTTCTTAGATTTTTGTTCTATGTAGATTGTTTTTTCAGCAATTCAAAACCCTTGGTGCACTAGTCGTCCTGGAGTGTTCTCTGTAAAACTAACACTCTTTTTTCCCCATCTGTAATCTCCTCCTTCACTCCCGTCCAATCATGAATAGCATTGAGTAAAACATCATAGTCGTATGTGTAGTCTTCGCCTCTCCTCGTTCCCGGATCATTGGTGATGAATCGTTTTCCGTCATATCCCGTTATCACAAGCATGTGGTACCAGGGTCCTGCTCCACTAAAGTACGGGTTGCCAAGCAGTCTGCCTGCCGCGGGAACAATCACAGGATGTCCGTTTGCAATGTGCTCCTCAATGCCCTTTGCAGAAGGGTTATCTATAATCTGAGCAGAGTACCCGTAGTACGAGGCTGCGATCTCTGCAAGTTGACTGAGTGTGATGTCCTGCGGATACCCATGTGCTGTTTCCCAGGCGATGAGTGCGAGCAACTCGCCGTTCGCTCGTTCGTCCGTTAGCTCCTCTTCTGAGAGGTACGAGTGAACCATGAGAAGCGAAGCTTCCTCACAGGCTTCCTGGTACGGATCATCCCAGTCGGCAAAGGGTGCCTGCACGGTAAATGGCACTTCCAGGGATACCCTTTCAGAAATGGAAATCTGCTCTGTTACCCTGGGGTGCGCACCAACCAGATCCACTCGTTCCACGTAGGGCGCAGGAGCACAGGAAGAAAGGAGACAAAAAATGAGGATGAAAGTGGGAGCTCTTTTCATAGGCAGTACAATTGTACATTTCTTTCAAACACGGCATACTGGTTTTGATCTTTTCCGATGTATCTTATGAAACTCTTCCTGGATACCGCCAATGTGGAACATGTTGCAGAAGTGGCGGAGTGGGGTGTACTGGACGGTGTTACCACCAATCCTTCTCTTGTTGCAAAAGAGGGCAGGGATTTTAAGGAAACCGTTCTTGCGATGTGTGATCTTGTTCCCTGTGTGAGTGCGCAGGTTACTGCTACAGATGCTGAAGGCATGAAGAAACAGGCAGACGAGTACAGCAAGTGGCACAAACACGTGGCAGTGAAAGTGCCGATGACCGTAGAGGGGCTTAAAACACTTGCGTACTGTAAAAAGAAGGGAATCAAAACGAACACGACACTCATTTTTTCCGTGAACCAGGCTATACTTGCAGCCAAGGCAGGCGCCAGTATCATCAGTCCTTTTATAGGAAGGCTGGATGATATAGGACAGGACGGTATGGAACTCATAGCCGAGATTATGTTGGCGTGGAGCCACTACGGTTTTGACACGGAAGTGCTGGTGGCTTCTACACGGCACCCACGCCATATTGCAGATGCCGCACAATTGGGTGCGCACATCTGCACTGTTCCCTACGATGTATTCCAGAAACTCCCCCTTCACACGCTTACGGACAAGGGCTTAAAAAAGTTTTTGGAAGATTGGGAAAAAGTTTCTGGTTAGCCAGTTCATGGTTGGCTGTTTTCTCAGTGTTCATCTTTATCTCCCTTCCTCACTTGTACAACGAACCAGCAACCAGCAACCAGTAACCAGCAACTAGTAACAAGTAACTAGTACCAAGTACCAAGTAAGCATTCATCTTTCCTGCACCACACCATGCACAAGCAACAATTAGGAGTAATCGGCCTGGGGACCATGGGCGCAAATCTGGCGAGGAATGCCGCACGAAACGGAGCGGAAGTGTATCTCTACAACCGTACAACCGAGAAGGTGGATGCCTTTATGAAGGAGCACAGAGAAGAGGGGAATTTCTTCCCTTGCAAGACGTACGACGAACTCTCCCGTGCGTTTGATGCGCACAAAACATTGCTTCTCATGGTGGACGCTGGAGATGTTGTGGATGCTGTTTTAAAAGATCTCGAACCGTTCCTTGCGAAAGGCGATATTGTGATAGACGGTGGGAACAGTCATTTTCGGGATACCGAGCGCAGGCAGAAGGCGCTAAAAGAGAAGGGTGTACATTTTTTTGGTATGGGAGTCAGTGGCGGTGCTGTTGGCGCACTGGAAGGAGCGAGTCTGATGCCGGGAGGTGATGAAAAGGCTTTTAAGGAAATTGAGCCTTTGCTTCTTGGTATGGCGGCCGAAGACGGGGACGGGGGAAAGTGCATGATTTACCTGGGTGAGGGCGGTGCGGGTCACTTTGTGAAGATGGTTCATAACGGCATAGAGTACGCCATCATGCAGCTTATGGCTGAGTGCTACGATCTGCTCAAAAACCTGGGAAAGTTTAGTAACGAAGAGCTTCATGATATTTTCAAGTCATGGAATGATTCGGAAGAACTGCGTTCATACCTGGCAGAAATTACTGCGAACATCTTCGCCAAAAAAGAAAAAAATGCCTACCTTGTAGACCTCATTGCTGATGCAGCCGGTCAGAAGGGGACGGGTAAGTGGACCACGCAGTCCGCGCTGGATCTTGGTGTGGCGATTCCCACCATCAATGCTGCTGTAGATGCACGCATCCTTTCCGGGAGTGTCAAGGGCAGAGAGAATGGCAAAAGCTACCCTGTGATGGTGGATGATACGGAACCCATTCCGCAGTCCATGCGGTTTCGCTCCTCCATACGCATAAGCATGGAACTCTCTGCTATTTGTGCTTACACACAGGGTTTTACGCTTCTGCAGCGCGCAAGCGAAGAGTATGGCTGGAAGCTGGATGTGAGTGAAATTGCGCGTATCTGGCGGGGTGGCTGCATTATCCGTTCCGCACTCCTCAAGCGTTTGCAGAATGCCTACGGTACAACATCCGGGGTAGCCAAGGCAGCGCACGATGCTCTGCTTCTGCGTTTTGAAGGAGATCACCAGAAAGAGTGGCGGCAGGTCGTGGAACTGGGTATTTCGTGGAATATCCCCGTTCCTGCTCTCTCTGCATCTCTCATCTATTTCGATACGCTTACACGAGAACGTCTCCCGCAAAATCTCATTCAGGCACAGCGGGACTACTTTGGTGCGCATACGTATGCACGGGTAGATAAGAAGGGAACGTTCCATACCGATTGGGAACAGTAGAAACTAGAAATTAGGATTTTTTATCTTTGAATTTTAGTCATTTGAAAAAAATCCTAGAAATAATTGAACAATTTTTAGAAAAGCACTCCTAGTTTCTAATTTCTCTTACGCTTTTTGCTCTATACTAAGAACCAATGTACGCATTGGAAACCGTAGCAGAGGTACTCAAGAACCTGCAGACTTCTTCTGAGGGTTTGAGTGATGCAAACATACGTGCTGCGCAGCAGAAGTATGGAGCCAATGCGCTTCCCGTGCAGACGCGTTCGCGTCTTGTGCTCTTCATGCAGCAATTCCAGGATAGTATGGTCTACATCCTTCTGGTTGCTTTTCTCCTTTCGCTCGTCGCTCCGTTTTTTGAACATGGACCGCTGACTTTGGAGAGCTTTCTGGATGCTATTGTGATATTTGCAATTCTTATTTTGAATGCAGTACTGGGTTTTGTACAGGAATTTAAAGCTGAAGAGGCCATAGCGATGCTGGAGAAGCTAACGTCCCCTCATGTGCGTGTACGCAGAAACGGTACGGAACAGATTATGGATTCCTGTGATCTTGTTCCCGGAGACATTGTCATTTTGGAAGCGGGAGATCGTGTTTCGGCGGACGGGAGGCTCATTGCAGAATCTCATCTCCGGGTGAATGAATCCAGTCTTACCGGAGAATCCAATGCAGTGGATAAGGATACCGGGCCGTTGAGCAGGGAAGTACCGCTCGCAGAGAGAATCAACATGCTTTTTTCCGGAACCGTCGTAACGCGCGGATCAGGTGAATATGTCGTAACTGCTACCGGACTCCGGACCGAAATAGGGAAAATTGCGAAGCTGGTTTCTGAAACAGAGCTGCCAGAAACACCTTTACAAAAACGCATGGAGCAACTGGGTACGCTGCTTGGCTCATTCGTCATTGTGCTGTGTTTGATTGTCGTAGTCATCGGTATGCTGGAAGGATCACCCTTTTTGGAGATGCTCCTTGTGGGCATTAGTTTGGCTGTTTCGGCTGTGCCGGAAGGTTTGCCTGCCGTGGTGACCGTGTGTCTTGCCATGGGAGTGCGCAGAATGGTTTCTCAGCATGCACTTGTGCGCCGTCTGGATGCACTGGAGACCCTTGGCAGTGTCACAGTTATTTGTGCCGATAAAACAGGTACCATCACCGAAAATCGCATGAAAGTTGTGCAGAGCTGGGTGCCCCGGGAGGATGCTGAAGAGAAACATCTTCTCCTGCAAATAGGAGCATCCTGCAACAGGGCCGTACTTCCGAATCTGGGAGACCCTACGGAAGTCGGTCTTCTGGAAGCCGCTGAAGAGGCACATGTGATGCGCTTACCCATAGACGAAGAAGATGTGCCCTTTACTTCCGAGGAGAAGTATATGCAAACAAGGCATGGTGACCGGTCTTTCTTAAAGGGAGCTCCGGAAAAAATTGTAGATCTTTGCACAGATGTACAGAGCGATCTCGTCATGCAGAAGAATGAAGAGTTCGCAAAGGAGGGTCTCCGTGTGCTTGCCTGTGCAGTGCGACAAGGAGAGGCTGTTCGCTTCGTGGGCCTTATAGCAATGGAAGACCCTCCCCGGACTACGGTAACGGCAGCCATACAGGAAGCCAAGGATGCCGGCATCCGTACCATGATGATAACCGGGGACAACCTCCAGACCGCTGTGGCTATTGCACGACAGGTAGGTATAGAAGGTGATGCCATAGAAGGAAAAGAACTCGATAAAATTCCTGCAAAAAAACTCCGGGAATACGTAAAGACAATTTCGGTCTACGCACGCGTTTCACCGGAGCACAAGCTGCAGATTCTCAAAGCATTGCAGGAAAACGGTGAAATTGTTGCCATGTCCGGAGACGGCGTGAACGACGCACCTGCACTTAAGGGGGCGCATGTGGGAGTAGCCATGGGTAAAGTGGGAACCGAAGTAGCCAGAGAAGCTTCCAGTGTGGTGCTTGCAGACGATGAGTACGCCACAATCGTGGCTGCTGTACGGGAAGGTCGCCGTATTTACGACAACATCAGGAAGTTTGTGGTGTTTCTTTTGCGTGCGAACTTTGATGAGCTGCTGTTCATTATGACGACGCTTCTTCTCAAACTTCCTCTGCCGTATCTTCCCATCCACATTCTCTGGCTGAATCTCATGACAGACGGACTCCCGGCCCTTGCGCTGGGTATGGAAAAGGCAGAAC
>PFDR01000076.1:3533-20330 GCA_002772545.1 Candidatus Peregrinibacteria bacterium CG10_big_fil_rev_8_21_14_0_10_49_10 | reverse complement strand
TCGCCATTGCATTCCTCTACTTCTTTTACCAGATCAGTTCGGGTGTGGACCTACCCGAGGCCCGAACGGCAACCCTGACTCTTGCCATTCAGTTTGAACTCCTCATGGCCTTTACCGTCCGGAGCCGAAGACCCATTTGGGAAATTGGATTCTTTTCAAACAGGTGGCTGCTTGGAGCTGTAAGTATACCCTTCTTCCTGCAGCTCCTGCTCGTCTTTACGCCTCTGGGACACTTCTTTCATCTCACAACACTCACAGGTTTGGAATGGCTGGAAGCAACAGGTCTGGCCTTCTCCGGATTACTGCTCTTTGAGCTACTCAAGCTTATTCCCAGTGAGCAGCAGCAGTAGTTTCGGGGGTCTATTCTTCTCCTGCAGTGACAGAGTGTAAGTGCGCGTAACGGCAACGCCTGCTCTCTTCTGCTATGAGAGTTTCTGTGTAATACGCTCGCCCTTCTTCTCTGCATCGTCATATTCGACGGTTTCTCTGTCTATCCAGCGGGGATGAAAAGTATGCCGTACGGAAGATGCAATGAGCACATCCGTATTCTGCAGAAGGTCGAGGACGTGCAGTTCTCCGCTGAGCGCATAGAGTACCTTACCGGTTGTGGGGTGCAGTGCTGTTTCCTCTGCGCCCTGCAGAGATGTCGGATTGTAGGCAACAAGATCGCCACTCAGGGGATCTACACGAAACAGTACGGTTGACCCTTTCCATTGCACGCGTCCCCAGAACATACTCTCATTGGAAGACCAACCCTCCAGAGAAACAATGGGATGGAGGCCCTCTTCCTCAATCATCGTTTGAACCTGCAATGCAGACTCTCCCGCAAGTTGAGGTACGGTGAGGTTTTGCATCTCCTCCCCCTTCCTGTTGAGCACGACAAATGTTCCGCCTTCTACAAGGGCCAAATAAGTTCCCTGCGGAGAGGCGCGAAAAGTCATGTCTTTTCCGGCATAGAGTTTTACCCCTTCTCCTGTTATGGCATAACGCCATAGCTCCTCGGAGGCATCTTGCCCTTCTGCTAAAATCTTTCGGAGTACAAAGAGTGATTCTCCCCGAAGTTCTACAGGATGCGGGTGAGTGAGATACACATCTGTGACTGTTGCAAAGGGGTATGCATTGCTTGTGCGTTTCACGTAGGCACGTGTGACAGCAGGATCCTGTGTGTCCTGTCGCAACTCTACCGAGAAGGTATCTTGTTCATCCAGAAAACCGGAAACTTCCCGCAAACGAGATTCCAGCTGTATTGACCGTACCAGTGCTTCCTGCTGTTTGTTGCCTAAAAAATACAGCTTTGGTGAAAGTGAGAAGATGTAGGCAGTTGTAGCTACGGCGTACAGTGAGAGGATGCCAAAGGCAGTTACGAGGTTTCTGCTTTCTTTTGCATGGAACATACAACAGCTATTGTAGGGGAAATTCTCAAAGAAAAAAGCTTCACTCTACTCAAGAATCTGCGTGGATTTTCGTCTATGTCCTTGTGGAATCTATACTATAATGGTGGCTAAGGAGAGGTGCCAGAGTGGTCGAATGGGACACACTGCTAATGTGTTGTCTGCCGTAAGGCGGACCGAGGGTTCGAATCCCTCCCTCTCCGCCATGTAGTAGAGCTCACGCCGTTCGCTCACAACATGGCAAGCCACATACATCTGAATAAAAGAAAGCTCTTACTGCATTGTTCCGCCTACAGTGGAATTCGAGATGAACAAGGAGCGGAAGCGACGCAGTGAACCCGAAGACACTGTGTCCACCGTAGCTCAAAGAGCGAAGGTGGACCGGAGAGAGCCCTAAAGGTAGGAGACCTATATGCTCGCCTATTCAACTCAGACACTTCGTAGTTTCGCTCTCATGGTCTTCATCCGCCTTCGTCTCATTTCGACCATAACTCTGAGTCGACTGTCCGATGAGTCGGAGTTATATAGAGGAAGATGAAAATCCTGTGGTGAGATCTATAGAAATGGCCGAATGGTTCGGTACAGAAATTATTGACAGTCAAATAAAGTAATTGTATAATATTATTATGACCCAGTCAGAATGCAATGATAGAAAGGAATTAACTGATGAAGAGATAGAGCGGCTTCCGGCATCGTTTGAAATCGATTATCTCTCTTCACCGGATCTTCCAAATGCACTACAAGGTTTAGGTGCTGTCTTAGAGTCAAGAGGTCCACTGGAGGACGGAAAGGTCTATGCAGAAGGAAGAATGCCTGACGGGACTGTTATCAGAATGGAGGTTACAAAAGGAAAAGCCTATACATCACCCAAAGATATGGCTTTGGTGGAAAGAGAGAGGGTGCGCAAAGCAATTGAAACCTAGTTTGCTGTATCGATTAAAGTTTTACTGACGAGTACTGTAAACGGATTTCCGTACACCGTTTGCACATCCAATAGTTCACCGTTGAGTTCATACGTCTGTTCGATGAGATCCAGCATGTCTTCTTTGACGATAACACAGCCCATGCTGCGAAAGCGTTCATCTGATTCCATCATCTCATCGGCGTCCCGGTGTCCGTGTATTCCATAGGGTGTTCGTGTGTCCCCATCTTTGTAGAGACGAAGAAAACGTCCCGTGGGTCCAAAAGTAACCCGGTCTCCTTTGATACTCTCGCTTTTGAGTTCCCAGTTCCAGTTTGGCGTGGCGGCGTTGTAGTAGCGTCCTATGTACCAGACATTACGTCTTTGACCTGTTGCTATAGGAAAGCGTATGTAGAGGCCGTTATCATGCATCATGTAACCCCAATTGTCTTTTGTATCCAGCAGCAGGTGATCTCCCACCTGGGGTTGCCACTCCGCAAGAGAGATTTGGAGAGGAACAGTCGCATGCGATGCGAATGCCGATGTGGCAAAAAGGACACTTGCCACAGTGGTGAAGAGTGCACTCAAGTGTGCTATTATTATTTAAATAGACAATTGTGTCAACTGCTAAAACAGCCCTTTTCATAAAGGAAATAACTGAACAATTATTGTATACAATAGTACTCTGTGCATTGTCTATCAAGTGCAAATATTTGCTGTAAATCCACGACTGGATAGACTGCACGTATGAGGCAAAAAAGCAGCCATCTTCCTGTACTGCTTGCAGAGGTGCTACAGGGTCTGTCTCCGCAGAAAGGGGAGACAGTCTTAGATGTTACTTTGGGTTTGGGAGGCCACAGCGCATCATTCCTGCATGCGATAGGGGAGCAGGGTCACCTTATAGGGATGGATGCAGATGCAGAAAATCTGGAACAGGCAAAGACTCTTCTCCGTGATGCTGCAGGTGAAAAAACCTTCTATCACTGTAACTTCTGCGAGATCCCACATATGAATCTTCCGCTCTGCGATGTTGTTTTTGCTGATCTTGGTCTGAGTTCGCCGCACCTGGATACACCAAGCAGAGGGTTTTCGTTTCGCTTTCAAGGACCGCTTGATCTGCGTTTTGACCGTACAACAGGTGAGACCGCGGCAGAGCTTGTAGAGCATTCTTCGGAAGAGCAATTGCGGAGACTGCTGCGTAACTACGGTGAAGTACAATCCGCAGGAGCGCTATCTGCATACATGGTACTGCAGAAGCCTAAGACCACTACTGCCCTGAAAGAATGTGTAGAGCACGTATGTGGGTTTAGGGCAAAAAACGTCTTGCCTCAGGTATTTCAGGCTTTACGTATGGCAGTGAATGACGAACTTGGCTCTCTGCGTACTTTGCTGCAGGAAGGGCCGGCACTTCTGCAGCCGGGTGGCCGCATGGGAATCATCAGCTTTCATTCTCTGGAAGACCGCATGGTGAAGCTCGCGTTCCGTGCACTCTCAACACCCACCATCAATGCGACAACGGGTGCGGTGACAAAGAAGGCACCTTTTGTTCTTCTTACCAAAAAAGGTCTGGTACCGACGTCCCAAGAAATACACGCAAACCCAAGAGCACGCAGTGCGAGGCTGCGTTTGCTCCAGAAGACTTTTTGACCTCGTGTGCTATACTCCAATTCACGTGTTCTCCTTCCTCTCTTCCTCACCGTCACAGAGTACGCACCGTACATCTCTCGGTCATTTGGTGAACCAGGGAACGGTGTTGCTCATGGTCTCCATAGGATCACTGATTCTGCTCCTCGCTCTGCTCATTCTGTTTCATCAGAATGCCAATGCAACAAAAGGCTATCAGCTGCGAACACTGGAGAGAGAGCGGTCCAGACTCCTGCTGGAAGAAGAGGTCTTAAAAATGCAAATTGCACAGGCACAGGCACTGCAGGAATTGGAGGAAGATCTGCTCATTCAGGCCATGTTTCCTGCGGGCAAATTACAGTACACCAATCAGAAATCTACAGTTGCAGAACTCGCACGGTAGTGCACGAGAGATCTGCAAAAACAAACCCGAAAACATAATGTAGGTACTGGCAAGCGTACAAGACAATACAGGCAAGCCAAAATCTGTTATACTAACATGATTTATGCACAGAAAAAATCACTACAGAAAAGGGGCCGGTGTGCTTCTCGCACTCGGCGTAGGACTTCTGTCCTGGCACACACAGACAAGCAGCCTTCCGGCTCAGGTTATGTCCCTGCAGGATTGTGTAGGAAAACCGTACGGATTTCCCGGTTGTCCCGTGAAGCCGGTAAGTTCCTCTTCGCAGGCACAGGCCATTCCTCCGAATTGCGGAGATGGTCGGGTGGACCAGGGTGAAGAGTGTGATGAAGGGAGATTTAACGGTTTAAGCGAATGTACCGACCATTGCAAGTTGCTCTTCTGCGGAGACGGGGTAGTGACCACATTCCTGAACGAGGAGTGTGAGCCGGACTTCCAGGAAGTGTACGCACTGGATAAAAGTACCGGCAAATTGACTACAGAAATCCGATTCATGACTGCTACGTGCGGAAAGTACTGTGAGCCACCTACGTGCGATGCCACAGGACTCTGCACAGGCGGATGTAGTTTCACCTTCCTGGATGAGTGTGCCAGTTCCTCCGCAGGTACTGTGAGTGCACAGACATCGGGTGCATCGCAGACAGCAACACAAGCTGAAACTGCACAGCAAGCGCATGGAGCAGCATCCGAAAGTACCTCTGCCTCTGCCTGCGGGAACGGCATTGTGGAGCCCGGAGAAGTCTGTGACGACGGAAACAGGTACAACTTTGATGACTGTACGAATTCCTGCACACATGCCGTGTGTGGAGACGGTGTACGGGAGGGGATTGAGGAGTGTGACGACGGAAACCGCAACGACTTTGATGACTGTCCCAATGACTGTCATATCGCGGTATGTGGCGATAATATTCGCGAGGGCAGAGAGGAGTGTGACGACGGAAATCAAAACAATTTTGATGAGTGCCCTACCGACTGCCGTATAGCCGTATGCGGAGACGGTGTGCGCGAGGGGCAGGAGCAGTGTGATGACGGAAACTTTATGAATAATGACAGTTGCCCCAACAACTGCCGCTTACCTGATTGCGGCAATGGCATTCGGGAAGGCAAGGAAGAATGTGACGACGGCAACCAGAATGATTTCGACGACTGTCCCAGTGATTGCCGTTTGGTTGTATGCGGAGACGGTGTGCGCGAGGGGCGGGAGGACTGCGATGACGGAAATCGCATCGATTCCGATGGATGCAGTAACCGCTGCTTACTTGCCCGTTGCGGAGACGGAACGGTGCAGTCGGGCGAAGAATGCGATGACGGTAACCAGATCAATACAGACTCCTGCAGTACGCTCTGTCGGAAAGCAGGGTGCGGAGACGGCATTTTACAGCAGGGGGAAGAATGCGATGACGGTAACCGGATCAATACCGATTCCTGCACAAATGTCTGTAAGCAGGCAGTCTGCGGAGACGGAACGGTGCAGTCCGGAGAAGAGTGCGACGATGGGAACAGAAAAGATACAGATGCCTGCCCCAATGACTGTCTGCTTTCCGTCTGTAGAGACGGCACGCGTGAAGGATTGGAAGAATGCGATGACGGAAACAGAAATAACAACGACAACTGCCCGAGTGACTGTGTTCTGCCTCTATGTGGAGACGGAGTGATGGAGGGGCTGGAAGAGTGTGACGACGGCAATGTGCTCGATGGAGATGATTGCCCCGGTTACTGCCGCCTTCCGGTATGCGGCAATAAGACTCGTGAAGGAAAAGAGGAATGCGATGATGGTAACACCTTAAGCGGGGACGGGTGCTCTGCAAACTGCTTGACGGAATCAGTGTGCGGAGACGGTATTCAGGAAAAAGACGAAGAGTGTGATGACGGTTCAGAGAACTCGGATGATATCCCCGATGCTTGTCGTACGGACTGTACACATGCTTCCTGCGGAGACGGTCTGGTTGATTCCAACGAAGAATGTGACGGAGGCAGATACTGTACCTCTGCATGTCTGCAACTTGGTGTATTCCAGCGAAAAGATACGCAGTATGGACTCTTTGGATTAACAGTTCTTCTTCTGGGCGGCGGTGCTCTGTACCTACTCCGCGGAAAGGGCAAATTACCTTCTCAGGCTCCTTCTGTGCCACAGGAACCAGCTTCGCTGGATGATATTCCACTGGATGAACTGGAAATGCCCTGGCACAAATGGGAAGACGGGAAGCGCAGCAAATAACATGTATTTTCCATACAAACTGTCCATTTTGTGGAGTGGGAGATTGGCAGTGCCTCACTCTACAGTTCTCATTTGAATACTGGTCACGGGGTCTTTCTTTGTTTGAATATCGGAAATCACCACTACCCGTTGTCCTGCCGTAAGCAGAGATGCCCCTTTTGCTGCTTCCAGCCCCCGTACGACGGTCTCTTCCTGTTGTGAAAACTCGATGACAATGGGGTAAATGCCATACAGAATCTGAATTTTACGTTGAACGGATGCGTTGTTGGTAAGTGTCACAATAGGCACAGGGGGCCGGAACTTGCTCACGCGTTTTGCAGCCTGACCTGTACTTGTGACCACCACAATTGCTTCTGCCTGCGAAGAGCGTGCCAGTGAAACAGCGGAATGCGCCCGAGCGTCACTGTCCCCGTGAATGGCCATTTGCTCATCGGACGGAAAGCGTGAGAGGTGCGACTCCGTTGCACGGAGAATGCGATCCATAGCCGAAACAGCCAGAGAAGGGTGCCTGCCGCTTGCAGTCTCTCCGGAAAGCATCGTTGCATCTGTAAATTCTGTTGCTGCATGAGCCACATCAGTGACTTCCGCACGGGTGGGAATGGGATGCTGTGTCATGCTTTCCAGCATGTGCGTTGCAACAATAACGGGTTTTCCTGCATCTCTGCAGCGGTACACAATATCATCCTGTATCACCGGCAAGTGCTCAAACGGAACCTCTGCACCCAGGTCTCCACGGGCGACCATGAGGCCGTCCGATGCTTCTACAAGTTCTGAGAGATTCTCTACGGCTTTCTGGTTTTCTACCTTTGTAATGATCTGCATATCGCTCTTCTTCTTCTGTAACAAGGTACGTACTTCCTGCACTTCACCTGCATTACGAATAAAGGAAAGGGCTACAAAGTCCACGCCGAAATCGGCAGCAAAAGCAATATCGCCCCAGTCCTTTTCCGTAATGGATGGAAGGTCAATATCTGCTCCCGGAAGGTTAATGTGTCTGCGACTGCCAATGGCTCCTTCCTGCTGTGCACGTCCAATCACACTGCCATCGCTGTTAATAGAGATTATCTCGAAAGCAATTTCTCCGTTATCCAGCAGGATCATGTTTGTTTCCTTTACATCGGAACTGAAGCCGTCGTACCCCACGTGAATGATCTTTTTATCCGTCTTCAAATTCAGCAGTGTTGTGGGAGCAAAGAGAACTTCTTCACCTTTTGCAATCTGAATGGGATCCTGCACGTCGCCTGTACGGATTTCTGCGCCACGCGTATCTATGAGGCTTGCAATACAGAAGCCGTGTTTTTCATTGAGTGTACGTATGCTTTCAAGTAAGGCTGTGTGGTCTTTTCGTGCACCATGGGAGACGTTTATGCGTGCTACATTCATGCCGGCCTGTGCCAATTCCAGCAACTGAGCGTCCGAAGAACATGCCGGACCAAGGGTGCAGACTATTTTTGTGAGTCTTCTTTCGTGTGATGTCATGTGATTCATCCGGGGGAGTGTGCCATAAAGCAGGATCTAAACTATAACATTTTTTAAATATTTCATCAATTCCTCTCTGGCCCCAAAAAAGCCAAAACATGCTATAATAAATAGATTTCATGCATAAAACAAACTTCCTCCACGGTGTAGCGACTTTAACGGCATTTGCAGCTCTTACCTTTCTTCTGGTGGTAAAACTTGACGTGCACTTTCAGCCATTTCGCATTGAACTTGTTCGCCCGGAGTCAGCACTGGGGTATAGCTCCTCCCTTACCTCGCTTTGCTCAAATCTCGAGGCGTACTGGAAGTTTGATGAGAGCACCGGGACACCCACTGCAGATACAACCGAAAATAATCATGATGGCACGCTGACCAATATGTCCGACGCAAATAGGAGTTCTTCCTACCCCTCAGCTGTGGGTTTTGTGAATACGGGATCGCTCATTTTTGACGGAACAGACGACTATGTCAGTATGACCTACGACAGTGCATTGCGGATTACAGGGGATATCACGATTGCGCTATGGGTAAATTACGACACGCTTGCTTCTGCTTCCTCCGGAAACGTTCTTCTGGCACACGGCGGAGAAGGTGAGACTTCTGGCAATAACGTTCTGTATCAGTTGAGTATAGGAAGCGACAAAATTCTGCATATGTACTGGGAGACAGACAATGGAACGGATACCACTGTAGATTCTACCGCTGCTGCAACTATTGCAGCCGGTCAGTGGCATCATATTGCTGCGGTGCGTGATGTCTCTGAAAATACTGTGCTGTTCTACGTGAGCGGAGCACTTCTTGGTAGTTCCGTAAGTTACTCAAACGATCCAACAGATGGTACAAGCGGAAGCCTCTACATTGGTGCTGCACGCGATGGAACACCAAATTACTATGACGGAAAATTGGACGATGTACGTATCTATACGTCTGTACTTACCGGTGCACAGATTCTGGCTCTTGCGGGGGGTTCGGATGTGTTCGGTGGTTGCAGCTGTGGAAATGGCATTGTGGAGTCTCCGGAAACCTGCGATAACGGTGGTTCCAATTCCGATATCACGCGCGATGCCTGTCGCACAAATTGCCGTATTGCAAGCTGCGGAGATGGCCTGGTGGATTCAGCTGAAGCATGCGATAACGGTTCTGCAAACTCCGATACAGAGGCAGATGCCTGTCGCACGACTTGTGCGGAGGCCAGTTGTGGAGACGGAGCAATAGATACCGGTGAAGTATGTGATGATGGAAACACAGTGAATACAGACGCATGTTTAAACTCCTGTACGCCATCTGTGTGCGGGGACGAAGTGGTACAGGATAACGAGGAGTGTGATGACGGAGCTGCAAATTCTGATGATGAATCAAACGCCTGTCGTACCACCTGTTTGCTTGCAAGTTGTGGCGACGCTGTAGCGGATCTTGGAGAAACATGCGATACAGGCGGGGAGACTGCAGCCTGCGATAGCGATTGCACAGTATCAGCGTGCGGAGATGGTTTGGTAAATGCGACAGCAGGAGAACAATGTGATGATGGTGAGAGTAATTCAAATTCCGTTGCAGATGCGTGCCGTACAAATTGTAAGTCAGCATACTGCGGAGATGGTGTACTGGATGTAGGGGAAACCTGTGATGACGGCAATGCCGACAGCACAGACAACTGCACTGCTCTCTGTGCGCTCCCCCGCTGCGGAGATGGATTTGTACAGCAGAGCAATAACGAGACGTGTGAACCCCCAAACACTGCCACGTGTGCGTCTAACTGTCAGGGAGTAACGGGTGGAGGCGGAGGATCCAGCGGACGCAGGAGATCTACAAATGGCATTATCACTTTGTCTGAAAGCGGCAGTGAAGTCGTATTTGAAGAGAGGGACCCACCACCTGAAGGTTGTGGAAACAGGGTATGGGAACCGGAGAAAGGAGAAGAATGCGATGAAGGTATTCGTAATGGTGTAGGTGCCTGCTCCTACAGCTGTAAAACCCTCTACTGTGGTGATGGGATTGTGTCTCCGGAAGTCTTTGAGCAGTGTGAGCCGGACCCTGTGTCGGAACTGGACGGAATTCCACAATTCGAGGAACCCATTTGTGGTAAATCCTGCTCCATTCCCAATATCAACCGGAAAACCGGTCGTGTCATTGGTGGCTGTAAATTGATGTTCTTAGAATCCTGTCCCGATGAAGAGTCCAGTAACGGTCCCGCTGCACCAGTCTGTGGAAATGGAGTTTTGGAAGAAGGAGAAGAGTGTGATGACGGGAACGTAGCAAACAACGATGGATGCAACGCCTTCTGTGCGACAGAATTTTGCGGAGACGGTGTGGTGCAGACCAGTGAGCAGTGTGATAACGGCAGCGTGTGCAGCAATAATGCACAGCAGTCGTGCCGTAGTAGCATAGAATGTAATGCAGGTCTGGCCTGCAAGATCAATGAAAGTGCCGTAACAACCTGCGGAGGAACTTCCGACGGTGCGCTGTGTGAAAGTGATTTTGATTGTGCTTTTTTAGAACAGTGTGCATATGACACTTCTGCGGATACAACCTGCAACGCAACCTGCGTCTTTGGAGAACCGGTTGTGGTGGCCTCTGCTTCCTGTGGCAATAGCACAGTGGACGAAGGAGAAGAGTGCGATGATGGCAATGCACTGGGTGGTGACGGATGCAGTGCCTTTTGCGTTCGTGAAACATTCTGCGGAAACGGTACCGTAGACTTGGGAGAAGCGTGTGACGACGGAAATACAGAAGACGGAGACGGTTGCAGCGTACTGTGTACGGTGGAGGAGATCCAGCAAGTCACTCCTGTGCAGGAAAGCACGCCGCAGCCTCCTGCAGAAGAGCAGGCTCCGCCCTCTCCCTGCGGGAATGGAAGCGTAGACGAAGGAGAGCAATGCGATGTTGGCGACCAAAATTCCGATTCAGAGCCCAATGCATGCCGCACAGATTGTACGTTTGCCCGTTGCGGTGATGGAGTAGTGGACTTCAATGAATCCTGTGATGACGGTACTAGAAACTCAAATACAGTCGCAGATGCCTGTCGCATAACTTGTACACGTCCTTTCTGCGGTGATGGCATCGTCGATTCTGCGGAGGAATGTGATGGTGGTCAAAATTGTCAGAGTGACTGCCGTCGTGTATGGATAACCCAGTCACAGTGCGGCAACGGTATACGTGAACAGGGTGAGGACTGTGACGACGGAAATCTCCAATCCGGAGACGGTTGTACAGCGCAGTGCAGGGAAGAGCCAAAAATTAAAGGTCTCGCTGTGTGCGGGAACGGGTTACCGGAAGAAGGGGAGAAGTGTGATGACGCCAATACCAAAAATGGTGATGGTTGCAGTGCAACGTGTACACCGGAGCTTACGGAAGTCGCAGGTGCCTCCCTGACGCTCACCGAACAAAAGCCCGCTGCTCCAGATGAACAAGAGGAACCAGGAGAAACACCTCCACTCACAGCTACACTACAAGCCTTGCCGGATTACGCTGCCCTGCAGCAGCAGGCCATGGCTGCACAGCAATGGCAGCAGCAGAGGGAGGCACAAACACTTGCTGCTCTTACGGTACACAGCACACCGGTGGGGGATACAGGACCAGCTTCGCTCCTCTTTATGATTTCCGGGATGGCAGCGGGAATGGGAGCCTCAAGGCGTAGAAAATAGATACTCGTGTGAATTATGAATTAAGAATTATGGAGTATGGTTTTTGTTATTGAAATGCTTCATACCTTAAGTTCTTACACTTCATAATTCATACTCGATATTCACAAGCAATTTTCCGGTATCTCTACACGAGTCATAGCCTTGTAGAAGGGGTCGTAGTTGTTACGTGCATTCCATACCGTAAATCCACAGAGTCCCGCATCGTACACTGCCTGCATCTGGTCTATCATATCTGTTGCATCCACATAGTATCCCTGAATCCAGGGGCGCAGCTTCCAGGCATCTTCGCCCAGTAACTCGCGGTATCCCTGGAGTGTGCGGTACACCAGGTAGTAGTTTCTGCTCACAGGGTCGCGCTTCGGGTTATAGTACGAACCTTCTGCGAATGTTGCGGGGTATGCCATAGGAGAAATGACATCAACAAATTGTGCAAAACGTGCAATGTCTTGGCCGAGTGGCTCAAAGTTGATGGGAAAGTTCCAGCCTAAAATGGCAAATGTAGATAGACCAAGCTTCGTTCCTGCGCCCTGTTCTTCCACAATGTTGCGTGCCATACGCAGGAATGCCTCTATGTGGTCTGCCTTCTCGTCCCCTGTCAGCCCAATGGCGCTCTGGTTGTATTCCGTCGGGTAGCGGATGTAGTCAAAGTTTATTTCATCCACACCCGATGTTACGAGATCCCGCAAAATCTGTTCATTGTACGCAAGCGTCGTCTGATTACTCGTATCTACCCATACTTCCCCTATGCCGGTACCGGTGTAGATGTTTTGTATCTGAGTTTCCGGTTTTAGCACAGCGAGAGAAGGGTCTTTGGACACAATATAGCGTGCAATGGCATACAGGCCCCGCTCGTGTGCCATCTGTACGATTTTTGGTATGTCGTAGGCTGGTCGCACTAGACCGAGTTCTTCAGCAAGTGGTGCAGAAGCATGGAAGTAAACGTATGTACCCTTTACATCGAACACCAGTGCAGTACTTTTGCTTTTTTCGAGATTCGCAAATTCCCAAAGCAATTTTTCATCGTTACCCGTACTATTTGCCGTAAGGTATATTCCTCTCTGCACAGCCGGCTTCTTTTCCGTATCACTCATGTGTGCCTGACGTTGCATGTATGCTTGGTAGCCGGGGATGGGTGGTTCTTCTGCATACGCAGCTTCTGGTTTTATTTGTAGTTTTCCGTTTTGCGATTTTTGATCCTGTACAGGCTGAACGGCTCCTGTACTCCGCACCTGTTCCACATTTTGTGTTTCCTGCTTTGGTGCAGCCATCCGCAAGCCTTCCGGAGCAGAGGAGGGGAGTCCTTTGGGTACCTGAAGAGAAAGTAGTACACCAAATGCTATACAGGGGAACACCACGAGCATTCTTCTCAGGTGGATTTGGTACCGGCTGCTCAAATTACTTTCTGCAACAAGCCTCTGGTGCAGATTCTTCCGGTACTCGTCTATGGTGTTTTCTGCACTGTAGAGCATGTTTGTGTGAATTGTATTTATATTATTATAACATAATAAATAAATGTTAGCAAATACTGGTCTGTTCTATGGAGCTGTAGAACCTATGCAAGCCCAGCTTTAGGTCAAAAATCATCGTTGTAGTGAAAAAATGTAAAAAAGGCCTACTTCTGTATTCTCAAAACAGGTGAACTGGGGGCAGTATCACTTTCTCCATTTCATTATGTCTGAAATCCCATCATCTTCTGCAGAAAACGCAGCGGATTCGCAGTCCGGCAGCTTAAGTCAGCTACTGCAGCGTCTTAGTACGCAGGCAAAAGAACTTCTGACGGATCCGAAAACTGTTCGGGAAAATCCGAATGCTTTTGTCCTTGAACCGCTGGAAGATCGTGTCCTCCTCAGTGCAGAAGGATTAGCGCTTGCTGCACAGCCTGCCACCCCTCCGCAACAGGTCATCGTCGAGAACAACTTTAACGAGAACACTGCCGCAGGACTTACGTTCCTCATGAGCAACCAGGAAAACAGACGCATGACCACCGAGGATGGCCACGTAGTCATGGGGGTACGCGACACACTTGTCTCCGATAACGAGTATGTTCCTACGGCAGAAAATCCTCTGGAGATTTCGGTTACTGCGATGTTTCCCAAAAAAGATAGTCTCTACATCCTTACACGGTCCGACGGAACGAATGCCATCGGAGGTTATAGAAGTAGTAATGAAGTCCGTTCGGAAATTGACCTAGATGGAAAGGCCTTACGTATTTACGAGGTGCAAAATGGTTCTATGAAGACGATTGCTGAACTGAGCGGGGTCGATTTGCCCTTAAACGAAGCACTGTCAGTTCATCTGAAGGATGATGGTTCTGAAGTGACTCTCACAGTAGGAAACTATGAAGTCTCCGGTAAGACAACCGGAACCTATGGTGCAGCTAAAACGGGAATTTCCAACTGGTTCTCTGCCATAGAGGTGGATGACCTTATGCTGAAGCAAGGGAAAGAAACCAGCAAACCTATGGATGATATGCAGAACGTCTCCAGTCCCTCTCTCTTTGAGGGCATGAAGGAAATTGATCTCTCTGTCGCAGAAGAAGACACCGCACTACCTGCATCTGCAGACCGTGTCCTCCTCAGTGCAGAAGGATTGGCGCTTGCTGCACAGTCCTCCGCCTCTTCGCAACAGCTGATCGTACAGAATGATTTCAATTACAATGACCCTACAGGACTCTCCTTCCTCATGAGTAATCAGGAGAACAGACGTATGACCACAGAAGACGGCCATGTGGTCATGGGAGTACGCGATACACTCCTTGCGGACGGTGAGTACGCACCCTCCGCAGAAAAGCCGCTGGAAGTTGCCTTTTCTGCCACTGTGCCTAAGCAGGATAGTCTCTACATTCTTACGCGATCCGACGGAGATGCCTCCGTAGGTGGTTACCGAAGCAAAAACGAAGTACGGGTAGAAGTTGATTTTGGGGCTAAATTTATTCAGATCTGCGAAGTGCAGAACGGTTCCATGAAAACGATTGCAAAACTGGAGAACGTGGATCTTCCGCTCAATGCATCTCTCCCCGTACTGCTTACAGATGACGGCAGCACGGTTTCCATTCAAGTAGGTGACTATGCCGTTTCCGGAAAAACCACAGGAACCTACGGTGGTGCAAAAACGGGCATCTCCAACTGGTTCTCTGCCATAGAGGTGGATGATTTCAGTCTCAAGTACGGACCAGAACAGCCACTGCAGCAGACGGTTTCTGCTCAGGCGGAGGAAGACACCACAAAGAACACTACCCTCCTTACCGAGGCACGCATTTCCAATCAGGAGATTTTGTTTCTGCAGGGAGCACAGCTCCTGGAACTTTCCTCCTTTTCTATTCATGGAGATGCCATAGAAGGCATGTTGCAGCGGACATTTCCGGATCTCTTTCCTGCAAATCTGCAGGAATTTGTACGGCAACAGGCAGAGGTACTCAATGAGTCTGGTGGTTCCATACAGGACCGTATACTCATGCAGCAATCTGACTATCGCGGAATAGTCACAGATTTGCTAGGATATTACGACAGCGCTATGGGAAGACTCCTCAACCAAGCCGTAGATATGACTGCCCGTGTACAAGCGGGGGAGTCTGAGCACGACCTGATGGTTGGTCTACGCGATGCCATAGGGAAAGAGAACACCGGACGCTACATCCTGGAACTCGCATCTTTTGGAGTACATATTCCTTCCGCCGAAGAACTCTACAGAGAAGGTCAGCGTCTCTACGCAGAACAATTATCTTTACTTGAGAAGATGCAGTCCGAGCAGACTCGTCTGCAGCAAGTGGATGATTACCGTGCCAGTGATACCGAGTGGCAAATTGCCCACGGTCAGGAAGATATGACTCTGCTTGCAGGCGGTGACGAAGGAACTGCAGATAACGGTTACCAGGGAACCATCAGTGATGGCGAGCTACGCCGCCTGGAACGTGCCCAACGGCTTATGGAGCAAGCTCTGGGCCTGCCGGCAGGTTCCCTGGCAAAGCTGCAAACCACCGTATTTGGCACACCAGATACCTCCGTCTACTCCGCCATTGAGGAATCTGCTCCAACGGGTGTTCCTCTTCAGGTTGATGCGCCTTCACCTTTGGAATATGCAAGTGCTACCAGCTCAATTGGCTCCGAATCTGCAGAGCAGAGCATAGCTCAAAATACACTCAGTCGCTGGTACGCGACTGCCGGAGAAGCTCCCATAGACATAGACTGGGGAGTGGACATGAAACAGAGTGGTAACTATCGTTTACTTATTCATGGGTTTGAAGGATGGGATCTTAAAAACGCAACTATCATGCTCGATGGCAAGCAGGAATACGTTCTTGTTCAAACAAGTGGCGGATTTGAAACGGTGAAGGATATTGTTTTACCTGCAGGCAACCACGTACTTACCCTTAAGAATGTTGGTGTACCTAGCCAGGTGGGAGTGACTCCGGGTAGATTCAGTCTCGTAAAACCCTTTGCTGCATTTGACCCAAATAACAGCGACTTCCAGCCAGTTTTTGCTGCAGATCTGGAAACGCTTCTGGTGACAGATTACCCCGAAGTGAATACCTACCGCATTTTCCATGTGGCGGGAACAGATGGAAGCCCAGAGGTACTGAACCTGCAGCAGCTCATAGAGCAGTTCGCTCCCATTCTGCACTTTTCCGAAGGCGAGGACTTCCCTATGCCGTTCCCCGTGGAGAGCTACAATGTCCCCCTTACGGGAGATATGAACGCGGAAATCAGCGTGCGAAACCCTCTGCCAAATGCCACTCCGACTATTTATGCGTCGGTTCTGGAAAAGAACGGCGAACTGGCTATTAACTATTATTTCTTTTACCCCATGAGTAACTGGGGGGATAAAGGTGGTTTGCGCAATACGCACGAGGGAGATTGGGAGGGGGTGACGGTGTTTCTGAAGAATGCAAATGAGGCCTACTCTCCGGATAGGGTGGCGTTTGGGCAGCATATGAAACTTGTCACTTCTGCATTCGATCGAACTGATGGGGGAGAAAAGGTCGATTGGAATGACGTATTAAAGACCGGTTCAAGAGTGAACGTGTATGTGGGCAGAGGCGGTCATTCCAGCTACCCCTCTCCCGGTATTTACAATTGGCCCATGAGTGAAGTTCATGGGAACGATGAGAGGATAAAAGACGTACA
>PFDR01000076.1:0-3486 GCA_002772545.1 Candidatus Peregrinibacteria bacterium CG10_big_fil_rev_8_21_14_0_10_49_10 | reverse complement strand
GTACCCGGGCTTCTGGGGCAGTCCCGATTTGGACGGTATGCATGAGCCAGCCAATTTGCAGGGGGACAATGCGCCGCTTGGTCCGGTGTTTCTCTCCAGCGGATTTGATTCCGGAACCCGTTGGCTTAACCCATGGAAATGGTCCAATGACTTTAATGGGTAAAGTTTCTACTTGCTTTCTTTCAATGCAATATGAAATTTATTAGAAAAAGTATTTGGTTTCATTTTGCGGCATACACTCTCTATGTGATTAATTTCTGGTATTTTGGGCTTTATGTGTGGTGCAAAAAGCGTCCAACGTACTGTAGGCCATACGATGTGGAGAACTGTATGCAATTTTGTCTACGTAAAAACATACTGAATACCTATCAGCTTGTCCCGTTAGTGGTGATGGTTTCCATAACAACGTATCTGATTATGAAGAATGCCACTGCAAAAAAAATTGTTCTCGCATATTGTAGTCTGATCCTTGTCTATCTTCTTTTTGTTCTTTTTCTACACGTAATACCTACGAGCTAATCTATGATACGTACCTATTTTCCGCTTTTGTTGAAGGGAACTGTGGCATTTTATCCTGAATCAGCATTTGCAGTCCGTCCCACCCTCCGTTCTCTTTGTGCAAATGCATTGGATTGGCTCCGGTATCCCGGTTACTGGGGTAATCATGATTTAGACGGTATCCATGAATTTGACAATTTACATGGAGATAATGCACCACTTGGGCCTGTTTTTCTGTCCAGCGGATTTGACTCAGGAACGCGCTGGTTGGACCCTTGGATATGGTCAGAGAATTTTAATCAGGAAAAATCATGAAAAACATCTTTCGGTCCCCGGCTTTTACTCATGGTTTTTCTTTAACATTTTACGTTTACTACTACTTATACATTCATTTGTACAAGCTATGCAGGAGTCATACGGATTGTTATAAATATAACGATCAAAATTGCCCGAGCCATTGTTTTATTGATAATGTCACAAAATTCTATCACTTGCTGCCATTTTTATTTTTTATCTGTGCAGCAGTCTATCTGGTAATGAAGAAGGCAAACTCCAAAAAGATCTTTATTGTCTATTTTGGATTTTTGCTTCTTCATCAATCGTTCATTCTTCTTCTTCATTTAATACCAAATAGTTAGGTTATGTTTCGTGTTATTTTATATGTCCTATTGGCAATCATTATAACCACTCTCCCTGAGTCTACCCAAGCACGCCCCTCTCTCCGCACCCTCCGTTCAAATGCACACAACGAGGAGCAGGTCCGCAGAGCGACCTACGCTCCTAAGCCTGAGGAATGGACGGTCGGCGTCCCGATGGAAGTTGGCGTGACACCCGGGAGATTCTCTCTTATCGACCGTAAGAATTTGGAATTTGATCCTGCATCCGCCGATGTCGTTCCGCTGCTTACAGCGGACCTCCAGACACTCCTCATCGCAGACCATCCGGAAATGAATCTGGAACAGACATTCACTGTCTCGACGGAAAGCGGACCCCTCGCGCTCCACGGTGTGCAGCAGCTCATAGAGCAGTTCGCTCCCATTCTGAACTTTTCCGAAGGCGAGGACTTCCCTATGCCGTTTCCTGTAGAGGGCTACAATGTCCCCCTTACGGGAGATATGAACGCGGAAATCAGCGTGCGAAACCCTCTGCCAAATGCCACTCCGACCATCTATGCGTCGGTTCTGGAAAAGAACGGCGAACTGGCTATTAACTATTATTTCTTTTACCCCATGAGTAACTGGGGGGAACACAAAGGATACAACACGCATGAGGGGGACTGGGAAGGGGCAACCGTTTTCTTAAAGAAGAATGCTGATGGAAGTTTTGCACCGGATAGGGTTGCACTGGCGCAGCATAAAAAGAACCTAATTTTTAAAGCGTTTGATGAATTTGATGGGGGAGAGTCAGTCCCGTGGAATGCTGTAGCTCCGGTAGGTAGACTGGATTTGTATGTAGGGGAAGGGAGTCATTCTACATTTGGTTCGTCTGATGAGAGCACGATTCTCTTTTTTCCTGAACTGCACGAAGGTGCTGAAGTAGAAACAATGTTTGAAGGCAGTGTTATCTATTTGCCAAGATTAGGAGCAGCGTCTCCTGCTTCGGATGCGACACTTTGGAGAGCATTTCCGGGATTTTGGGGTTCAAAAGATTTGGATGGCATTCAAATCCCCTTTGATTTAGAAGGTGACAATGCTCCACAGGGGCCTGTAGTAACATCATCAGGCTTTCCTGCAGGAACGAGATGGCTTAACCCCTGGGATTGGGAATCTACATTTAAGTCATAATGGGTAAACATCCCATCCTTTCGAGGGCAGTTGTATTTATTCTAGGAGTGGGAGGTTATTCATACTACTACTGGTACATTCTCATTTTTGATTGGTGTAGAAAACGTCCAGGATTTCCACATAAATTTAATGGTCCCGAGTCAACGTTATACGATTGCATTGTGAATCAATTAAATGAAGGCACCTTCTGGACTATTGTAGCTGTTCTCCTTGTAATTGCAGGTATTGCATTTCTAATGCTACGAGTTAGGACAAAAACTGCTGCTAAATTCTATGGTGCATTTTACGCTCTCTTCTTTCTTTATTTTTTACTTGTTCTTCTAACACCTCAAGGATGAAAACTCTGAAACATTTTGTAATTCCTCTTGCGAGCACTGTATTCATATTTTCATTACAGACGGCTTATGCCCGCCCCTCTCTCCGCACCCTCCGTTCAAATGCACACAACGAGGAGCGGGTCCGCAGAGCGACCTATGCTCCTAAGCCCGAAGAATATGCAGTCTTTGTAAATGAACTCCTGGGGTTTTCTGTTCAGTATCCCAGGGGCTGGAAAACATCGTATGTCACAGCAGAGTCTCTTGCCGATGAAATTGTACATTTTGCTCCGGAAAAGTATCCAAAGAGTGCACTTTCTGTTTGGGTGAAGGAAAAAGGAAAACGTCTCTCCTTTAGAGACCTGCAGTCAGATCTTGCCCGTTTTGCACGCCAACCCATAAACGACTACCAACTGGAGACGATGTCGTACATACATGAACTCAAAAACCTCCGGAGTTCACGTTTCCGTGTACACGGAAAAACGGTGCTCCTGAGTACCTTTGAAGCAGGGGGTATTTCAAACCCGCACCGTTACAAACAAGTGCGGGTAGCCGCAGGAACCAAGATCTATGTTCTCTCGTTTGCTGCACCTGCAGAATACTACGATAGCGAAGTGAAGAGGTTTGAGAAGTTTATAGAGTCGTTTAAAGGGTTTTAAGTGATGACGAGTCGTACTCATGAATATTTCGTCTACATTCTACAATGCTGTGATGAATCGTATTACACAGGCATTACAAGTGATATGGAAACACGTTTTTGTCAGCATCAAGATGGCTTTTACCCGTGTACCAGAACGCCCCGACCGTAAGGTCGGGAATGAATGGTGCATTGGTTCCTCCTCAATTTATAGAGCGTTCGGTACAGGGTTTCGCGCTGCAGAGCAGCGAAG
>PFDR01000091.1:24944-55843 GCA_002772545.1 Candidatus Peregrinibacteria bacterium CG10_big_fil_rev_8_21_14_0_10_49_10 | reverse complement strand
ATTTTTCATAGTGTGTTACGAAAAATCACAGCATATCTCAGCTCTACCAAGCGCAAAAGTCCTTATTTCAGCCTGCAAAAATGTCCACATGCCCTATATTCTTTATATTATACAATAAAATAAAATATTGACAAACTCACTATCAGGGTCTATTCTCTCCCCGTCATGATTCATTCACGCAGTAGCAACGGCTCTCAGGCAACTCTCGGCGGAGGGTGCTGCTCTGCTGTGTATTACGCTGTTTCAGCCTAAGCGAGAGCGGTCTTTTGTTGTAACCAAGCCCTCTCGCAGAGGGTCTTTTTGTATTCCTTTCTTTTCTCATCATGTTATTTATTCATTGTCCTCATCGGAAACCCTATAACGCCACCCAACCTTGCGGGAAGCGGGTGGCACGGTGGGCGTAATGCCTAAATGCCGAATCACCCCCTCTCCGCAGGAGAGGTGCATCTGGGTGTTCCAGATGCAGTGTGATCGGTCTTTTACACCATAGCTTAAGGAGATAGTGATGAAAGAGAGAAAACGATTAGGGAACATTGTTCCCCAGTCCAGGTTGCAGGTAGGGGTAGCAAAAAACTGTCCTCCTGCAATTTTTGAAGCTCTTAGGGCAGTCGGATTTGTTGTGGAAAATCCAGAAAATGCAGAAGGTGTATTTTTGGGGGGCAACGAAAACGTCGACTTTTGGAGTGAGTTGTCTTTTCATCTCACGACGAAAGTTGGATACGGAGTCTTCGATGTAGGGCTCGAAACGTGGAAGTGGCATCCCGGAGCTCATGATGATTTTGGACATCTTCTCTCTATGCCCCCAGTAATGCCAGTAGTGTTCAAGGCTCTTGGTAAGTCTGTGGACATCATTACTTCAAAAGAAGTAGGTCCAGAAGAGATCGCGAAGCTCCGCATTGATGAGGTCATTGCAGAGCTCATTGGTTAGATGCATGTTTGCACTTTGCCAACCCACACACTTTCCATTTGGAGAGATGCACCTCCGAGCGTTTTGGATCTGCAGTGTGGGTTGGTACTTCTCAGAAAGGGGAAAAGAATGAGCGATGTTTTAAAAGTAGGAGTTCTGTATGAACTTCGTGATCATATAAATGTTCTACTGAGACCGTTTACAGATGATAGGTTGCATGATCTGAACCCTCATGTTCGCGGATTTGGAGGAGAGACTGTTGTAGTGGACCCTGGTCGTTCTGTAACGATTCATGGGTTCCAGAAGTCTATCGAACTATTCCAGGTCATTGATGTGCAGGGCATGATCAATATGCTTGAATCCGATGCGATCATTGCGGGGATAGTAGACAAGTCCTCCAATTCCGATTTGTTTGATAAAACAGAGCATGATTCCATGTTTCTGGAAAAAGGATTTGGAAAGGAGCTGTTCCTTGTAATGCAGAGGAAAGTTGGGCTTCATCATTCTCTCAAGATGTTTGGGCTTGCTCTTATTGGCTCAAGGCAAGTTTTCTGGAGATATTAATGAGCTGACCGATCACACAACCCCGATTTCGCTTAAGTGCGGGATCGGGTTTTTCTATTAGGGCTAGGGCCAGGAAGGGAAAATCTAGCCCTAGTCCTAGCCCTCACGTATTATTCATACCCCATGAAGATCTCACTCATCGCTGCTGCCTCCGAAAACAATGTTATAGGAAAGGACAACACACTACCTTGGGATCTCCCGGATGATCTTCAGCATTTTAGATCTATCACACAGGGGCATCCCATTATCCTCGGGCGGAAGAACTACGAGTCCATTGGCCGTCCACTCCCAAACCGCCGCAACATCATCGTTTCCCGGCAGGAGGGGCTCCAAATAGAAGGATGTGATGTTGTTCCATCCGTCGAAGCAGCCATCGAGCTCGCCAAGGAAACGGAACAGGAAGAAAGTTTTATTATTGGTGGAGGGCAAATCTACGCTCTTGCCCTTCCACTCGCAGACCGCATCTACCTCACACGGGTGCATGCGGAAGTAGAGGGTGATGTCTTCTTCCCGGAGATCAAAGAAGAGGAGTGGGAAGAAGTGAGTCGGGAAGAACATCCCGCAGATGAGAAGCATGCGTATGCGTTTGCGTTTATTGCATACGAACGTAAGTAAAAAAGTGTATGGCTCGTCCCTCGGCTTCGTTCGGGATGACACGAGCAATACACTTTTTCGTCTTTTTGCTTTATAGAGAGCAAAACTATGCGATAATAGGGACGCTATGGAAGCACTCTTTCATCCGGTAGACGTAGGAGAGAAATCGAGCTACGAAACTCAGGTATTGGAATTGCAGGCCCAGGCAGCAAAGCAAGCTGCGACTGTTGGCCAGTTTCGCACAACATTCCATCGGCTTGCAGAAGAGGCCATACGAGATGAAGGTGATGCAGAAAGTTTACGAGAAGCAGTGCACGGACAAGAAACACTGATTGACGATGCAACAGATGGCGTTGAACATCTTGGTGTTGAATCTATGCCGTTGGGACAACTTGGCGAAGCCCGCATTGGTGGTGAGGGGAGACTGAGTCAGGAGATGCTTGGAGAGATTACTGATGCAGCAGATGCCAAACAGGCAAACCATGCTGGCCATCATGAGCAGGCGCATATGGAATCTGTTCAGTTGAGTGGAGATCTTGTATTAGACGGGCAGCAGGAAACAAGATTCACGCTTTTTGAGGCATTTGCAGAACTCAAAGGAAATGAGGGTGTCGGAGAAGGCGAAGGGTACTTCCGTCATGGCCAACCAGAAGATTACAATCACGCCCAAAAGGTTGGCATGCGCCTCCGGAGTCTTACCGGTAATGAGTTTGATCGCACACTAACAGATCATGGTGATGTAGGGCAGCTGCAGGAGATCTTGGATGAAAAAGGCCACGGTCGAACACAACAGATGGCTGCCTAGCCAATCAACTTCAAAAACTCCTCCCTCGTCTTCTCATCCTTCTTCATAAGTCCCTTTACCTGGCTGGTTACAGCTTTGCTGTGCTGTTTTTCCACGCCTCGCATCATCATGCAGAAGTGTTCGGCTTCTATGACCACACCTATGCCTTTGGGTTTCAGGATGTCATCTAACGTATCGCAAATCTGCTGCCCCAGCCGTTCCTGCACCTGCAGACGACGGGCGAACATATCAATGATTCGTGGGATTTTGCTCAGGCCTATAATGTGCTTATCCGGCACGTAGCCCACGTGCACCTTTCCCACAAAAGGCAGAATGTGATGTTCGCAGAGGGAGTAGCACTCTATGTCCTTTATGATCACCATCCCGTCGCTTTCTGCTGGGTACAGAGCGCCGTTCACTATCTCCTCAAGGTTCTGGTTGTAGCCTGAGGTAAGAAAGGTGAATGCTTCAGCGGCACGCTTGGGGGTCTTCTCCAGTCCTGATCGGTTGGGGTCTTCTCCGCATTGTTCTATGAGTTTGGCAAATATATTATTCACAGCAACAGAGTAAGGCTAAGACTAAGACTAAGGCTAGGAATTCTATGAGATTGTTCCCCCTCTCCTGGTCGGCAATGACCGGGAAACAACAATCCCCATCCTTCCTCTCCCCGCACTCCATGGAAGCGGAGGAGAGGGGGTTAGGGGGTGAGGTCAAAGCTTCTCACACTCCTGCTCCTGCACATCTCCCAGCAATTCCTCCCACGTCTTTCCGACAACCGGGTGTTTGGTCGTAGGATCAATGAGTTCGCAAAGTGGTTCCAGTACAAAGCGCCGATTGTGCATCCTTGGGTGGGGGACTGTGAGATTCTCCAGGCTGATCACCTGGTCGTTGTAGAGCAAAACATCCAGGTCTATGGTCCGAGGGCCGAATTTGAAGGGAGGATCTTTCTTAAGTTCTTTTTCTATCGTGTGCAGTACGTGAGACACTTCTTCCGGAGATTCCCCTGTCTCTACTTTTGCTGCACTATTTAAGAATACATCCTGCTCCTCAAATTCATACGGAGCAGTTTTGTAGAGGGAGGAGAACCGGATACCTGGCCAGTGCTCAGTGAGCATCTTCCTGCAGGCAGCGATGTTCTTTTCTGCGTTAATATTCGACCCTATGCCAATGTAAGCGGTTGCTATGGGCGTGTGATGGTAACAGACACACTTTTGGCTTCTTTGAGAGGAAACTTCTGCACAGTGACAGTCACACGTTTCGGATGAAATTCGCTCAGAATCATCTCAGTCGCATCCTCTGCGAATCGCTCTATGGTCTTACGTTCCGTACGTGCAAGTTCCTGCAGGTTCTTTGTAACTGCTTCGTAATTGATGGTATCTTCCATGGCGTCGCTCCTGGCCGCTGCCTGTGTGCTCGTTTCCAGAACAACGGAAACCAGAAGACGTTGTGCTTCCTTTCGTTCTGCTTCCGGAACACCTATGTGCGTATGTACCTCCAGCTCAGTGATGCGGACAATGTCATTCATGCTTGTAGATTAGATCAGGAATGAGGAACGAGAAACTAGGTAGGTCATAAGGTGAACAGGATCTAGTTTCTCATTTCTAGTCACTAGTTTCTGTTGCAGGTCGTACTCCAAACAACTCAGTTCTTTCCGCCAGGGGCGTCTTGCTTATCTGCCGTACAAGCCAGCGCGTGACGACAATAGCGGTGAACATGGAAAGCAGCACACCAAGGCCGAGTGTGGCGGCAAATCCCCGTACTATGGACGTGCCTATGGTGAACAGAATGCCACAGGTGATGAACGTAGAAACGTTTCCGTCACGGATACTCGGCCATGCCCGCTTAAAGCCAATTTCCGTTGCTGTTGAGAGCAATTTACCTTTACGCAATTCCTCCTTCATGCGTTCGAAAATGAGCACGTTCGCATCTATAGCCATGCCAATGCTCAAAATAATACCGGCCATACCTGCCAAGGTGAGTACCACGTACTGGTCTGTGAACAGGAAAAGAGGAAGCTTCAGCAGCACGTAGAAAAAGAGTGCATAACAACTCAGGGCCACATCTGCTATCACTCCGAGGAATCTGTAGAACAGTGCCATGTAGATCATGAGGATGAAAATTCCAATCAGTGCGGCACGCAGGGAAGCACGGAGAGCAGCAGCGCCTAGCGTGGCTTCTACCGTGCGTTGACCGGTGAGGTAAATGGGGGCAGGAATGGCACCGGTATTTAAGTCCTGTGCCAGATTTTTTGCATCCTGGAAGTTCCGCATGCCCGTAATAATGGCTGTGCCGCCCGTAATTTCTGTCTGGACCACAGGAGAAGAAACCAGTGTGCCACCCACAAAGATGGCAATACGTTTTTCTATGTTACGTGCCGTAAGTTCCTGAAAGAGCTTGCCGCCCTCGTCGTCAAAGGTAATCTGCACGACCGGTATATTGGTCACAGGATCCAGTGTGACGGTGGCTGTGCGAAAGTGCTTGCCATCCAGTGCAGTGTCCTTCCATCCTGTGGGTTTGAGGGAGAAGAACAGGCTGCGCATAAATACCATATCTTCCGTGTTCTTTACTTCTCCTCGTTGCATGCGGCCCAGTATTTCTTCTGTTCTCTGGCTCGCATTTTCTCCGCTGAGAGTCAGTTCTTCAAAACTTGCCTTATCTGAGAGTGTTACCGGTTCACTGTCTGCACGGATAATGTGAAAACCAAAAGCTGTTTCCACAGGGTCTGTGACTTCGCCTTTCTTCAATGCAAAGGCGGCATCGGAAAAAGCGGGGACCATAGTGTCTTTTCCAAAGAGCCCCAAACTTCCACCCTCTGCCCCTGAGGGTCCGTCCGAGAAGGAGCGGGCAAGCTCTTCAAACTTTTCCCCGCTCTGTATTTTTGCACGCAGTTCTTTGGCCCGGGCAAGCGCCTCTTCGCGACTCCGCACAATGCCGGCGTCTGCGGAGGTGGCTCCCTTGTATGCTACGAGAATATGGCTGGCTTCCATTTCTTCCCGGCCTGCCGTAAAGGCCTTTAAAAAGAGAATATGTGAGGTGTTATCCGGGAGGGAAACTATGTGTAGCTCTCCCGGTTTCATCTGGCGCAGTGTGGCAGCCACAAGAGGAGGCACATCGTTGAGTTCCTGGTTTTCGTTGCTTTTTTGCTTCGTATTTGGTTCCTGCTTCTGTAGCAACCCAAAGGCAATTTGCGCATCGTTCACTGTGCGGCCGGTCTGCGTCCGTTCGCGTGTAATTTGAGAGAGGAAAATACCGGGGATGGTGGTATCCGATACATTTCCTTCCGGGTCTTCCTGACCAATAGTCAGTGAACCCTCACGTTGGTACACTCTTTCGCCGGGAGATTTTGACCAGAGGTCTTCCAGACCTTCTGGCAGCGTATCGCGGAAGTAACGGCCATCCCGTACGTAGGCCATTCCCAGTTCATCACTTAAATCTTCCGCAACAACATGCAATATTTCTCCGCTTTCTGTCATGCGACGGAGTGCGGTGGCAACATTTGCACGTACGGATCTTTCGTATTCTTCCGTGGCTTCTGTAAATTCCTCCTTGAATTCCAGTTTGATGGTCTTTCCAACGGTATCTATGCACGCCTGGGTATCCACCACTCCGGGGCACTCCACCAGGAGGTGCTTCTCATTCCCGATGTAGGAAGGTGTAATGACGGCTTCGCTCACACCCAACGCATTTATTCTGCGTTCAAGCACAGTACGAATCGCTTCCACAATGGTGCTCTGCTGCAGTTCAATGTTCTGACGCTGGAGTTGTAAGGTAGCAATGGCATCACCCGTGCTATGAGTTTCTTCCAGCTTGGAAATCTTCTCCGAGAGGTCTGCAATCTGCTGATTCATCTCCTGCTCGGAAATACGGAAGTCCAGCTGAGTTCCGCCAACAAGATCAAGTCCAAAGTGCAGTCCGGCTTCGCGAATGAACGAGGGAGTCCATTGTTTAAATCGGGGGGGGAGTGCTATGAGTACCAAAAAAACCGATATCACACAGGTTAACACGGGCCAGGTATATGTTTTCTTTATTGCCATGGGGGTTATGGGAGGGGCCTGAAGGTCATATGAATACCCACATTCACATCATCGGCGAAAACATGAGCGAGCTGCACGGTGGGGATATCGGTAATGACAATGTCGTCTTTTAATTCGTCCGTCTCCACCAGGAGCTTGGAGACAAGCTGGCTTCGCACAAAGATGCCAATGAACTTCCCTTTGTTCTCCTTAAAGAGTTTGCCCATTTTCCCCCGTCCTTCCTCTGAGAAGGTAATGGTCACACGGCCTTTGCCACCCGGTTCTTCGGAGGCGCTGAGCCACATAATATCGTCCTGGTTTATACCTACCTGCTTAAATCCTCCATGTCCTTCTACTACCTGATCTGCCTCTTCCACTGTCGCCTGTTTCATCACCTGCAGATCAAAAGGTGCAGAGAGTAAATCTGACAGAATGTCGAGAGCTGCCTGCTCCTGTGCTTCTACATAGAGTGTATTTCCTTCTCCGTTCTGTTCCATATTCAAATCCAGTACCGGTTCTCCCAGACTTGCCATGCGACGCTCCACTACCCGCAAGCTTGCTGCGAGCAGGGCACTCTGTACTTCTGCGTCGTCGGTGTTCGTCTGCACATCGTACGACACAGAGCTGCTACCACAGGCTGTAAGCAGTAAAAGAAGGGCAAAAGAGGAAAGAAGCCGTTTCATATGGTTTGCGGTGAGAATCCAAACACTTTTTTCCTACAATATCCGTAAAAGTGGCGTAATGATCCCGCTACACCGTTATGTGTGCCAGAACAGGGTGACCCTCCTGTCGTGTTTTGATTACAAAGACGTATCATTCCATCCGAGTGTAGGGAACCCCAGTCTTCTGTGCAATCGTGTGGAGCACCTTTCCTTTGTTAGCTGCACTCCTCCGTGGGTGCAGCTAACAAAAAATCCAATACTAAGCCGCACCCGCGGAGGGATGCGGCTTAGTATGATCAATATTTAAGAGGTAAGAGTTGTGCCAGCCCGTAACATCTTTCCCGTCAGGTCTATCCCTCGCAGTGTGCAGTGCTCATCCAAAATGCAATCACGTAGGATGCAATCTTCAATCATACAGTCATCAAATACTACAACATTGTGCAGTTTTGAGTCTGTTATGCATGTGTTTTTTCCAAGGACCACGGATCCTGTGCAGGTCGATTTTTCCAGTGTGGCAGAGTCTTCCTTAAGCAGCTGTTCGCCCACGAGCGCTTTTGTCGCTTCCATGTAGGCCTCAAAGGATCCCACGTCAAACCAGGATTCCCGGAAGACAAAACACTCCACCTTCTGCCCCTTTCGCAGCAACTCCTCGAATATGCCTCCCACATTATCCGGTTGCCCTTTGGCAAAATCCATCAAGAGAGGGAGTACCTGCGCCGGCAACACCGAAACACCCGTGCTCACAAGCGAGGTGCGTGGATGCTGCGGTTTCTCTTCAAAGGCCTCTAAGGTCTTTCCGTCACTGCCCAGAATCACAGTCCCAAACGCACCGGCTGCTTTGGTATCTCCTATATCATGTGCTGCCAGGAGCGCCGTTCCGGAGTGGTAGCGGTGTAAGAAGTCATTTATCGCAAATCCACAGTAGTTATCTCCCGTGAGCAGCAGAATATCTTCATCGGACCCCTCCTGCTTCAACCATGCTGCCACGGCGCCCAGTGCACCCAGTTTGTGATCGTCATGTGCGGTATCCTCAATAAGGATACTGATATCCTGCCGCTTTTGCTGCTTTTTCCACTCGGTGAATCCTGCAGCAAAGGCGGCATTTGTACTTACGGTTATGGGGGAATCTGCAGGTACCTTTTCTACGAGATGCGAAAGCAACGGTTTTCCTGTAAGGGGCAGCAGCGGCTTGGCCCTCTTTTCTGTAAGAGGCCAAAGGCGTGTGGCAAAGCCGCCGGCGAGAATGAAGGTCTTCATAGGGCAATCAAAGCAATGAATGGAATCGAAGATAGTTCTCTTTTTACTTGTTCCCTTAGACATTGTAATCCTTGATTACTTTGATTGCCTTGATTTCTTTACCTATCTCTTGTTGACACGTTATTTATGTGAGCAGTAGCATAGGTCCCTTTTCTATTTTTGCCCATGTCCTCCTCTTTGCCAGATTTTGAAACAGTAGTAGACACACTCAATGTAAAACCCGGTCATCGGAATTTTTTGGCACTTGACGCAAGCCCCTCCAGCTCAAGAAGGCATTTTGAGGATGATTACGGAGTTTCCTATTCTGATGAGAAACTTCTTCAATTACGACGAATGGCCCTGGAAGCACGTGACGGCAGTGTAGGACTTGGTGATGTTTACGACGCAATTATTGCGCACAATTCCCTTTATGATCAAACAGGGAGCGATGGAGAAACCCCTTTATTGGAGATAGCGAATGAAAACGGAGTTATTGTCATTGGTAAATTAATTGGTGTGGGGAGAAATGGAACAGCCAGCGATGAGGACCTGGTAACATTTGGTGAGGATTTGGATAATATTTTGAAGAGGAACGGTGTGCATGTTGTGAAGTTGCGTCAGGAGTTTTATCCAAACAGACCTCAGGCTACCAGCGAAGGGGTAGATAAGTTTGTGAAAATGCATGAAATATGTGCACAAAAAGATGTGCTTACTTTGATTGAGCCAGAGATCATGAAGGACCATGGCGAATTCTATACGCATGCAGATTTACAATTAGATGTATTACGTCGTATTGAAGATGGCATTCGGGCTTCGGGTGCCGCAAAACATCCTCGGTTTTATAAGACAAGTATTGCAGGAGCAGAACAATCTCGTGATTCATTTGATGCCGCAGAATGGGCACGTGTAACGGTTGCAAATGCTCTAAGTGCTGGAATATACGATGTTGGAAAAGTTGTGCGTCTTTCCGGAGGATGGGATACCGACACAATGCTCGCTGTCCAAAATGAAATCGGAAAGCAGGTGCAGCGGATTACCGGTGCATATGATGGTGCTTCCTATGCGCGTGCCGGTTTACGTTCTGCTGTAGGGGTTCTGTTCGAGGATGCTCAAAGTCCTAATTTTGCTGCAGGTGCGCATGAACTATTGCGTACAGGGCTCGTAACACGTGCTGCTATTGCCGGGAGACTCAGTGAGGACATAAAAGCTGAAGAAAGTCTCACTGTTATTCAGGAGGCACTCAATTAGTGTTGTATTTTTAGCGGAAGAACCACGTCCACCATCCTTCCTTTGGACTCACAATGGTCACAGGCTGGCCTTCCAGCGTGTCCACTCGTTCATCCCGCTCTACTATTCCGAGCACGGAAGGAAGCAGTAAATAGGTGCAGCCACGTTGCCGGCATGCACTGAGGAGGTTCAGTGATTGCTCCAGGTCGCTGCACTGAATAAGGTGTGTAATGTGTTCCTGTTCTAAGATGTCTTCGAGCTTGTTCAGTTTGCCACGAACGGGAACACCATCAATTTCCGTTTCACTTGTTCCCCGACCATCCAGCACAGCAACGGGTTTAAGGGGATGCTTCCCTGCATTCAGTTTTTCTATGAGTCGTTTGGATTCCCGTGTGACTCCCACGATCAGCGTAGGGAAGGCAGGGGGGTCTCGCCTGAGCAGCCGCCGCATCATTGCGGCGTACGCAATGTGCCATAACCAGACCACGGATGCGCTCAGCACAAAGGCCATGCCGAGCAGCATGCGACTGAAGAATGTTTCAAACCGGAAGTAGTACACCAGCGTAAAGAGCGCCACGCCCACCAGTGCGGTATACCCGATGTAGGCACCGTTGCGCACCGTCGCCTGCGACCGCGTCAGTGCAAATGTGCGCGTGGTTGCAAGAACCACAAGCCAAACGGGAGCAGTGACACATGCGGCGTAGAAAAACTGATGAAAGGGAAAGTCCGAAGAGAGTATAAAACCCACGCGCAAGAAGTAGGCGAGGGCATAGCTCCCCACAAAAAGGAGGAGGTCTGTTATAAGCCACAGGAGGACGAGGAGGCGGTAGCGCACGGGAGATAGTATAGAGCAAGATTTTTAGCTTGGTTAGCTTCATTAGCTTCGTGAGACAGAAATGAAGGATCACAAAACAGGAGATAACCAATCAAAATCACAGGAAGCTCATTTCCTATCTCCTCGCCACTATTTCCCTCGGTGGGTTCCATGTATATGCCAGCTTTGTACTGTCCCATGGCACATTCCCGTCCCACGTACTCAGGCTTTTTGCAACGCGGGGAACCGTGGGGAGGTACGTTTGGAACCACAGGTACTTGGCTGCAAGAGCATTGTTTTCCTGCGCGCGCTCGGCAAACACTTCTCTGTGCAGCAGGTAGTAGGCAAAGCTTTCGGCAAAGTCTTCAAAAGGGTCCCACGAGGCGTACCCCGAAACGAAGTCTGTCTTCTGCGTCCCTTTACGTTGTACATTGGCTGCATCCCAGGAAATACGGTAGAACTGTACACTGGGGTCGTCCTTCCATATCTGTTCAGTATTGTCCTTAAAGGTGGTGGTTCCGGAGCCGGGTGTACCCTGAAAACATCCTAAATCCAGTAAGTGACCGAACTCGTGAATGAACAGCGCCCTGAATTCGTCGTCCGGTACGTTGCCACTTAAGATGATGGTTGATTTTCCTCCCAGACCACGGCTTTCGGGGTGGTTATAACGAACGTAGAAGTGTTCCAGTAAAGATGTGCAACGCTGTGGCATCAGACGCATCACCCGGTCTGCTATTTGGCGGTGTTTGAGTTGTATATCTTCTCTGTCTACAACGGGGTAAAGCGCGGCTACACGGGGGGAGGGGGCAACGCCGCTGCCGTGGACACCTTCCTGCTTTGCAGCCACTTCTTCCGCTATTTGGGTATGCAGGACTTCTGCCAGCAAAGGCTGTTTCCTGTTTGCATCCTCCTGCTGCTGTGGTACGCTCTTAGCTGCAGATATGTCCGTTTGCGTACTCGTGCTTAGGAGGAAGTAGAGGGTGAGGAGAAGAAGCATTTATAGTATGCAGTAAAAAAAAGGAGATATTTATACTATAATTATCATTTAATGTCAATAGCTAAAGAGACGTCCATACACCCCGGACAGCAGCACAGGGTCACTATTGAGAAACTGACGCACGGAGGTGCGGGATTAGCTCATATCGACGGTTTGGCGGTATTTGTGCCGGGTACCATTCCCGGCCAGGTTGTGGAAATTGCCATTCTAAAAAAGAAGGATGGTTACTGCGAGGCCAAGCTGCTCGCTGTCCATAAGAAGGCCAAGGACGAAATACAGCCCCGTTGTGCGCACTTTCATGACTGCGGAGGGTGTACCTGGCAGAACCTCCCGTACGACAAACAGATAGACTACAAAGAGGATATTGTGCGTGAAACGCTTGAGCACCTTACACCGGTAGATGCAGAGTTGCGGTCCAAGCTCCCCGGTCGTGTGCTCAAAATTATTCCCAGTCCTCAGATCTTCCACTACCGCAATAAGCTGGAACTGAGTTTTGGCTTTGAGTCCATGCGTACGGAGCAGAGTAATGGCCGCCGTATTTATCTGGATGAACATCCCTCCATCGGGTTCCACCAGCCAGGCGAATGGGCAACCATCCTCCCCATTTCCGAGTGCCACCTCTATGACGAGCAAATTGGTTCTTTGCTTTCCGATGTGCGTCGTTTTATGGAAGATACCAAGCTGCCCGTATTCAACCCCAAAACCCAGAAGGGTATGCTGCGAACGCTCCTGTTGCGGCGGGGCATACAGACCGGAGAACACATGATTGCCTTTATCGTTAAAGCCAAAAAGAAGGAACTCGAACCCCTCTTTCAGTATTTTATGCGCTTTGGCGGACGCTCCGGACTCACATCTCTCATGGTCATAGAAAATACGGGACAGAACGATAAACCCGAACATCCTCACATTCACTCTCTGGTAGACGGCACGACTATTTCCGAACGTCTCTTTGATCTTACCTTCGAACTCTCTCCCTTCTCCTTCTTTCAGACTAATACTCTTGCTGCAGAAAAACTCTACCAGGCCATAAAGCAGGGGGCAGATCTTTCCCCAAGAGATACCGTGCTGGATGCCTACTGCGGTATGGGAACCATAGGGCAGTATCTGGCACGCTATTGTGAGAAAGTTGTGGGTGTGGAAAGTCATCCTTCTGCCGTGGATGATGCCCTGCGCAGCGCCGGGAAAAACCGCATCACTAACATTAGCTTTTACAAAGGACGTGCTGAGCAGGTGCTGGCGCAGCAACTCAAGCCCGGAGGAAAGTACGACTTCTCCGTTATAGTAGTGGATCCACCCCGTGCCGGTCTGCACCCGCAGGCGCGTGAAGCCGTGGTTGCCCATGCACCGGAAAAAATAGTCTACGTCTCATGCAATACCGCTACCTTCGTTCGTGACCTTGCGGAGTTTTTGAAAGCGGGGTATGAGCTGCGTACCGTACAGCCGGTGGATATGTTTCCGCATACGTCCCATATAGAGACGGTGTCGGTGCTGCAGCGTGGCAAATAACAAGATGCAACAAATAAGTTATTCCAAATAAGAACCAGGTTACAAGTAACAATCTTTCAAAAGAGAGTAAGATCCAGTTTCATAAGAAGCAGCATATTTGCATGTTGGCTATTGTGCTTTGAACTTTATTTGGACTACTTGTTGTTTGTATCCTTGCATCCTTTATGAAGAACATCACTCTCCTCTGCATCGGCTCACTCAAAATATCCTGGAGTGCTGAGGGGTGCGCTCAGTTTGTCGATCGTCTTTCCCGTGAACTGGAGATAGTGGAACTCCCTGCCAGTAAGGAAAAGGATCCTACCCGCCAAATGGAGGATGAATCCCGACGTCTGCTGGAAGCCATAGAGAAGCGCAAAGGGCTTGTGTGGGTACTCGACGAACGGGGCAAAGGCATGACCTCACAAACATTTTCCCATGCACTTGTGTCTCCCTCCGACCGAGGCGAACACATACTCTTCGTCCTCGGTGGAGCGTATGGCCTGACTGATGCCGTACGTGAACGTGCAGCAAAAATTATGCGGTTGAGCGAGATGACTCTGCCGCACGAACTGTGTCGTCTGGTCTTTTTGGAGCAGCTCTACAGAGCAATCCAGATACAGAAGGGGACGGGGTATCATCACTAGCCTGTTCTCCTTGCTTCTAAAATTGTATCTATACCACGCTGAACAAAATCAGCAATGTGCTTCGTCGGCGGTTCCTTATATGTGGGAGAGAGAACACAGGCAAAAAAGACGAATTTAGTCGCGTGCCTGAAAAGAACATAGAAATTTCCTGCTGCTTTTTGTCATCTCATGCACTGCATCTTCAGAGATTTGGCATATAATGAACAGAGGCAGTTATTCTAGCTCTTGCCAGTATGGTGCCAGTGTAGATCCAAATAAGGGGAATGATGGCAGCACTGTCTCGGGATCAATATAGTCCGCAAGCTCTTGTTTACTTTGAACATACCCACGAAAGTCCGATGAATTACTGCGATGAATGCCGAGATGCAAGTGCTTACGGTTTCCACCGCTATCGTTGCTCCGAGCAGAGGCAAGTAAGCCGATCTTGTTACCGGCCTGTACAGCCGAACCCAAATCAGGGAGTGTATCCAATGCAAGATGGCCATAGAGAACAGTCACTGATTCTTTTAGGATCGTGCAGTGCTGAGCAATAAGTCCTCCATATCCTTGTGTAAAGCCGCTGTAGCGTATTTCTCCTGAGCAGATGGCAAAGACAGGTACATCGCTCTCAAGTTCATCTGCTGTGATTTCGTAATCCGTGCCAGCATGAAACCCTATAAATTGCTCGGGTGGAGTGATAGGGCCATTGTCGGGTGTCACATACACTCCGAAATGCAGGGGGGTTGCTCTACTGCGAGCACTGGAAATGGGGTTATGCAAAGTGTCAGCTGTTAAAGTACATGCACTCAGTACCAACATCAGAGAGAAGCCTATGACGTATCGTGAGAAACTACTCATATTCCTGCAAAGGGAAACATCGCGCCTTCCAGTAAAGTGTCCACACTGTATGTTCCTGCACCAAATGTCATGAGTGCTATGCATGTGGCCAGGATAATGAGATCAAACTCCCACCCTGTGTTTTCCATGGTCGTGAATGGGACATGCCATTCGTCGATTTTTTTATAGATGGCACCTGCCATAATGATTCCAAGACCTAATGCAGCCCATTTCGTCAGCAGTCCGACCAGAACTGCCGCAGCACCAACGGTCTCCGCAATGCCAATGAATATCATGAACTGGCCCATAAACCCGCTGATCTTCTTTGGTCCATGAATAAAAAAGATGGATGCGATGCCAATACGGAGAGCGAGAAGGCCTATATCTGGAGAGATGGTGAACATGGCAAAATGAAAAACTACATAGAATTAGATCTTCCGTATCTTAGTGCCCACCCATCCCTTTTCTTTCGAATTGCAATGCATATTGACCGTTCCTTGTGGCCTCCGTCCTTAAAGAGAGCGTTCGTAACTACAGCCAGCTCCCTGTCCATTCGTTGTGGAAGGTTCTTCACGCAAACCCGATGATTGCGTGCATTCCATGGCATAGTCTTGTTCTGCAAACAGAAGAGTACACATCGCATTATTGGAGAACTTGTCCTCGTATTTCTCCATCAGGATACGAGTTCGTATGGACATTCACATACACATTCCCGTCCAGAAGATTCACACGCTCTTCTGCAGTCAAATTTGTCCAGATACCGGTAGTGCGAAGTCCCGTGATGGTGATTGGCTCCAAAACCGGACCGTTCATGCTCACGCTGCCACGATGAAAATGTGATGCGGTGATGCTTCCGACATTGAAGTTCCGGAGTGTAATATCGTACTGCAGTCCTTCCTTGGTAAGAGTGAACGTTCCTGTGCCGCTTGTCGCAGTGGAAACGGCAGGTACCTCATTCGTTCCGCTCAAGGAGGCTTTGAAACCGATGTTCGTTTCGAGATAGATGGTATTTTCTTTATCAGAGAACGTTGCTCCCGCCATTGTACGAAGACTCGTTACCGTAACTGTATACTCCTCGCCATTGCGCATTGCTTCATCAAGGACAAGTTCCACTGAGTCAGTCTCGACGAGTGTCGCAAGACCAATGCGCAGCGTCCCATTCAATCCTCTGACTTCGTATCGCGATTCGTCTTCCGCACGGATACGCTCGAGGTTGGTGTTGAATGCAAGACGAAGTCGCCTGCTCGATACAGGTGTGACGTCTTCAATCATAGAAACCGTCGAAGCGAAAATGATGCTGTCATTAAAGATTTTACCATCTTTCGTTTTCATATTCTCCACACGAAGGACATATGTCGTACTGGTTGCAAGAGAGGATTGAAGCGATAGATCTACCGTGCGGCCATCGACGACAATCACACGGTTGATATCAATCTTACCTCCACCGGAAAGACGCTCAAGAATATAGTGGGGCAATTTATCTATTTCGTTCCGATCAATGTCTTCACTAAATATGACACGCAGGAGGTTATTATCGCGTACGACGACTTTGTCAATCGTCTCAGAACTCGTGGTACTCATCTTAAACGTCGCCGTATCGTTGAAGCTCACACCGCCTTTCGTACGCATATTCGTTACACTGAGTCGGTAATTCGTGTTGGAACTGAGGGGGCCCGCAAGATCGATTTCCACAGTCCGATCATCAATAATAGTGGCATGATCAATGCCAATTGCACCAAAACCAGATGTTCTCCGCAGGCTGTAGCGCTCTTCATCATTTGCAAAACTTCGGTTGATATCCTCGCTGAACCGGACACGGAGAAGATCGCTGGCGCGAACGGTGACGGAGTCGATTGTAGGCTCAATAGATACTCCCGTGTACGTAAATGTTCTGCTGTCATTAAATAGTCTTCCTCCTTCCGTCAACATGTTCGTCACTTTCAGCCGGTATGTTACAGAGCTTCGCAGGAAAGTGGATGTTTCCAGTTCTACATTTCTCGCATCTACAACTGTAATGCTTCGGATGTTAATGGAATCCCCACCATTCTGCTCGAGACTATAACGGGAGAGCATGCCAATGCGACCGGGGTCAAGATCGACATTGTATGACAACCGAACCTTATTTGCAGATGGTGTCGTGATGCTCTGGATTTGCGCAACAGGTTCGGCACACTCCTGACCGTAGCGCTGTTGCTGCGATGCGCGATCGAACATGACGATCATTTCTGCACGATTCATACTCGCGGCAGGACGCACAAGTCCCGTGAAATTATCCCCCTGTAGAATACAGTGGTCGGCTGCCGTTTGAATCGGCGCGAAGTACCATGTTCCACTATCAGAATTATCCGGAAAAACCGGAGCGAAGTTGAGGTGAGGCAAATCAAAGGCTCTCTGGAGGAGCATTGCCATTTCCGCACGGTTCACATTGGCCGCGGGACGAGCCGTGCATGTAGCAACGTCGGTTCCATAACAATTTCCATCTCCTTTTATCCATCCAACATGAGCAGATGTCTCTATGTAAGGGAAGTACCATGCTGTTCTAGAGACATCGTTAAAACTTGCCTGTGCAGGGTAGATAAGGTCTTCTCCATACACATTCACAAGAAGCTTGAGAACTTCTGCGCGGGTTGCGAGATCGTTTGGGCGCAGTCGTGCCTCCGTCTCATCGAGAGCACCTGAGCGCAGCAGTGCCGCCGCAGAACCTTCATACCACGCCCCAACAGGGACATCTGTGTAGTGTGTTTCCTGTGCGGATACAACACCAGTCATAACAACGAGTAAGCTGATAGCTACCGCCATTATTGATTGCCAACGATGGACAATGGAACCGAATATTCTCTTCATTGAGAGTTCTGCCGTTTTTGATCGAAGTGCATAGCGCATGATGAGAAGGTGAGAAATATCGATACTAGTCTAAAAAAAAGCGACTTAAGAGGGCTTTAATACCATTCTGAGGCTCTGTACGCCCATAACTACATATTTTTGCAGACTTGCACATTGTGCTGTGTGTTTTATTCGGTTGGTATGCTTTCCTCTCGACGCAATCGCACTCGGGAACACTCGGCGGCGGTGCAGAGCACGTCGGTCGTGAACTTCATACTTTGAGTCCCATAAAGAGTTTCCAGGGTTCGGGATTTTGGAGCACGGGAGCCACCACGGTCGGGCAAATGGTGCGATTATTTATAGCTTTAGAAGCTATGTATCCTCTTGTTACATAGGTATAAATCTATGTATAAAAAATCCAAAAAACTATACACAGCTCAAAAACTCTGTTAGGCTTAAGTCAGTATCTATACATACTTCTTATGCCATACAACATTCCGACACTACCACTTACAGATAATCTAGAAACACCAATTGTTCTCAAAAAAGCCATACAAGCCAACAAGGCATTGGCAGAATTAAAAGGTGTAGCACAAACCATGCCCAACCAAGCATTGCTGATTAGTACACTTTCTATTCAGGAATCAAAAGATAGCTCTGAAGTGGAAAGCATTGTTACAACTCATGATGAATTATTTCGATATGATAGGAAATTTGATGACTCATCAGCAGCAACAAAAGAAGTATATAGATACCGAGAAGCACTATTTTTCGGCTACGAAAAAATACGGTCTAAACCGATTACTGGTAACTTGCTTATAGACATTGTCAAAATACTTACGGAACGTGATGTTGGATTTCGTAATGCACCAGGAACAACACTTAAAAATCCCCGAACAGGAGAAGTGGTATATACACCACCACAAGATCATACTGAAATTATTAAACATATGAATAACTTGGATGTATTCCTAAATACGAAGCGGGAAGCAGGATTAGATCCACTAGTATCTATGGCAATTATTCATCATCAATTTGAATCCATTCATCCTTTTTTCGATGGCAATGGCCGTGTAGGGCGAATTCTGAATATATTGTATTTGATAGATAATCAATTGTTAGATATTCCCATTTTGTATTTAAGTCGATACATCACACAGAACAAAAGCGAGTACTATCGTCTATTACAAGTAGTGCGCGATGAGGATGTCTGGGAAGAATGGATATTATTTATGCTTTCTGCAGTAGAACACACAGCACAACAAACCATTGTTACAATAGAAAGTATTAAAACATTGATGCGAAACTATAAGAAAGTACTTAAAGAAAATGCACCTCGCATTTATTCACATGAACTCATTAACAATATATTTTCCCATCCCTACACTAAAATTGAATACATTGTTGAGGATACGAATGTTTCACGTATAACAGCTTCGAAATATTTGAAACAATTGGAGCAACTAGGATTGCTTCGCATGGAAAAATATAAAAACACTAATTATTACATCAATGACCAGTTGCTCCAGCTCTTTACTGCGCTATAAATTGGTCGGCTTTCCAAAACCGAACGCTTACGTTTCCGTGTCCACTTTTTTGGGTACAGATCATGGCAGCCCGTGGGGGAATCGAACCCCCGTTTCCAGGATGAGAACCTGGTGTCCTAACCACTAGACGAACGGGCCTTGAGATGTAAGAGAACTGATGTGGCCAGACCCACCTTCGCCCTTTGGGCTTCGGTGGGCAGACGATCCCGACTTCGTTCCTACGGAACTTCGCTGGGCAAGCGGTCCACAATGATGAGATGGAACAGTATTGCCGTTTCCAGGATGACCCGTCTTCACTTTGTTACGACGAGGCAGGGAACCTGGTGTACTTTACCACTGTTGTCGGCCATAGTCCGCCGTAGGTGGACGACGGCTGAAGACGATGGCGGCGTATGCGGAAGTATAGGTAGAGAATTCTTTCTGTAAAAGCAGATGTGATCCTTTTCTCTTTCCACTACACTTCTCTACATGAGATTTCTGGCTCTTGAAACGGATGTAGATAAGATAAAGCACGCATTCTGCCACACAGGAGAGTGCGAGGTCCTCTTTACCCGCTACCACGGATTTTCTTTTATCTTCTCCATTCTGCGGGATATCATCATTACACTTATTTTTATTGGTATAGGCATTGCGGGATATCTATTCCAGTGGCATATGGGTTGGCTGGGTCTTACTCTCTTTTTTCTGTGGATGCTTTTTTCGGGTTTCCATGTGGTGAAGGCATACATCGACTGGAAGTTTGATTTTATCTTTGTGACGACCGACAAAATTATTATTGTAGACCAAACCGCTTTCTTCCGTCGTGAAATCCATCCTATTCATTTTGAGAACGTAGGAAGCGTAAGTACCACCACGCAGTTATGGGGTTTGTTTCCACTGGGGCAATTGAGCTTTCGTCTCAAAGAGGGGCTCGGTGGGGGAGATATTACTCTCAGCTTTGTACCCAATGCCGGCAAGGTTGCCAGCCAGATCTCGGATGCGGTTACGCGGTACCAGCGGGAACATTAATAGTATGAACCATCATTATTTCAGCCGCACTCACGGGGAGGATGCGGCTTCGTAGAATTGTGCAGGAGCTGCACCCCTTCGTGAGTGCAGTTCCTGTTGATTTAGGCCAGGTGTTTCCGCAGTGCCCCTATCTGTTCTCTGTTCAGCATTTTTGCGAGTTCAGCATCAGATGCCTCTGAGATATTTTTTACAGATCCAAAATTCTTTAGGAGTACCTGCTTTGTTTTGGTTCCTATGCCTGGCACGGCGTCCAGAGCGGAACCAATGGCATGTTTGGCCACGCGCTTCCTGCGGTGCGCGTTGGCAAAGCGGTGCGCCTCGTTGCGTATGCGCTGGAGCAGGAACTGTGCCTGAGAGTCTTTGGGGAGCAACACAGGATTTTTTTGGCTGGGTAGAAAAATTTCCTCCTCCCGTTTTGCCAGACCAATAACAGGGAGTTCCAGCGCAAAGTTTTTGAGTACCTTCAGGGCGCTCCCGAGTTGCCCCTTTCCCCCATCTATCAAAAGAAGGTCCGGTCGTTCTGCCAGTGACGCATCTTCTTTATGTTCCGAAGCAATGTAGACCATTGCGATTGCGTTGGTGCATGCAGGGCATTCTTTTGCAGCTTTCTGCATGGCATCTGCGAGTACTTCCGGTGGTCTGAGCACATGGCGGAAGCCTGCTTCTGCGTAGTATTCCTGCAGTTTGGGTTCTGTTGTAACATACACTTTTTCTTTCTTCAGAGTTTTGAGCATCTTGCGCAGAAGGAGGTGGCCTAACTTTTCCCCCCGTACATCTTTGTGTACCCAGAGCGATCGTAGCTCCACCAAATTCCCTGTATGTGTATATGACCGTACAAAGGCAATGATCTTTTCATCCTTTCTGCCTACCAGAAAATCTTTGTAGTTTGCCCCTTCCGGGTTTAAGTCACGGGGATACTCTTTGATGATTTCTTCCACAGGGTTCTGCTCAGCCTTCCGTGCCTTTCTAAAAGTAAAACCCTGCTCTTTCCAGTCCTCTTCCTGCTCTTTTAGGCTTTTACTCAGGTACTTCAGGCGTCTCCGCAGCACTTCTTCCAGTGCTTTGTAGTCATCTACATCACCTTCTTTGAGTGACTGGATGGTAAAGGAGCGATAGTGCTTATTCATTGGTTTTCCGTGAATGGCCACCACCATGCTGCCCACCGTTTCGGTGCCGCCGAGGTGGGAGATGTCGTAGCCCTCTATGCGCCGTGGCGCATTCGGCAGATGGAGTACATCCTGCAGTTCGGCGAGTGCTTCTTCCAAATTCCGTGCAGCGGATTCCCACTTGGCTTCCTGCTGCTTTATTTTTTCCACCGCATTCTTCTCCGCCAGTTTCAGCACATGTGATTTCTTGCCGCGTTCCGGAATGCGCACATCTACCTTCCTGTTTTTCCGCTCTGTGAGCCAGTCGGAGAGGAGGGCAGGGTCCTCTATGGTTTCTCCTATGACCACGAGATCCGGGAGGTCGGGTACAGAGGAGTAGTACTGCGGCAAAAACTGTTCCAGCGCGTTTGCCGCGGACTCCGGTTCCCCGCGAAGGGAGTAGCTCTGCTCACCTATGACCCTTCCATTGCGTTCCCGCAGCACTACTACCAAAGCTCTGGTGCCACTCATGGCAACCGCAAAAGTATCGGTATCTTCCCGGGACGTATCGGAGACCACCTGTTCCTTCTGCATGGTCTCTATAAACTGCACGGCGTCCCGCAGCTTGGCTGCACGCTCAAATTTCCTATCCTGTGCAGCCTGTTGCATCCTCTCTTTTGCCTGTTGCAGCACATCTGTCGTATCTCCTTTAAAAAACTGTACCACAGCGTCTATACGACGCCGGTACTCCTCCTGCGAGATCTTGCCCATGGCCACACCGCAGGATTGTCCTATTTGAAAATCCAGAGAGGCGTGTTTTTGTACGGCTTCTTCTCCCGCACGGTTCAGTTTTTCCAGTGCCTTACTGTCTTCACGGTAGTTGTACACTTCCTGGAGCATATCCAGAGCGCGTTTGGCTTCATACGCTTTAAGGTAGGGTCCAAAGTACTGTGCCCCGTCATCTTCCATCCTGCGTACTACGTCTACCACAGGGTAAGGGTTCTGTACGGAGATACGGACGTACACATAATTTTTATCATCCTTCATCAGTACGTTGTACTTGGGTTTTATCTCCTTAATCAGATTGGTTTCCAGTATGAGCGCTTCCAGTTCGGAGTTCGTTACGGTCATTTCCACATCTTCTATGTTTTTGATGAGCGAAAGCTTCCAGGGGCCTATGCCTGCATCGGGTTGTTCCTGTACGTAGCTTTTCAGGCGGTTCCGGAGATTCTTTGCTTTCCCAATGTAGAGCACCTCACCCTCCTTCCCCAGCCAACGGTAAATGCCGGCATCCATGGGTGCCTTCTGTATCCGCTTGCGCAGTTGCACAAGATGCGGATTGCCTCCCGATGGTGGCTTCTTCTTTGTCATACGGTTTCGCGATATGGATGAAGGCAATATTGTTCTTTCGTGAGAGTAATAGCGGCGTAGCGATATCGCTTCACCGCTATGAATGGAAATTCACATATAGCGTGCCCAATTGTTTTATCGCGAAGCCGTATCATCGCAGGTATAGTACCATTCCACATGGATCATCCGCTCGTCTCTGCCCTGGTGCTCAATTATCGCAGCCCGCAGCCTACTGTGGAGTGTGTTCTCCAGTTACTGAAACAATCCATGGCAGACCGCATGGAAATACTGGTGATCGACAACCATTCCGAAGACGATTCCATCGGTGTACTCAGGAACCGTCTTTCCGGGTTTTCATCTGTACACATTCTGGAGTCCCCCCGCAATATCGGATTTGGTCGCGGGTACAATTTGGGTGTGCGCCATGCGAAGGGAAGGTATGTACTGGTGAATAATCCGGACAAACGTCTGGAGCTCGACGGTGTGGAGCGTTTGGTGGCAAAAATAGAACAGGACGAAACCATTGGCATTCTGGCTCCCACACTTCTGCATCACGACGGCACACGTCGTCTCTCTGCCCGTGCGTACCCGCGTCCGCTTGATGTGATTGCAAAACGCACGTTCCTCAGTCGTTTCCTCAGAAAGCGCATGGCACAATATCTGCTTCTCAACGAAAATCTGGAACAGGAACACGATGTGGACTGGATTGTAGGAGGATGTTTCCTGATGCGGAAGGATCTCTACCGCCAACTTGGAGGCTTTGATGACCGCTTCTTCCTCTTCTTTGAAGATACGGATCTCTGTCGTCGCTGTCGGGAACTTTCCAGACGTGTGGTCTACTTTCCCGCAGTACGGGCACGGGACAGAAAGAATCGTCTGAGCGAAGGCGGGCTCTGGACGTTACTCACCACACGGGTGGGCAGGGCGCACATTGCCAGCGGCATATGGTACTTTTGGAAATGGAGGATGAATGGCGGTATCCGGAAGACCCGACCAGAATTGAAAATGGATAGTTGAACACTACAGCTCGTTCATCAATGTATCTTCATCACTGGAGTAGTTGTGGTAACAGACAATAGAAACCATGGTAACTTTCCATTATCCATTATCCATTTTCTCTGTATCTACAAATTCCTTCACTTTCAGTTGACCCTTCCATCCTCTTCGCATAGCCTTTCTCCGCTATGGATATGGTCACATTGGCAGCAACGGCCCGTACCAAGGATGTAGGTGCAAATATTCTGCGCACTGCCAGCAAAGTGCCCTGCGTTCTGTACGGCAACAATGTGGAGAATGTCTCTCTGGAGTGCAGTTTTAACGACGTCTGGCGTGCATACCAGAAAGCGGGTGAAAACACGATTGTAGAACTCGCCTTGGGCGGCAGGAACGTTCCCGTTCTTTTCCACGAGGTACAAATGGATCCCGTATCCGACCGGCTGATTCATGTGGACTTCTATGCGGTGGACATGAAGAAAGAAATTGAAGCACCTATCCCCATTCACTTCGAAGGAGAGTCTCTGGCAGTCAAAGACATGGGTGGCGTGCTGGTGACTTCCCATGACCATGTCACGGTGCGCTGTTTACCCGCCCATTTGCCACACCACCTCATTGTTTCCATTGCACCCCTGGTGGACTTCCTTTCCACAATTACAGTTGCGGATATTGAAGTTCCGGAGGGTGTGCAGATTGTCGATGCCCCCGATGTGGTTATTGCCACTGCTCAGGAGCCGAGGAAGGAAGAGGAACTCCTGCCCCCAACACCTGCAGAAGGAGAGGTTGCAGAAGGAGCGGCAGCAGCTGTCACAGGAGAAGAAGGTGAAAAGTCAGAAGCCGAAACCGGTGGAGAAGCTGATGATTCCGATAAAGATTCGTAGTTCTGCGAAGAAATAGTATGAAATTCCTCAGCTCAGCTCTTTCTGCACTGATACTGGTGTTTGCGTTGCTCTGCGGTGCGGCACTTGTGCGGCATGTTTCGCTGCTTTCCATTCCGGAGGATGCTGGTACGCAGCCGTTGGGGAACTTGCTTCCCGAAACAGACATTCGTGATCCTTCTGCCTGGAGTCTTTCCAAGCTCACCCTGTTTCCACAGTGGGGGAAGAAGAAGTCGCTCATGGCTGTGCTGGTGGAAAATCATGAAGAGGCGCGTCCCTATCAGCGCGGGCTGGAAGACGCGGTACTCATAGAAGAGTTTTTTGTGGAGGGATTTATTTCCAGGTTCAGTGCATTTTTTGATACGAATCATCTTCCGGAAAGCATTGGCCCGATACGTTCCCTCCGGCCATACTTTGTGGATGCCGCACTTCCCTGGACATCCGTTTTCTTTCACATCGGAGGCAGTCCCGAGGCACTGGAACGTGTAGAAACGTTGGGTCTTACCTCGTTCAACGGTATTTACAGGGATACGTACTATACCCGCAAGAACGGCGTTCCGGCTCCGCATGATGCATTTTTGACGAGGGAATCTGCGGAGGAATTACTCAGGGAAGTGGAAGATATGGAGGTGATTGCCTGGCCTCCCTATACAACGGGCCGTGCACCGGATGCTCCTCCTGCAGAGACTATTGATATCAATTTTTTCAATCCAAAGCACAATGTGGAGTACGTGTATGACAAGTGGAAGAAGAGTTACATTCGAAAGAACGGAGACCAAGTGAGCCTTGCCACTCCGCGTAATGTGCTGGTACTGGAAACTTTGGTACAGGAAGTTGGCCCCTTTGGAAGGTTGGCTATAGCAGTGGAAGGCGAAGGCAATGCTCTTCTTTTCCGGGATGGAAAAATGTATAGCGGTCGATGGTCGAAAACATCGGCGTCGGAACCGTACAGTTTTACAGACCTTTCGGGTCATCCTTTCATCTTTGCATCGGGTCAGACGTGGATGACGGTGGTGGATACTTTGGCAAAGGTGAAGGGGAAATAGATCCTAGCGTTACTAGCTTCACTAGCGTGGCTAGCGTTCTTAGCGTCACTAGCGGAGTTAGCTTCTACCATTTTTCCTTGCATCATTTGTTCTCTCCGCAAGGAAGAAGATACTGTTCTAACGAAAAATACAAATCCTAATCTAGCTAACTACGCTAGTGAAGCTAAAGAGCTATTCCACTACTTCCTCATCCGATTCCTTCACCTGTGTCTTCTTTTTCTTAGGAGTCTTCTTTGCCTTTGATTTTGCCTTCACTTCCTCCTTTGCTTCGCGCAGGAAAGACGGGAGCAGCAAGGGGGGTTCGAGGTCTTCCATCTCTCCTATTAGCTTGAGGTCTTCCAGGGCTATTCTGCCGACGTAGAGCAGAGTGAGGTCACCGCCCGATGCTACAAAATGTTCTATAGCGCGGAATCCTCTAAAGTACACCACACTCTTGGTAAACCCTCCGGGCTCCGTGGTATCCCGTAAGCCCCGCTTTACGGCGAGTGCCTGGTGTAGTGCCTTTTCGGGGTCGTATCCCAGTTCTTCCTCCAGGTACTCTCTGGTTTTGGCAAAGGAATGTTCCAGTCCAAAGGCGAGTCCCAGAAGGTTACGTGGTGGGTTGTACCGCTTTTCGTGGAAGGGGCCGTAGACACGGTTTTGGTTGTAGATAGCCATGCCTTCCTGTGTGTCGAGGTAATTTGCACATCCGTTACGGAAGAGCATATAGGCCTGATGAGCACCGTTCTCTGCGGTAAGAATATGCGTCTCTATTTCGTGTGCTATGAGTGCCTCTATATGTAAAGGTTCAAAGCGTGCGCCCTCTCGGAGGTAGACCTTGTTCCCTCCCACCGTGCAGTCTGCCACAAGTCTTGGGCGCACAGAGACATCCCAGTCATGAAGGCTATACCGTTCCAGTGCCTGTGTGAGCAGTACCTTTGCTTCCTCAGAAGAGAGTAAAACGGTTTCCGTCGCCGGTACATCACAGGCGACACGTGCATCCAGAGCAGACTGGGCTTCTCTGAGCAGAGCAGTGGTGGGTCCGCCAAATAGTGCTTTGGATTGTTGTGTAAACCGAGTGGCGTTTCCCCGTGACTGCAGCATTTCCATACGTGTAAGGAGTTCCTGCCGCTTCTTTTCCAGCAGTATGCCCAAAGGAGAAGTGTTCTGAATGGGTTTGTCCAATTTCCGTTTCACATCCTCTGCTTCCACATCCAGTTCACGGTAATGGAAGAGGGGATTATATGTTTTATCCTGTTCCAGGCGTATCCGTTCTTCTTCCAGGTTTGCAGGTTTGATGTATTTGAGGAGCAGTAAGTCACGGTCTATTTGTGCGTAGAGCTTGTCTACAGCTCTTAAGTCCGCCTTTACAGACGTTCTGCCCATACCCTGTGGTGTTTCCTTGGAGAGATCTATAAGGAAACCCGTAAGATCCCGTTTCCCGATCTTTGCCCTCTCGGGTCCTGCCATTTCTTCCACCCCCACCAGAGTCTGCATTTTTTTGCCAGCAAGCGTGAACTTTACGCGGAAGGTACGGTCTTTTTCCCCTTCCGGCTCCAGCGCATCTGCCTCCGAAAGTTCTGCAATGAGCTCAGGAGAAAAGACGGTGCGCTCATGCTCCGGAGCTATGAGGCTGGGCACTTCTATGTTCACACCGTCTCCACTAATGACAATGTGTTCACGTGTGCCGAGGACTGTCTTCCCGTCCGGTGTTTCCGCTTTGTCACTTTCTACTTTCTTTCCCTCACCAAAAAGATCCTGCCCTATGCGCACGCCCTTCTCCGGGGAGTCCACTCGTATGCCCTTTACACGCTTCAGTCGTGCACGCAAAGGGGCGAGGTTAGCCACCTGTACCATGAGCCCCGCTCTGGCATTCACTTCCAGGAGCGCAGGGCCGACATCCTGGTCTATGGTAATGTCCACAGCCAGGTACCCGATATTTGTAATCTGCTGTATGCGTGAGCTGATGGTGAGAATTTCTTCCCAGTGGGGTATTTGAATGCCACTCGGCGAACCACCGTGGGGGAGTTGCCCAATAATGCCGTGGTACTGCGCTGCGTGTGTCGTGACTCCTTTTGCCAGGTCTATGCCTATACCTATGCCACCCAGATGAATGTTCGCTTTTCCATCGCTCTGTGCAGTGGGAATGCGAAGCATCGCCATCACCGGCACCATGTTAAATACAATCACACGTATATCCGGCAAGCCGGCCGGCCGGAATCGAGCGAAGCATTCATGTGGTATGAGAATTTGTTCGAAAAATGCAGTATCTCTCCGGCCGCTTATGGAGAACATGCCGTCGAGAATATCTTCAATATGCTGAAAAATTTCCTGATTTGATAGCGGTTCTTTGCCCCGGAAAAACGTGCCGTTTTTTCTCCCGTTCAGTACTAAAATTCCTTCGCCTCCAAAACCGTAGTTCGGCTTGAGCACGCATTCATCCGGCAGCTGAGAGAAGTCAAAATCCCGCAACTGGTTGCGGTTTTCAATACGCGCGTAGATTTTTGCCGTGGGGACGCCGCGCGCAGCAAGAAAAGCTTTCGTCTTCAGTTTATTGTCTGCAAACGCAACGGCTTTACGGGGATTAAACGGTTTCACGTACAGCAGGTTACGTGCATTCAGACCCAGAACGCCGTGGTTGGAGAGGAAAGATAGAATACGGATGGGGGCAATAGGGTGTGAGGCATGAGGAGTGGGCGGCGAGTTTTTAGTCTCTGTTCTGAGCGGCTCTGTGCCTCACTAAAAACTAAAAATCTGGCTATTCCTCTTGTAAGTGTTTAAACACTTCCCGGAATCGGAAGTACTCAACAAGGCGCAGGCCTGTCCAGCGTCCCAGAATCACATCTATAAGAATGGTGAAGAGAATGAGTTCGGGGTAGGCGAGAACCACGGACTGCAACCAGGGCCACTGCACAATGAACACACAGAGCAGCGCGGCAAGAATGGTTTCGCCTGTTCCGAGAATAGCGCTGTAGAGCCCCTCTTCCGTTTTTACGTTCAGGAAACTTTCGGAGAGTGTGGACATGATAAGCAGGACAAAAATAGTGTCCCGTGCGAGTACGATTTTAAACAAGGTACCAAGGCCCAGAAGAAGCAGAAGTGTAATACTCACAACCGTAATGACTATGGCAACTTTGGGAATGTAGAGCAGCCGCCAGCGCCGCATAATGGCTCTGGTGGCATACCCTGTGGAAATAATGAACACGAGAAAAACGAGTCCTATGGGCCAACTGAGTGCAAGGAAACTCAGTGCCACAATGGAAGGTGTATACAGACCAAAGGTCGTGACTCCTATCACCTGTTTTAAGAAAGCCAGGATCATGGCAATGACCGGCAGCATGAGCAGCAGAATAACCGTCTGGCTGGAAACTCCGTGCGTGAGCATGTAATTCACCAGAGAGGAAAGCAGATTCCAGGGGCGAATACCCGTCGAAGATGCATCCACAATCAGATATTCATTGTCCCGCTTCTCCAGTTCTGTGACGAACTCTTCAATGGTTTGGGAGGAGATGAGCGGATTAATGGCAACACGGCGCGTGACCAGAATTTGCTTTGGTCGCAGTACCGAAAACGGTACGCGGGCCGTGCGACCGACTATCTTTAAACTCCGGTCCGAAATCAGCACAATACTCAGGTTCTTTATGCTCTGCATGCGTTCCGTATCCTGCTCCAGGGCTCTGGTAAGAGCCTGCAGACCGGTAATACCTTCTGTCCATACCACTATGGCTTCGGCGCCATTGAGAGCAGAGGACTGTTCCTGTATCAGTTTGACCAGTGACTCTTCCGCACCCAGAGGGGCGCCGCCAATTTCCGGCTGTAAAATACGCAGGAATACGCCGGCTTCCGCCGCTGTTTCCTGATGCGTTTTCAGCTTGTCCGGTGCGATACTGCCGTCTGCAATGAGTACAATTTTGCGTTCGTACACGGTAACGGATTTCTGTGTTTCTGCTTCCACTACTTCACCGTTTAGAGTCGTACTCACAACCACTCGAATGGTGCTGATACCTGTTTTTTCCGGCGTGAAAACCGCTTCTACGGTGCGACTGATAGGTTGTGGGAGGTCATCGCGATACCACCGATAAGTAACATTGGTTCCCAGTCCTACAGAGGCAGATGCATCCAGGACCAGCGTTCTTCCTACAGCTATATCCCCCGGACCACTGATAACAGGTGTAAGGGGAGCCGGTGCACCCGCAAGATCTCCGGTTGCCGCTATGGCCAGTGGTACCAATCCGCAAGTGATGGAGAGCAGGCCGATGACGGAGAGGAATCGTTTCATTAGGGGCATCATCGGGCGCGGGAGGCTTTTGCTTTCTGAACCCGCCCGCGAGACGTATTGAGTTCCTTGTAGCGCTTGAGCTGCGGTTCCAGTTTTTCTACGCACCTGTCCAGAGCTTCTTTAGCAGTAGCTTTGCGGGATTCTGCACGGAGGACTTTTTCCGGGAGTTCCACAGTGACTGTCATTTTTATGGCATCCATCTGCTTTTTTGTATTCCTGCACTCCGCATCTACGCGGATGCTGGAGCTCTCATCTTTCAGGCGTTTGCAGTAGGTGGCCAGCTTGCCGATTCTACGGGCAATCCAGAGGAGTTCTGTATCTGAGTAGCTGAATCCTTTCTCAAAGTGCTGAATGTTCATAGGCTTGTAAGGGGTGAAGAATCGGGTGGTAGATTACAGGAATTCGTATCGTTTCTCCACTGGTTGCTCTGATTCGTTTTTGCCTTATAGATGTTTTTCTGAGGGGCATGGTTACATTGTTATATGGTTCGCAGAGCGTTACGTGGGTCTTTGCCTTACAAACATTTGTATCTTGGAAACTTTTCTCTGCAACATCATGCAGAAAAACCTGCGCAACGCATGCGAAACAATATAACCATGTAACAATGTAATAATTCCACAAGTTTCCGGGAATTGAGAAAAATGGTGATTTAAGCTATACTAAGAGGAATTTTACACAAAACACCCATGGATCTCTCCCGACTCCAAAAACTCATTGATCGTAGTCATATTCTTACGGAAGCCGAGCGTACCTACTGGACCCAGAGCCTGCCCAAAATGAATGAAATGCAACAGGAGCGGCTGGAGCAGATTCTTACAAAGGCAAAGCAAATTCCCTGGACAGAGCAGGTACAGAAGTACTTTGCGTCCATTGCCCAGACTGCGAGGGGGGTTGTCTCCAAGCGGTAAAACATTCCCGTACGTTCTATGTCCAAAAACACAAATAATCCAGCACCGGAAACACAAGACGACTCTCCGGAAGAGAAGGCGCGTATTGCGGCCATGGAAGATGTGCAACAGAAGCTGCAGGCTCTGAAGCGCACTGTCGAAAAAGGTGGGCAGAGTGCCGCTGCTCCTGCGCCCAAGGCTGAAACTGATCCAAAGGCAGACGTACCCGCAGCCGCAGAGCAAAAAACTACTGAGACCTCTCCTGCAGATGCAGTCACAGA
>PFDR01000091.1:0-24905 GCA_002772545.1 Candidatus Peregrinibacteria bacterium CG10_big_fil_rev_8_21_14_0_10_49_10 | reverse complement strand
TGTGGAAGCAGCCGGCCAGGAGGCCATGGACGCACTGCTTGCGTCGCTGGAGACTGCACGCAAAGCACACAAAAATCCCGATACGCCGGCTGCGGCACAAACTGCCTGGAACGAAGTGCAGGAACAACTGTTTGGACTCAATGTGAATCTGTTTAACGCAGAGACCCTCACGGCCGGTATCAAAGATGCAGCGGTGGAAACAGCCCAGGCAAAGCAGGATCTTGCATTGCTTGCAGCAGATTTTGACAACGAAATTGCCTCCGTTGGAGCGTACTTTCAGAGGGTGGATACCACACCGCTCAGTCCGGCGATCACCATGGTCCAAGATGTGCTACATAGTCCTGCACTGCAGCCCTACATGCAGAAGATAGAGAAGTATGTGACCATAGAAACAGTGGTGAATTTTCTTCTGGAACAACTGCTTGCCATGGCGGAGAGTTTTGAGTTCCTTGCACCCTTTATTCCAAACATACGTCTGAATCTGCAGATTGAAGCCTTTAACAGAGAACAGGAAAAAAAGAAACCGTCTGAGCGTTTGTATGTGACGAAAAAGCATAAAGAAACTTGGGTTGACCAGTTTGCTCTTTGGAAAGAGGGCAAAGGAAAGAAGCCGAGTATTGCTACCATTGTACAAAATCCCGATGATTCGGACCCAAAATCAGTAAATGTGAAAGGAAAAGGGCAGGCCTCCCCGGATACGAGTACAGAGATCCAGAGTACAGCAGAAAATGCTCCGGCTCCCGAGGAGAAGAAGGACGAAGGCCAGAAGCGTACTCCTCCTGAAAAAGAGAAGTCCGCTGATGCAGGGCCACGTCTTGCTGAATCTGCCTCAGAAGCAGCACAGCAAACACCGGAAACTTATCCATTGCCGAAGAACACAGAACTCATAGATAACACAGAACCCCTCTTTATGCAGATTGATTCCGAGAAGCCGCCCCTTCCCCTTCAGGTAAAGAGAGAGAATGGGACACTCCGTTTCCGAGTGGGAGAAAAATTCTACGATCTGAATTCGGAACAGGCAAAGTTTGTCAGTTCGTTTACCTATGGTGCAAAAGAAGGAAAAGTAACAACATTCACTCTTGGCAGTGTATTTGGTGGAACAGATGTTACCCTCGAGGAATTTACCGAGGTAGTACGCAAACTTTCTGCTTCTGACAGTTCGAGCAAGATTATATCTGTAGGCAAAGTGATGCTGACATTTTCACGAGTAGAAAGCGCCAGTTCCCCTTCCTCTTAAGGTAGCTATGGCAACGGAACAGCCATCCGCAGGCCCGCAGGAACAGCCTGAGCGTCAGGAATGGGTGGGAAAAACAGTGAATGTTCTGCGTACCAGCACCCCGGAAAAACGTACTGACGCATTTCGCATTCTCCTGCAGCATAGGACGTTAAATGACTTACAGGAGTTGGCGAAGAACATTGAGCTGGATACTCAGTTGCATCTTTCGCAGGAAGAAGAAGTGGCGCTTGCAGAGCGTGTGCGTGCGCTCATCCCCGAAGAGAAATTGGAAGCGCTGCTGCAAAATCAGAATTTCGACAAACGTCTGGAATTACTGGACCAGCGTCGGTCACTTCTTACACTTGTTTCACGGCATCTTCAGCCGGAAATGACCGACACTGCAAAAAGCTGGGCCAAAAAAGCCTACGAGTGGATTGCAGATACATCTTCTCCCATAGGAAGCACGCTTATACCCCTGCTTAAAAAGTTGGGTTTGGGGAACATAGTGCATTCCGGTGCGGCCTTTGTACGCAAATTACAGTGGGGTTTTTACAGCCTGCTGGAATCTCCTTTGGGTGCGCCTGTCCGCAGTATGTGGCTCATTGGGCCTTCCGTAGAACAGTGGGCCAGAAAAAATCGTACCTTTCTTGAATTGGATGATCATATACGTGATTCCATAAATACTATGCGTGGAAGGCTGGCTATGCCCTTTATAGAGTTTGAAGGTGTCAATGACGCTGCGTTCAATGCTCTTGTACTCAAGCACCTACCGAAAGATTCCCTCTCTCAGGATCTCACGCCTGCTATGTGTACGGAGATGATCCGTGATATTTCTGCGGCAACGGGCAAGTACATTACATTTCGGAAACAGCAGGATGCGACCTGTGGAGATACGGAAGCACATAAGCTGACTATTCGTATGGCAGATCTGGTAGATTTTGATCCGGAGAAGCAAGTGCAAGTGCAACAGCAAGCAGCATCTGCGGCAGAAAAGCAAAAGATTGTGCAAAATGAGACCTGGAATAATGCGGGAGTGAAGAGCGTCGAATTCGGATCAAATTACAGTTTTTCGAAAACTGATGGCAAGCTCACCCTTCCGAAAGAGTCGATGGATTCCAGTGGTGTTCCCATAAATGACGCATCCAGGTTACTGCAGAAGGCGGTTCAAAATCTCTCTTCCTTCACACAGGACATTTCTGTGGTTTCCAGTGGTCGTTTGGAGTTAAGCACACAAAAAACAATTTTACCTGTGGGTCGCGGAGAGAGCGTTGCCGATTATGTGCGCATGTTCGGTGTACTCAATTCTCACAATGAGAGAGTCAACATACTGCGTGAGGTACAAGACCAGACCATGACTGCAGACATCCGGTACATAGGGGAAAGCGGCAAAGGAGTGCTGGAGTGGAAATCCACTCTTATCCATCCGGCAGAGGCTCTGAAAGGATTTTTTGCATCCAATCCTCTGCAGGGTGCGGTTGCCGGTACCAAGTGGAAGAAAAATGACGGAAGCTGGGAAAGGATGAGTTAGTTTCGGATATTCGTATCTAAATATGGTTTTTAGGGCTTTTTTGTGGTATAATGAGGAGAAAATTACCCACACACCCTATGGTACCAGGCAATCAAGGATCCTCCGGTCCCGAAGTGCGCATCGAACGCATAGAGCCAGCTGCGCCCGGTGCGCCAGAGCCCACTATTGGTAAGAAATTTGAAGGTTACATGGGAATGCTGAAGGACACAGTCAGTACGAAAACAGTGGAGCAACTTAACGCAATGAAAGAAGGATTGTCTGCTCTGGGCGAAGACATCGAGCATCAGATCTTCGATAACGAACAAGTGAAGCAGCTTACCCAGGCGGCGCGCGAGTTCTACACAGCACAACGCGAAAATCTGCGGGAGATGGGTATAGAAGATTCTATGGCACGTCTGTGGGAACGTTTGGGCAAGTTAGAAGAAAAGGCTCCGAATCGCTCCAAAACGAGAGAAGTACTCTCTGCCGTAGGTGAAACCGCCGGAGACATGACTGGAATTGGAGTGGAAACAGTGGCTGGTACTATTGCGCAGGTTCCCGGCAGTGTTTGGTCTCTTCTTAAAGAAGAGTATGGCAATTTCACTCAGGGCAGTCCGCGGTGGATCCGCTACCTTGGTATCGGCCTTGCCAGCTATGGCGCTTACAAACTGGCAAAATGGATTGTGGCGTGGGGAGATACGAGTAAAGGATTCTTTAATAAGCTTCTCCGCTACACAGGACTCCTCGCCGTTTCCACTCTGGTCGTCAATCACTATGGTGCGCAGGCAGCAGCAGGTGTGGTTGTAGAAGGTACACAGAAAGCAGCACAGCAAGAGAGTGAAGTAGGAAAGTCGGAGGAAACGCAGGGGACGACAATCACAGATGTACAACCTAAAGCTGCAGATACAGCGAAGCCTAAGAAGCAAGAGGAGGCTGGCCCACAGGTACTGGATATTACAGATAAAAAGCTAGAAGGCGTGGATTTGCTTCATCGCACAGAACCAATTATGGTAAATGGTCATCGTGTGCAAGTGGAACGTACTAAAGCAGTTGCTGGCAAACCTTCCGTAGTACGCTTTGTGGTTGATGGGAAAGCTTTTCGACTGGATGGGGAAAAGTCTCGGCTCCTGCAGACCGTAAAGCGTGAAAATGGCTTAGTAACTTTTGCAGGTATTAAGGAGATTACTAACCCCTTCACTGGATCAGTGATTACTTCCATACCTGTCCAGGCCTACATCACAAATAAAGAGATTGGGAATGTTGTTGATCAACTTGTATCTTCAACGGGAAAGAAGACGGTGAAAATTCCGTACTTTTTTGAACAGGAGGCAGCGAAGAGAGTAGGAAAATACAAAACAAATCCAATAGAGCCTTCAGAGTTGGAAATGGAATTCGAGTATGATGGAAATGTTACATCTTAATAGTCTTTTCTTTGAAGATCCTTTTACACACAACAAACACACACCAATGCTTTCCCCAGACAAAAAAGATTCCGGCCCAGAACAAGAGCTTGCTGCAGGAGATCCTGTAGTGGGGGGCGGCATTCAAGAAACTCGTTCCAGGCTGCACGAGGTAGCTGCCGGTATTGATCGCGCAGGCCACTTTGCCGGTGGAGCCATAAGCGTCCTTGGTTCTATAGCGCGGTTCCCTCTCAAAGTTCTTGCGGGTGCAGGGGGTCAAATTGCACGGACGGTACAAGAAGTACGCGGGGAATTCCGTTCTGCAGCCGGCAAAGAACATGATTCTGAGAAAGGTCCTACTTCCCGTGCAGCGTAAGCAGCCATGGCTACCGCTGCCGCCATCTCGCCGGAAGTGCTCAGCGACCGTCTCAAAGAAGGAGGTATTTTTTCGGTGAAAAAGTTCATAGAGACCGTGCCGGAACATAGTGCAGACGAACAGAAGGAACGTGTGCACCGTGCCAGGGAGGCCCTGGATCTGCTGCGCAAAGAAGAGCAGCTGAAGAAATTTTCCGAGGAAGAGCGGCGTGCCATTATAGAGGCCAGCCGCCAGGTGATTCAGAATGAAATCGATACCGTCAGTAAGGAATTGCAAAAAGGAGTAAAGGACAACATAGAGACTCTCAAACAGAGGCAGGAGGAATTTTTAGCAGCCAAAGAAGATGTTTTAGAAGTGGAAAGTCAGCTCAACTCACTGGCAGTGCGAGTGGGTGTGCAGTTTCGTGAGCTTGGTCTGAACTGGCGCAATTCACCCAATGAGGTGAAGGCGGCCATCGTGGCAGCGGCTGCTGTTGGAGGTGCTGCGGCACTCTGGCTCTGGAATAAAATTTGGGGAGATACCGAGCATCCTGGTTTTGTGCGTCGCATGGGAGCTTGGGCTGTGGGTCTTGGTGCCGCTGCACTTTCTGCAGTGGGTATGGATAGGCTCCTCTGGTCGGGTGGCAAGGCGGGTGCACTTCGGGGGATTGCTCACGAGACGACCGAAGCTTCCAAAGATGCTGCAAAAAAAATTGATCTGAAGGAGACCGGAGAGAATATCTCGCAAATTACACAGGAGCGTTCACAGGAGCGTGATGCATTGAAGAAGCGCTATGAAGCGGGTGAGCTGACCGACCTGGAGTATCGTCGTGAATACGTGTGGTCCCTTCTCAAAGAAGGGTACGCTCTTGTTGTAAATGCAGGTGTCCCCCATTTCTACAAGTCGGGCAAAGAACTCCTCACCGATTCCTTGCCCAATGTGGTATCTGCGGGTGCAGGAACATTCGAAGATTGCTTTTCGGGTCGCTCACTGCTGCGTCTCTACCACGCGCATATGGAGGGTGTGTATATATATGCGTTGAGCTTTGGAGCAGTGCAGGGCACATTAGCATTTATGCAAGACGGACCACTGAAAGGTATCACCTATGGTGTGGGGAAAAGTCTGGGTTGGGAGCTTGAACTGCTGAATAAAGGTCGTACTGTGGTGCTGGGTTCGCTCTTCCCAAGACAATGGGAAATGAGAGCTGCTGCTGTAAAGGAGCTTAAGAATGTCATTCCATACCAACTCAATCGTCTGCGGAGTGGTGCCATTGCCCGTAAGTTCAATGGTACGAGCATGAATAAGATCTCCGATTTAATTGATGAGTATAAGTACTACGGTGATCTGCGTGGTACAGTAGCAAAGTTACCCGGACGCGAAGGTTGGTTTAGTGCAAAAGGTGATTTACTAAAGAGCCTATCTACTAAAATAGATGCCATTGGTCACGATTTACGTAGGCATTTGTTTGTGCTTAAGGAGCAAACGCCAATAGACAAGTTGGAAGATTTGTATACAGTAGTAACGAATCACTTCGGTAAGGAAGCGGCTAAACAGCTAGAAGCAGCCAATTCTGCGAATGCCTTTGCTCCGGAAGCCATACAGCCCGATGACATCATTCAGTTTTCTCTTCATGAGAATATAGAGAGTGTAAAAAAAATGGTTGCCCGTGTGCAGCAAGCCGGTCCGGAGGCGCTTACGCCACGTCAGCTTGCCAAGGTGCAGATGCAGATTCGCGACGAGCTACTTGCGCTGAAGGAGAAGGGAGTAGCAAGAGGTGGTATAGATCTGGAGAAACTCTACAGCGATGTGGAAGAGAGCTTGGGCAAATGGGTATCCGATGCTTTGCGCAATGCGAATAAGAAAAAACAGTTCTCCCATACGCTCATTCGACCAAACGATGCTTCTCTCTTGGAGAATGCAAAGGTATCGGCCTCTGCAGCTCAGGAGATGGAGCAGGGCGCTGCAAATGCGGTGGAAGGAATGAAATCTACTCCCGCAAGAGCGACCGAGGAAGTTGCAGAAGCAGTTAAGGAATCTACACCACAATTACGTTTTGTGGAACGTGAATCGGAAGTTACCGATTCTGCAAGAACACTGGAGGGAGCAGCAAAGGCAGAACAAGCAAGTAAAGCTGCAGAAGAAATAGCGTTCAATGAGTCCAAGTGGTTCAAGCAGTTGGCGAAAGCAAAGGCAGCCGGCAGAGAAGTTACGCTAGATACCATTGGTGGTTTTCTGAAAGATGCACAAGAAAGGGGAGCCATCAAGATGAATCCGGAGACGCTTAAATTGATTGAGGAGAGTCCGAGCGCAAAGAAAATTATTGTGGGTGCCGTACAGGCAGAAACAACCGATTTTGCAGAAGTGACACGGGCATTGGCTGCTGCCAACAGAGCGCGTCTCCTGCGTGCCGGTATAACGGTGCTGGGTGCTGCCGGCGATCTTTTTGGCATCTACATGGCAATTGCCGATATGCAGGCAAATGGCGGTCGTATAGAGAATGCAAAAAAAACAGGTAATGTCGCACTTGCAGACATGTATGCACATGCCAACTATCTCTACGGGTTGGAAGGAGCGGCGAGTGCAGGTGGTTTATATGTAGGGGGAGTGGCTGTGTATGGTGCTGTAGCTGGGGGTGAAACCTTCCTCACGGCACTGGGTACTTCTGCTGGCGGTTTGGTCATGCTACCTGTTGCTGCAGCGGTGCTCTCGGGCGGCTACGCGTACCGCAGGGTTGAAGGAGTGCGGGAGACGTGGATGCGCACCGCCAAGGATTGGGTGAAGAATCTCACACCTGGACAAGTGCTCGAAAAGCTTCAAGAAGTGGAGCCTGGTGCTGATCGTAGTTTTGGAGATAGGCGTATACAGGGAACTTTGGTGGAACAGATGGCGCGCAAAGTGTTTTCCTCCCGCAAGAGTTACCGCCAATGGGAAGAAAAGAACGATGAACTCATAGAGGGCGGCAATACCGGAGCCCGCTACGAACTTACAAAAGCGTATGTCATTCAGTCGAGTGCACATCTGATGCCTGGGAAGGAAGGCGAAAAGGATGATGCACGTAACGAGCGATTTGATCGATTTGTTATGGACCAAATGCAGTTCCACACACTCAATACACAAGCCACCTTCGAACGCCAACAGGGAGCTGTGTACCAGATGGGCCGTACCTACGCCGAACTCATGGAACGTTCCCGGGATGCACAGATGGCACATACATCCGATATCTTCATATGGGAGAATCCGGAAACAGGCGTCAGGCAGGTGTTCGATCTCAAGGACTTTGCCCATTTGTCTTGGGGCGAGCGACAGACCATGCTCATGCGTTACATGATTTCTCAGAAGAAAGATCGTGTGCAGCAGTTCAGCATTATGAATCAGTTAGATGAGAGAGTGACAGGCCTCGATAAGTGGTCGAAAAAGGAGGCGGTTGAAGACCAGCTCATTTTGGATACCTATGACGATTTTATTGCTCTCGATGGTCGTATGGAGAGCACAGATTTCGAGGGAACGCTCGGGGCAGATGCCCGCGGCCGTGCAGTTGCTCGTCTTACGGTTCTGCAACTGGTGCAGAATCAGTTGGACAAAAAGGCAGATGTCATTATGCAGAAGGCAAAAAAGGGTTCTTTGGAACAGAGTGACTACAACAACGCTCTCGATGCGATTCGCGGAATCCTCATGGAACGTGATCTACTCAAGTACCAGCGCATGGGTGAAGCAGCTTATCTCGACAAAACGGAAGCAGTACAGCATCCCGAGCGTACAGCTGCATTGTTCAATCCGCAGTCGTTGCTACAGTCGTTGCATCAACAATTCACACAGGAAAGAGAGAGTGACCAGCGTCGTCGCAGAAACAGCGGCCAACGGGGGCCTGTTGCTGCCTAAGACGGGGAAAAGAATCTTCGGTATACTCCCCCTGTGCCCCTCTCCTTTTCACAATTTTCTTCGTACCTGCGCTGTCCCCGCCAGTACGAATACGGGTATATCAAAAAGCTTTCCAAGAAAATTTCAGCCGGAGAGAGCTTTGGTTCCAGCATCCACAATGCACTGAAGAAATGGGGAGAGCACGAGATGGTTACGAGCAACAAGCAACGAGTAACGAGTAACCAGCTCCAGCTTTTTATAGAAGACACTCCTTCATCTCCACAACTCACAGAGGATACCCTGCTGGAACTCTGGCATTCCTCCTTTATTGTGGAGGGGTACGAGACGCGGGTGGAAGCAGACATGGCTCGCTTAAAAGGTGAGCAGATCATGCGCTTCTTTTACGACTGGTGGCAGCAGCAGGAGCACAGTGTCGTTCTTGTGGAAAAAGGATTTTCGTTGGACATCCAGGGGCAAACCATAAAGGGCAGGTTTGATCGGATAGAAGAGGGAGAGAACGGACTCAAAATTATCGATTTCAAGACGTCTGCAGTGCGTTCGCAACATACGGTAGATGCAGATCTGCAGCTTTCGGTTTACGCACTGGCATGTGAAGCATGTTTGGAGCAGCCCTGCGCAGAGCTCGCATTTCTCTTCCTTACGGAAGAGGGTATGACTGAAGTGGCCACACAGCGTACGCCGGGGCAACTCACGGATGCCAAAAAACAGATTGTGCATCTGCAGGGGCGTATTGCAGAAGGGGACTTTCATCCCACCCCGGGGAGGGACGTGTGCAGGGGGTGCCCCTATAGAGGAGTGTGTGATGTGGCGGCTGTGTAGGGGGCGGGTACCTTCTATTCTTGTTTCCTTGGATCCTTATTACATGGCTACACTGTTACACTGTTACATGGTTACATGGTTCGCAGAGCGTTACGTGTGTCTTTGCCTTACAAACATTTGTATCTTAGAAACTTTTCTCTGCAACATCATGCAGAAAAACCTGCGCAACGCTCTGCGAACCATGTAACAATAGAACAATGTAACCCTGCATCAGGTTCCCAATTTAACAAAGACCACGTATCCTGTGTGGTATGCAACTCCTCCAGGTCTACATCTTCCTTATTCCTCTGGTTGTGTTGGTGCTTACCGAATGTATGAAGGTAGTGGTGGAGTGGGCCCGGGGTGGTGTGTGGCATCAGAAGCTCTTCCATCCCGGGGGGATGCCGAGCACACACTCGGCTTTTGTTACCTCTCTGCTTATTGTGGTGTGGAGAAAGCTGGGTATAGAGTCCACGGAGTTTGCCATTGCGTTCTGTTTTGCGTGTTTCGTCTGGTACGATGCCATGGTCACACGGCGTGTGCTCGAAGAGCAGAGCAAGCTCCTCAACCGTATACAGCACTTCAAAAAGTTTGCAGAAGATGTTGGGCATTCTGCTCTCGAAGTGGTGGCAGGCATTCTCTTTGGAGCCATGGTAACGGCAGTGGGTATTTGGTTCAGTGACCAGGCGCTCGGATGTGGTGTGTTCCATTCCCTTGCGTGGTTCTTTGGGATGTGTTCGCATTCTCTTTTATAAGGCTAAGGTTAAGGCAAAGAATAGGAAGACCTTTGTTTCTTTACTGCTTTTGCAGGACCCACAAGTAACTACATTCAAAGTTCTTAAGCTCTAAGGATACTTAACCTTAGCCTTAACCTTATTTTCAATGAATCACTGTGCTGTTCACCATCTTCTACTATACTACCGCCATGTTCCTCTCCCACATCTTCGCCAAAACCACAAAGGAATCCTCTGCAGAGAGCGGAAGTGCCAATGCCGATCTCCTCGAGCGGGGAGGATTCATCCATAAGACCATGGCGGGTGTGTACTCCTACCTGCCGCTTGGTACGCGTGTCCTTCGGAAGATTGAAGATATTCTGCGGGAAGAAATGGATACCATTGGTTCTGAAGTATTTCTTCCATCCCTTGCCCCCGTAGAGAATTGGCAGAAGACAGGGCGGTTCGAGACCGTCAATGTCCTGTTCCAGGCTACGCCGGCCAATGCCTTTTCTGCAAAACATAACGATGCTCAGTACGTGTTGGGTTCCACACATGAAGAAATTATTACGCCTTTGGTTCAGCGGTACTGTAACAGCTACCAGGATTTCCCCACAGCGGCATACCAAATTCAGACCAAGTTCAGAAACGAACCGCGTCCCAAGTCCGGTATTCTCCGTGGGCGTGAGTTTCGCATGAAGGATCTTTACAGTTTTCACGTATCCGAAGAAGATATGCTGGACTACTTCTTCCACAAAGCTATTCCGGCCTACACAGCATTTTTTCAGCGTGTGGGTCTGGGCGAGAAGACCGATATTGTTCTCGCTTCCGGAGGTGACTTTAGCAAGGAGTACTCCCGTGAGTTCCAGACGCGGTGTGAAACAGGCGAAGACCTCATTTTCCATGTGCCCGGTTCAGACGTCTTCTACAATCGTGAAATTGCTCCCAGCAAAGCCAGGGTATGGGACAACTCTTCTGAAGAAGAGAAGCCACGAGAAGACGTAGTGGGAAAGGGGATTATAGGAGTAGAAGAACTGGCGGAATTTATGAAGATAGAAGTAGAGAGGACCAGTAAAACACTGCTCCTAGAAACAGACGCAGGCCAGTTTGTGGCTGCTGTGGTACGGGGTGGATACGATGTGAACGAAGAGAAACTATGCAAGGTGCTTAGTTGTCGATCTGTCCGACTTGCCTCTGCAGACGTAGTAAAAAAAGTGACAGGGGCTGAGGTTGGGTATGCGGGTCCTATTGGTCTTCCCGATGATGTTCGTGTGGTCTGGGACGAGTCCACAGCCGGTCGTAAAAACTTTGAGTGCGGTGCTAACAAAACGCACGAGCATTCCATCAATATCAATTTCGGTCGTGATATAGAGGAGCCGGAGCAGTTTTACGATATTAAGACGGCGAAGGAGGGGGACTGCGATCCGGAATCCGGCAAAACATATGAGACCTTTTACGGTTCGGAAGTCGGCAACGTCTTTACGCTCTACACCAAGTTCTCCGATAGTTTCGGATTTACGTTTACCGATAAAGACGGCAAACAGAAGCCGGTATACATGGGCTGTTACGGCATAGGTACCACACGTGTTATGGGTGTGCTCGCAGAAGTTTGCCACGATGAGCACGGTTTGCTCTGGCCGGAGAATGTCGCACCTGCACGTGTGCACATTGTTCCTATTGCAAAGAAAGAAGAGGATGCTCCCTATAAGGAGGCTCTGGATTTGTACACGCAACTGGAGAAGAAGGGTGTGGAGTGCCTCTTCGATGATCGTCTGGGTGATACCGTCGGTTCACGTCTTGCCGATGCGGATCTTATTGGTATCCCGCTGCGTATTGTTGTTTCCGAGAAGACACTCAAGGGGAAGGGGGTGGAAGTAAAGGAGAGAAAGACAGGGGAGGTCACACTTCTTTCTGCGAAGGAGTGTATGCAGAAGATTTTTTCTTAGCGCATTGTCACACTGGTACACGGTTACATTGTTCGCAGAGCGTTACGCAGGATGTTTCATGATAACAATTTTGTCCTGGATATTTTTCCGGGAAAAAAGAAAGGTGTGCCTGCGTAACACAAGTGAAAACATGTAACCATGTAGCAATATACAAGGATTACTTTGCAAAACGTCGGCCTTGTTTGTAGACTGTGGGGCACTCTTCCACCTTCCTCGTATGAAGAAAATCTCTCTCCTCTTAAGTACCCTTGGCGGTGCCATGGGTGGGTACCTGCTCAGTAACAAAAAACTTCGGGAAGAACTCATGAAGGCAAAGGATGCTGAGGATGCTGCAAAGTCCCTGGGCAAGCATCTCCAACGGGATGGGAAGAAAATTGCACAGCAGGTTCGTGAGTTTGTGGAAAGCGAGGAAGTACAGTCCAATGTGGATAGAGCCAAAGCATTCACCAGAAAGAAGGCAGACGAAGCCAAGAAAGAACTTAAGAACTTTATAGATGTTGGAACCAACAAAGCAAAGGCCGGCGCAAAACGCACGGCTGCTAAAGCTAAAAAAAGCGTAAAAAGCTCTGTAAAAAAGGCCAAGGCTGCAGCGAAGAAAACTGCAGGTAATACAGCCAAGCGCATGAAAACAAAGACCCGCAGAATCTCCTAGTGTGGGGAAAAGGTGAGAATCCCTCTTTTTCAGTTGATTCAGCCAAGGTGCTTCCTTAGGATGCATTTGTTTCCACTATTTTTTTCCACACTTTGTAATGAAACGTCTTTTCCGCCCTGTTGCAGCGCTTTTTTTGAGTCTCTGCATAATCACTCCGGGTCTCGCATATTTTGCGGTTCCGGGCAATACGGAATCTGGTCCTGTTACCCGCGTAAGCAAGCGCACGCTTGGGCACCAAACGAAGAAAGAGAACAAGCTTCCGGATTTTATCCCCATAGAGGCCCGCACACGCTCGGCTGCTGAAATGAACGAGTCTGATGGTCGTAACATGCTGAGTCGCGCAGAAGGTCGTCAGTTGCGTCGCTACAACAGAACCGTCAAGCCCGGTTCAGACAGATACCGTGTCATTGATGTCCTGAATACACGCACCAACAGGCGTAGTTTGCGCCGCATGGGCAACCAGTCTGCTCTTGCACTTCCACGTACACTTGTACAGACGGGTTCGTACGATCGTCCAACCCGCCGAGACATCATTACGAATTTTGAGCACCAGAACTAAGCGTTCTTTTTCACGAGAAACACCATCCGGAGAGGGTGGTGTTTTTTGTTTGGGGCATTTGAATCTTCTGTTGTTTCTTCCATTGTTTGTATCTCTCATTCTTCTGGCTCCGGAGGGGAACCCTTCTTTTCCATACCAATTTTTCTCTTCCTGCAGTACAATGCCCCGGAATTCTCTTCCACGATTCCTATGATCCCCTTTCTCCCCTTCCAAAGTTCCGTTTCCATTACGCTCTCCGTTGTACTTGCGTGCGGCATTTTCGCACTCTTTGTTGCAGCGATTTTTCGCATCCTCATCGGGCTCTGCAATCCCGGCACCAAAAAGATGCAGGATATTGCACACCAGGTGCGTATAGGAGCCATGGCATTCCTGCGCCGTGAGTATGTTGTCATCGTCGGATTCGTCTTTGTTGTCGGCGTTCTCCTGTACGTCTTTCTGGATGCGACGTGGGCAGGTGCCACATCGGGTGTTTGGGTTCCACCGTACACTGCCGGAAGTTTTGTTCTCGGTGCGTTCTGTTCCGTTCTTGCAGGCTTTATAGGTATGCGCACGGCAACAGTCGCGAACGTCCGTACCACACAGGCTGCCCGTACCAGTGTAGGAAAGGCACTGCGCATTGCATTCCTCAGTGGTGCGACCATGGGTCTTTCTGTCGTTGGTCTTGGTCTTATAGGACTCACCGGTGCCATTCTCTACCTTACAGAATACACATCTGTCAGTCTCCCGCAGGCTCTCACTATTCTTGCAGGTTTTAGCTTTGGCGCTTCCTCCGTTGCGCTTTTTGCCCGCGTGGGTGGTGGCATATTCACCAAAGCAGCGGACGTAGGGGCTGATCTGGTAGGAAAAGTAGAAGCCGGTATTCCGGAAGACGATCCCCGCAATCCTGCGGTTATAGCAGACAACGTCGGAGATAACGTAGGTGATGTAGCCGGCATGGGTGCGGACTTGTTCGAAAGTTACGTTGGTTCTCTTGTTGCAGCCATGCTCATAGGAAGTACGGTGGACTGGGGCACATCTGCCGATGCGCTCGAAGCAGCCATCCTTTTCCCGCTCATCATTTCTGCCTTTGGCATTATTGCGAGCGTTCTTGGAACATTTGTTGTCCGGGTGGGAAAAGACAGCACCAATGTGCACGATGCCCTAAAGAACGGTCTTTTCCTTTCTTCCGCGCTCGTCATTCTCTTTGCTTTCTTCTTTGCGCAGAACATGCTCCCTCCACAGGTGTGGTGGGGGGTCTTTTTGGCGCTCGTTTCGGGGCTCGTTGTGGGTGTGATTATCGGTATGATTACCGAGTACTACACGTCCGCTACCTATGCACCTGTTCGTGACCTCGCGGGTTCTGCTAAAACAGGAGCAGCGACCATTATCATTTCCGGACTGGCACTCGGGTACATGTCTACCTTCCTCCCAGTACTCTTCATCTGTATTGCCATTGCCATCGCTTTCACACAGGCAGGGTTGTACGGCATTGCCATCAGTGCTGTGGGCATGCTTTCCACACTGGGCATTAGTCTTGCCATAGATGCGTACGGTCCCGTGGCAGATAACGCAGGAGGTTTGGCAGAAATGTCCAATCTTCCCAAGCAGGTTCGTGAACGGACCGATGCACTGGATAGCGCAGGAAATACGACTGCAGCCATTGGTAAAGGGTTTGCCATCGGTTCTGCGGCACTTACAGCTCTGGCACTCTTTTCCGCATTCAGCACAGCAGCTTCCATCCAGGCAATTAACCTTATGAATCCTATGACGCTCATTGGGCTTCTGCTTGGTGGAACGCTACCCTACATCTTCTCTTCCATGACCATGCAAGCTGTCGGCCGTGCTGCATTCGCCATGATCGAAGAAGTGCGTCGCCAGTTCAAAGAGATTAAAGGTCTTATGAAAGGAACGGCAGTGGGAGACAGTGCACGCTGTGTGGATATAGCTACAGCAGCTGCCATTAACGAAATGATGCTCCCCGGCATTATTGCCGTTGCTACTCCCGTGCTCATAGGGTTGCTCCTTGGTACCGAAGCACTCGGTGGTCTGCTCGCCGGTTCTCTGGTAAGCGGTGTGCTCCTTGCCATCTCTATGGCCAACAGCGGAGGTGCCTGGGATAACGCCAAAAAGTATATAGAAGCAGGAAACCTCGGTGGCAAAGGCAGTGCTCCGCATAAGGCAGCTGTAGTAGGGGATACCGTAGGAGATCCGTTCAAAGATACCTCCGGTCCTTCCATCAACATTCTCGTCAAGCTGATGACGATTGTTTCCGTGCTGACCGTGGGTTTATACACGGCACATGGACTCATAGGGTAATGTAAGAACAACGTAAAAAGTGTCATCCTGAGCACAGTCGAAGGGTGGCACTTTAGTATAAAAAAGCAGAGAATTTACTTTTGTCAAATATCAGTTTATGGCAGGATATAGGCACATAGGAGCTTCCTTAATTCTATGGAAAAACGTTCAGCTATTATTTCTCCGGACGGCTTCCTGGATCTTCCAAAAGATCCAAAGCTTGTGATGAACGAAGAATACGGAGCGCCTGCATTTCAGGGAGAGATGATTGTGCCCGGGCCACAGGATGCAGCGAGTGTAGCCATAGCCCGCAAGCTTGATGAAGAAGACAGGATAGAGATTGCAGGAAAGAGCGGTGGCTCCCGTGTAGGATTGGAACTTATTCGGGGACAGGGAGACATACGCTTTGAGGCACACAGAATTATAGTACCTGTAGAAGTTATTTCACTTCGTGAAGTCGAGGTGCGTAAAAATGGGAGGGACGATCAGCTCCTTTTTACCTTAGAAGAAATGGTGAGGGAAAGGGCAGTCAACATTGGTCGTATCATTTTGGCAGATCCCCAAGATGCTCTTTCCAGAGAAGAAGTTATCCATGCTTTTGAGCGACATAGGTTAGCATTACCGGAAGGTAAAGATCCCGGAGAGTACGTTGATGGGCAGGGTCACCTTATGTTGCCCCTGGAGCAACTTCGCTATGTCCTCTGTGAGGATAATTTAAATCATTGGGATCAAATGCGTAGTGTTATTCGCTTTGGAAAGCATGGTTTGGCAGATGTACAGGAACCAAGAGAGGGTTTACCTGAAGAAATACGAGGAAAGCAGTTCTTTGTAGGTGCCATACGTCTTTCCATTGGCCCCTACATAGGCATTATAGATGCAGAAACGAACAAGTCCGGCTTAGTGCATTTGGCTGCACGTATTTTGGATGGTATTCGTACCACAGGAGTAGATTTTCCCAGGCAGGTGGAACTCTTTAATAAGATGTATGAAGCAATGACTACAGAAGATATTCGCATACGCATTCGGTTGCATCATGCCAGCAGGTCAACACAAGAATTTGCAAAGAGTATTATCAATAAACGTACCATTGCAGATGGCGTTTCTCTGCCGGATGTCATAGAGCTCAATACACATCCCGAGCGGATTTTTGATCTTATGCATCTTGTACATCCTTCCATTGCAGATGGTGAAACAGCCGGATACTTTGTGGGTTCCGGCAGGGCACATAAAGTTTCATGGGTGCATGAAGCCAGTCCGCACTTCCAGGGGAGACATTTGGCTATCATTGCTCCTCGGTTTGCAGCAGAAGATCCGGAATACACGGCAGGAGTGCGGGAGATTCCTGAAGCAGCAGCAAAACTTGCCAGAGTGCTTGGGTACGTAGGTCAGGATCAATCTCACTCTAAAATTTATTCGCAGTGGGGTTTTCCTGATACGGACGTTATGAAGGAAATGCACAATTCAGGTATTGGTGTCTTTATTGCACACGATGTGCGTGAACGTCCGGATACCTATGGCAGAAAAGAACCTTTCCTTACCAGAAAGCGTCAGGCCCGCATGCTCCGGGATGACGGAAGTATTGAAGAGGGGCCTATTCCCAATGACGTTTTCTTGGATGATCAGCGCTTTAGTTCCATGCAAAAGTTACATGCAGATGGAGTGCGCTTTCTCCTGGTAAGGCATGAGGCAAAAGATCACTTTGGCGAAACAGATACCATGCCGGAGGAGGTACTCGTGTGGCATGAGCGGGGCTTCTGGGTACGTCCGGAAGCACGCGAACGTGTGGAGAAAGTCGATACGCTCATTGCCATGTACGGTTCGCATGTGGAGGGTATGGATGAAGTTTTAAAGGACCAATTAACACGCTTTGCATGTCGCATGAAAAATCTCTTTGGAGAGCATGTGGGATTCATCCATGGAAAAGGACCAGGTGTTATGCATATGGTGGACTATATCGCTCGCCATTTGCCGGAGTTAGCTCAGAAGTATCCGGAGTACGAAGATGAGATCAAAGAAGCCATAGTGTCCATTGGCGTTGGTATAGATCTGGAACAGCAGGATCAGGCCATCAATCATCACCCCGATGCGCAGGTAGACTTTGGTGCACAGCACAGACTGGTGCGCCAAAAACATATGAATGATCGTATGTCCTTTAATATTTTTAACTTGGGTGGTGCAGGCACGCTTGAAGAAGTCGCTGTATCTCTCTGTTCGCAGAAACTCTACAAGAATGTTATGACGCCACTTATTTTGGTAGATCCCATTGGTATCAGTCGTGAGGGCGATAACTTCTGGTCGAAACTGGTAAAATTTATAGAAGATATGGCATCCAAAAAAGAGATTGATGCGCATGCTGCAGCAGAGGGCAAGGTCAATATCCGGTTGATGAAGGAGCACATGAAAAATCTTATTCATGTCGTAAACGACTACGACCAGGCTGCAGATATCATCGAGCGGTTTATTCTGGATCCTGTGGGGTACTACACTGAATCTGGGGTTTCTAAGCAAGAATTTGTAACAGCGTATGATAGCGCAGGAGCAGTGCGTTTGAACACCAAGTTCCCCATGCCGTACTGGATGGATATAGAGAAATTCTCTGTAATGTTAGAATATTTTCGTTGAAGGCAAACAGCCTAAGCAGACAGAAATTACTTGCCATCATCGTTGTTTTTAGTAAACTACGCAGCGGGCTTCCCCCATAGGACTGCCCATTTCTTTCTATGAATTCCCGGAAGAAGGAACCTACAAAAAAGAAAAAGAACCCATCAGGGAACCAATCTTCGTCGACGGCGCGCCGACTACGGTTGGCAGGGAAAAAGACAGACCCCAAATTTATCATTGTCACCGGGGGGGTATGCAGCAGTTTAGGAAAGGGTATTGCAACGGCAAGCATCGGAGCCATTATGAAGGCGGCGGGTTTTAAGGTGTTTGTACAGAAGCTGGATCCGTACCTGAATGTGGACCCCGGTACCATGAGTCCGTTCCAGCACGGTGAGGTGTTTGTAACAGATGACGGGGCCGAAACAGATCTGGATCTCGGGCACTATGAACGGTTCATTGATGAGCCCATGAGTTGGCTTTCCACCGTTACCACAGGAAGAATCTATACCGAGGTACTGGCCAAAGAGCGGAAGGGAGACTTTTTGGGGAGGACCATTCAGGTCGTTCCGCATATTACCGATGCCATTAAGAAGTACATGGTCACAGCTGCGGAACAAAGCGGAGCACAGGTCATGATGGTGGAGATTGGTGGAACGGTCGGAGATATAGAAGGTGAACCGTTTTTAGAGGCGGTCCGCCAGATGAAAGCAGACCTTGGTCCGCAGCATGTCTTCCATGTACACCTTACATTGCTTCCCTATTTGGAAGCCGCAAAAGAGCTTAAAACAAAGCCTACACAGCTTTCTGTGCGTGAATTGCGTCGTATAGGGTTACAGCCCGATCTCATTCTTGCACGTGCGGATCACAAGATTCCCAAAGCTCTCCTGGATAAAATCAGCCGGTTCTGTGATGTCCCTCGCGAAGCGGTGATACCGGCGGAAACTGTGGATTCCATTTACGATGTACCGCTCAATTTTCAGAAGTACGATATAGCAAAGATTATCGGAGAGAAGTTAGGCTTGGGAAACATCAAGCCCAACATGCGTGAATGGCAAGCGGGCAACGCACGCCACGTGAAGGCAGAACGCAATAAAAAGTATGTGCCCATTGCCCTTGTGGGGAAGTACACACATCTGGAAGATGCCTACTTGAGTGTGTTGGAATCCATAAAATCTGCAGCCGTGCATGCCGGGAAGAAGGCGGAAATAGTCTGGATCGACAGTGAGAAGCTGGAAGAGAAAGATCCGCAAGCCTGGAAGGATCTCAAGCGCTGTAAAGGCATTGTGGTTCCCGGGGGGTTTGGTACACGCGGTATAGAAGGGAAAATTGCCGCTGCGCACTACGCCCGCACGAACCAGGTGCCGTACCTGGGGCTTTGTCTCGGCTCGCAGATACTGGCCATAGAGTTTGCTCGAGAAGCGCTTGGCGACAGGCAAATCACCAGCGAAGAGTTTGACGAAGAAGGGAAGTTGCCGAGGGAGAAGTACCTGGTGCACTTCCTGCCCGGGCAGCACAAAGGACGCGAAAAAGGGGGAACGCTCCGGTTGGGTTCATATCCGTGCAAATTAAAGAAGGGAACCAAGGCCTTTGCTGCCTACGGCACAGGCAAAATACAGGAGCGCCATCGGCATCGTTACGAGTTTAATAATAACTACCGTAAAGAACTGGAGAAGCACGGATTGGTTTTCTCCGGGGAATGTCCGGAGAATAAATTGATGGAAATTGTAGAAGTGAAAGATCATCCCTTTATGGTGGGTTCGCAGTTCCATCCGGAATTCAAGAGCAGACCCCACAAGCCTCACCCCTTATTTGCTGCATTCATGAAAGCAGTGGTGAAGTAGGTCAGGAGATAATTTTCAATTTGAAATTTTAAAAAGAGTTGTTGCTCTAGTAGCAAGTTATTTCAAATTAAAAATTTCAAATTTCAAATTACCTGAGTTTATCCTCTATACTAACTCTATGCCTATTCTCTCTCTCCACTCCATCTCCCTCACCATTCAGAACCATACCATCCTGCAGGATGTCTCGTTTGAAGTAGAGGAGGGCGAGGTCATTGGGCTCATAGGTCCCAATGGATCCGGGAAGACCACACTCTTTAACGTACTTTCGGGATTTCTCCAGCCCACACAGGGAAGCATCACCTATAAAGAACAGGATATCACCGGTTTTATTCCTTCCCGACGTGCACAAATGGGCATAGGGCGCGTGTTTCAGCATTTTGGCATTTTCCGGGAGATGACTCTGGAGGAGAACGTACTGGTGGCACTGGAAGCTATGCCCGGGGAACAGCGCAAGTCACTTGGGGATCTTCGTGAGGTGGTCAAAGCGACTCTTGCAATGGCTACACTAACAGACCATGCCAAGGAGAAGGCAGGTTCTCTCTCCGGCGGGCAAATGCGCCTTCTGGAAATTTCCCGCACGCTCAAGAGCGGCAACGATCTTTTCCTGTTAGATGAACCCACAGCGGGTGTGTCTCCTAAAATGACCCATCAGGTTGCCGGTGCCATAGAAGCTCTCAAAAAAGAGGGGAAGACCGTACTCATCATCGAACATGACCTTCCATTCATCAGTAAAATCTGTGATCGTGTGGTTGTGCTGGATGTCGGGCAGGTTGTGCTTACAGGAGCACCAGACAATGTACGGCAGTCAAAAGAGCTGCAGGAGGTGTACTTTGGAGCGGATCCGACAACATAAGGCTAAGGCTAAGGTGTTCTATGGGGTCATAAAACCTATATTTTGGCTTTTATGAGCCGAAAAGGTACCTTAGGTATTCATTATTTTTTTCATAAACCCTTTTACGGGTGAACCAAGCATTATGGTGTGCATGTGATTGCGTTTGAAGAAACACCCGTTTGGCAAAAGGGTATGCAGCTACTTAAAATTGTGTACAGTGTTTCACGCCAATTTCCTGAGTTTGAGATCTATGCGCTCACATCTCAGATCAGAAGAGCCTCAATAAGTATTCTTGCAAATGCTGCCGAAGGATATGGTCGATTCACTGATAATGATAAGGCAAGCAAATACATAATAGCTCGTGGAGAATGTACTGAAGTGCATGCATTACTCCTTATGGCAGTCGGATTAAACTACGTACAGCATAAAGATCTGCAGAAAGCTATTCATCTTTGCAATGAAGTAGGTCGTATGCTTTCCGGCCTCATCCGTCACTATAAGAAAAAGATATAACTTAGCCTTATTCTTAGCCTTGCGAAGCCAATGCGTCCCAATAACTTGCAAAAAAGCTAGTTATATATCACAGTGTATTCCTACATTCCTATTTTCACTATGAAAAAATTTCTCTCATTCTTGTGTACATCTTCTCTTCTCCTCGCCTTAGCAGCCTGCGGGCAGGCGCCCAAGACAAACGAGCCCATTAAAATCGGATTCCTCGGTCCACTTACCGGTGGTGCTGCTTCCTATGGAAATGATACTTCCAATGCGGCCAAAATGAAGGTTGCGGAGGTCAATGCGGCAGGAGGTATAGACGGACGTATGGTAGAACTCATTGTAGAAGATTCCCGCTGTAACAGTGCGGATGCCGCAGCAGCAATGCAAAAATTGGTGAATGTGGATGGAGTGGTTGCCATAGTGGGGGGTCAGTGCAGCGGTGAAACACTGGGAGCAGCGCCCGTTGCAGAAGTGGCGCATGTCGTGCTGGTCTCTCCGGTGAGCAGTAGTCCGGATGTCACAACTGCCGGTGACTTTATTTTCCGTGTGTACCCAAGCGATGCTCTTAAGGGTGTGGATATGGCGGCCTACATGGAGAAAGAGAGCTATAAGAAGATTGCCATTATCAGCGAGAATACGGACTACGCTATCGGTATTCGCAATTCCCTGCAGGCAGCTCTTCCGGAAGGGTATGCCATTGTATTTGATGAGGTGGTAGATCCCGATACGAAAGACTTCCGCAGTCTCATAACGCGTTTAAAAAAGGTAAAGCACGATGTCTTTGTGAGCAATCCCCAGAGTGATTCGGTTCTTGCACCTATGATTCAGCAGTATCGCGAAGCAGGGTTTACGCAACCGATTGTGAGCCAGGATATTGCAGACAGTATGAATCTTCTTTCGTTGGCACCCGAAGCAGTGGAGGGTATGCACATGTTCAATCCCTCCAATATGCTCGGTGCAACTGCAAAGGCCGGCGAACGATCCTTTAGCGAAAAGTACCGTGAACAGTTCGGAGAGGCACAGTCGAATATGAGTTTCGCCACGCTCTCATATGATGCAGCGGGCGTGATTTTGGAAGCAATAAGTACAGTAGGGACGGACGGAGATGCCATTCGGGACTATCTCTATGGTCTTACAAATTATGACGGTGCTGCCGGCGGATTCCATTTTGATGAGAATGGTGATGTCATCGGTATTTCCAATGTGCTCAAAATGTTTAAAGACGGTCAGATTGTTGAAGTAACAGAGTAATCTTTTCTTTTTTCTTTTCTATCACCCCATGAAGTACATACGACTCCTTTCTGTCACCCTGCTCCTTGCCCTTGTTGCCTGCGGACAACCTGCGGGGAATGGTGAACCTGTAAAAATTGGACTCATTACACCACTTACCGGTGAAATTGCTGCTTTGGGTGTGGATATCTCTCATGGTGCGGAACTGAAACTGGCAGAAATGAATGCGGCAGGCGGTATACAGGGTAGGCTCGTACAGCTGGTAATGGAGGATGGGCGCTGTTCCGGTGCGGATGCCGCCGCCGCCATACAAAAATTAATCAATATAGATCACGTTGTCGCCGTGCACGGTGCCGGTTGCAGCAGCGAAAGTCTGGCAGCTGCTCCCATTGCAGAAGCTGCCGGTATTGTACTTATGTCACCCTCCTCCAGTAACCCCGACCTTACCTCAGCCGGTGACTTCTTCTTCCGTACCTACCCCAGTGACGACCTCAAAACTACGGCCATGGCACAGTACTTTGCCCAGGAGGGATTTAAGAAGGTAGCAATCCTCAGTGAGGATACCGATTTTTGCCAGGGTGTTCGTATGGGTCTGCTCCAAAAGTTAGATGAAGGCGCTGTGGTCTTTGATGAGGTTGTGGATCCAAATACCAAAGACTTCCGCTCCCTTCTCACCCGACTCAAGAAACTGGATTTCGATGTTCTGGTTGCAAACCCTCAGACTCCTCCCACGGGGGCCGCTATGCTTCAGCAGATGCGCGAAGCGGGGTTCCAGCAACTTGTCATCAGTCATGACGTCATGGATAACACCGTTGTGCTGGAACTTGCCAGTGAGGCGGCAGAAGGGTTTCAGGTGATCAATGTGCCTACTGTTGCCAGCGAAGCACCCTTTGGGCAAAAGTTCATAGCAGTGTACGGTGAACCTCAGGCAAACATGGCGTGGGGTGCGTACGGGTACGACACATTAGGAGTGCTAGCTCAGGCGATAGAAAAAGCCGGTACCGACGGAGCTGCTATGCGTGATTATCTGTACGCTCTGGATTCATATCCCGCTGTGGTAGGAGACATCTCGTTCGATGAAAACGGTGATGTGCTTGGCATACACTACGCTCTGCGGGAGGTGCAAGACGGTGCATTCGTCCAAGTGGCAGACATTGCTGTAGAATAAAGTGGTGCAACTGTTTATCAATGGACTCATTGCCGGTTCCCTAGGTGCCCTCGTGGCCGGAGGTCTTGCTCTGGTCTATGGCGTGCTTGGGGTATTCAATCTTGCACTCGGTCAGATGGCGCTCATTGGCGGCTACAGTACGTGGTGGTTACATCAGTCGCTTCATTTGCCACTCTCCATTAGTATTCTTGGGGGCCTCCTTGTTGGAGCGCTGCTCGCGTGGCTGACCTTTGAAATTTTTGTGAATCCGTTCTACAGAAGGCATCGCTTCCTCCCACTTGTTACGACCATTGCTCTCAGCATGATCTTAGATGGTGCTATTTTGCTCCTCTTTCAGGAACGACCACGCAGCATAGTGCCGGGTCTTAAAAAGATGGTGCAAATGGGCGATGCGCGTATCAGTATGGAGCAGGTAGGTCTTATTCTCATCACATTTGTACTTCTGGCCTCTTTTGCATACGTTCTGCATTCCACAGCCTTCGGAAGAAAAATACGTGCTGTGGTGCAGCATGAGCACGCCGCATGGAGTCTGGGTATTCCTGCACACATTCTGCATCGTCTTATATTTATACTCAGCGGTGTGCTCGCGGCTTGCGGAGGTATTTTTTTGGGTATAGACCAGAACCTTACACCTATTTTTGCTTTCCCTTTAACCATAAAGGCCTATGCAGCCATTATAGCCGGAGGTAAAGGGAACTTTTGGGGAGCCATTCTTTGTGCCTATCTCATCGCATTTCTTGAACAATTTGTAGTGGGTATTCATTGGTTTGGTCTTTTTTATGTTCCGGCAGGCTACCAGCAGTCTGTAGCGTTGGTCTTTATTATTTTCTTTCTTCTCTTTAAGCCATCCGGACTCTTTGTCCGGAGTGCACGAGCTGCGTAACCTCTCTTCTTATGAACTTTTTCTGGCATACACTGGCCGTTATCTGCATGTTCATTCCGGGGTATCTGGGTTACGGTCTCATTCTTGGTAAAGGAAAAATTCTGCACTTTGGACATGAAGGCATTGTGATGGTAACGGGATATACCGTCTTCATTTTACTCATGCAGTTTCACACGGGGTACATCCTTGCCCTTTTTGGTGGACTCATTGCTATTGCCGCAGTCAGTCTCCTGTTTGCCCTGTTGGCTCTCCGGTTGGAAGCAGATGCCTTTGGTGTAATGTCTCTTGCAGTACATCTCATGCTGTTTGCCGTAGTGCTCAACTGGAGCTCGGTGACACGGGGCGCACTCGGCATACCCGGTCTCCTCCGTTTTCCTTTCCTGCAGACACCGTTTGATTTTGCCATGTTTGGTCTGGTGGTTGCCGTCTTTTTCTTTTGGCTTATGTGGAAAGTGGATAGGAGTGCATTTGGCAGAAAACTTGCTGCGCTTGCCGAGCATGAGTGGCATGCTAAATCGCTCGGTATTTACAGGAGAAAGGTCTACATTCTCGCATA
>PFDR01000050.1:3473-3640 GCA_002772545.1 Candidatus Peregrinibacteria bacterium CG10_big_fil_rev_8_21_14_0_10_49_10 | reverse complement strand
GTGGTTTACCATGAGCGAGTCCCGCGTATGCGGGACGAGTCGATTTAAAATCGTGGTTTACCATGAGCGAGTCCCGCGTATGCGGGACGAGTCGAATGGTACCCCGGACAGGACTCGAACCTGTGGCCTACAGCTTAGAAGGCTGTCGCTCTATCCACCTGAGCTAC
>PFDR01000050.1:0-3453 GCA_002772545.1 Candidatus Peregrinibacteria bacterium CG10_big_fil_rev_8_21_14_0_10_49_10 | reverse complement strand
TTGACTTCTATTATATCACTCACTATGCGCTTATTCATGCCAAAATAGTTACCTTCCACTTGGCACACAGCCGGAACATACCTACACTAGCATCCAACATGAGCTACAAGCGCATAATGCTGAAACTCTCCGGCGAAGCACTTTCGAAAGCAGGAGCCTTTGGTATAAATCACAGTGCAGTTTTACATGTCGCAGAAGAAATTCAGTCTGTCACAAAAAAAGGAATTCAGGTGGTAGTGGTTGTGGGCGGAGGGAACATTTGGCGCTGGCGCGATACAACCGAAAATGGCATAGAGCGTACGGCCAGTGATGCCATGGGGATGCTTGCCACTATTATGAATAGTGTGGGTTTGCAGTCTGCATTGGATTCTTTGGGAGTAGATACCCGGGTGTGCTCTGCTATTAATGTGCCGCAGCTGGCTGAGCCTTATATTCGTCGCAGAGCATTGCGTCATCTGGAGAAGGGGAGAGTCGTCATTTGCGCAGGTGGCACGGGAAATCCGTATTTCACTACAGATTCTGCAGCTGCACTGAGAGCATCTGAGCTGCAGTGCGATGCGCTCCTGAAGGCAACCAATGTGGACGGCGTCTACGACAAAGATCCCCATGAGCACCCGGACGCAACACTCTACGATTCACTTACGTATGACCAGGCCATAGCGCAGGGTATACGTGTAATGGACCAGGCAGCCTTTAGTTTGTGTATGGATCAGAAACTTCCTATTCGTGTATTCAACTTTGGTACGGAGGGCAATCTCCTCAAAGCAGCGAGTGGCAAAGATATAGGAACACTCGTTTCAGATTAATACTCCACCCTTATTCTCTTTCTTTTTTCTCCTATGGATGCACGTATAGAGCAATTTCAGGCGCAGATGAACACGGTACTTGACCACCTGCACAAGGAGTACTCCAGGTTACAGACTGGTCGGGCAAATGCCGCATTGGTAGAGCATGTGATGGTGGAGGCATACGGACAGAAACAGGAATTACGTGCCGTTGCCGGTATTTCCATAGATGATGCACGGACTATCGTGGTTCAGCCGTGGGACAAAAGCATTATGAAGGAGGTAGAGAGTGCACTCAACAAAATCGATTTAGGAACTTCTCCGGTGAATGATGGCTCGGTCATTCGTATTAACCTCCCCCCCATGACAGAAGAGCGGAGGAAGGAGATGGTAAAAATTGTGCATCAAATGGCTGAAGAAGCTCGCATTTCTATTCGGCAACAGCGCCAGGATGTACACGATGGCATTAAGACGGTTGAAAAGGACGAAGACCGAAAGTACACACTCCTTGAGGAACTGGAAGATGCCGTTGCAAAGGCAAATGAGAAGGTGGAGGCAACCAGGAAGGCAAAAGAGGAGGAGGTGATGACCGTGTGAGCCTATTGGTTATTAGTTATTGGTTGTTCGTTATTGGTTATTTGTGATTGGTTGTTGGTTATTCGCACATGCATAGTGGTGATCTTCACGAACAACCAATCACAAATAACGAACAACAATAACGAGTAACCGGTACGCATCCACTCCTCACTCATGCTACTCTGTGGACATGAAATTGCCTGTCATTGCCATCCTCTCCTTTCCGGGAAACAATTGCGAAGTGGAGTCTCTGCGTTCGGTGCGCCGTGCGGGTATGCAGCCGCTCTTCTTTCGCTGGAATGATGATACATCGTTGCTTAAGGATGTAGACGGCTACTTTCTTCCCGGAGGATTCAGTTACGAAGACCGCGGACGTTCCGGCATGGTTGCGGCACGTGATCCGCTCCTTGGTTTTTTACAGGAAGAAGCTGCAAAAGGGAAACCGATTATTGGCAACTGTAACGGCGCTCAGATACTGGTGGAAAGCGGTCTTATACCACTGGGAGAAGGTTTGCAGATGAGTCTTGCCCGCAACACCGTAGAGGGGGCAGGTGTGGGTTTTTTAAGTGAATGGGTCTGTATAACACCTACCTGCGCACGCGACCGTTGTGCAACCTCTGACTGGGAAGGTGTGATGGCTCTCCCTATAGCACATGGGGAAGGTAGATTTGTGTCCAAAGATCCTGACCTTGTCGCAGAACTGGCACGGAACAATCAAATTGCCTTTTCCTACTGCGATGCAGAAGGAATGGTGTCCGATGCATTCCCCGTTACACCAAACGGTTCCACTGCCGGTATAGCAGGCGTGTGTAACCCGGCGGGGAACGTGGTGGCACTCATGCCGCACCCGGAACGCACATCCGCAGGGGATCCGTATTTTGCATCCCTGAAGAGGTGGATACAGAGCGGCAGGAAAATGGAAGTAGACCTCCCTACTGGAACAACTGTTCCATTTCCGGTAGGCAGAAGAGAACCAGGTGCCGTGGAGATATTTATAGATACGCTCATTGTAAATAACGAAGAACGCACCGTAGAGCAGGCTGCCCGCCGGCTGTTGCCGCACGTACAGCTGAAGCAACTCAAGTACTTCTCTCCCGGCTCAAAGGACCCCGGGCATATTCTGGCTACTGTTTCTCTGTTTAATCAGAATAAGGAAGTTGCCTACATACGGAGGGGAAATGACTTTTTTGTGTGGGATGCCGAGGTAAAGGAGCAGAAGCCACTGGAGAAGAGTCCGCTCCGGGGAGGCATTGCCCTGCTGCGTCGGGAAGAGCCCGATTCACTGGGGGCTAGCCTTGGAAAGGGGAGCGAAACCGGTATTTGTTACGTGTGTCGCGGTGTGTCCAAAGAGGAGTTGATGCAGAGAGACGTACTGGAAGTATTTGCCAATCCGCATGCTGCAAGTCTTAGCCAACTGGTGTAAATGGAACGGAAGATTATCCTCCTCGCACACAACATCCGGTCTCTGTGGAATGTGGGAGCGTTCTTTCGTACAGCGGATGCCTTTGGCGTGGAAAAGATCTACCTTACGGGTTACACGGGTTTGCCTCCCCGGCGTGAAATTTCAAAAACGGCTTTGGGTGCGGATGAGTGGATTCCCTGGGAACATCAGGATGAACCGAAAAATGTGATCGCGCATCTGAAGAGCGAAGGATGGCAAATAGCAGCTCTGGAACGCACAGAGCAGGCAACCAACATTGCATCATTCTCACCGGCTGAGAAGGTTTGTCTGCTGGTCGGGCACGAGGTAACCGGTGTGCCACAGGAACTTCTGGATGCATGTGATGTGCAGATAGAAATACCCATGCACGGAAAGAAAGAATCGCTGAACGTCTCTGTGGCAGCGGGTATTGCTCTCTACAGACTACGGGAATGCTAGCTGTATAGCTTTATTAGCTTACTTAGCTTACTTAGCTTAGTTAGCTGGATTAGCTTCATTCAGATTTTATCTGAACGATTTTTCGTAGAAACTTATTTCTTTGGGTAGCAATGCTTACATAAGAAAAGAATCTTGGGGCATGTGGACATTTTTGCAGGCTGAAATAAGGACTTTTGCGCTTGGTAGAGCTGAGATATGCTGTGATTTTTCGTA
>PFDR01000004.1 GCA_002772545.1 Candidatus Peregrinibacteria bacterium CG10_big_fil_rev_8_21_14_0_10_49_10 | reverse complement strand
CGAGTGATCTGTGTTTCAGCCTGCAAAAATGTCCACTTTACCTTCATTAACTTTCGCTTTTTTTATAGATCAGGGCAGCTAATGTAGTGTTACATTAGAGAGCTAGGTACTTTCTCCCGCTCTCCTCAACTACCTTCTTATCAAGTACAGATTTAAGATCATAGATCACGCCTCCTTTCTCTGTTGCATGGATGATGTTCTTGGTGGCATTGATGTATTCCTGATGCGGGACGAGGAGCGCAATGGCATCGTACGGGCCACCATCCAGTGAGCCCGGTACAAAACCCATTTCTCGGATCATGTTTTCATCAATCTGTGCGTCATGTACCTCCACTTTGTTGCCAAGGTCTGTTAAATGTTCGGCAACTGCTCCTGCCTTGGCATTCCTGGTATCCGGAACATTTTCCTTAAATGTAAGACCCAGAATGAGGATCCGCTTCTCTCCACTCCCGAGAGTGGCATCTATCTGTGCGGCAACGTAGCTGGCCATGCCGTCGTTAATTGTGCGGCCGGCTGCTATGACCTGTGTATCCATTCGAAGCTGCGCAGCCTTCTCTACAAGGTAGTACGGGTCCACACCTATGCAGTGGCCGCCCACGAGTCCGGGCTGAAAGGGGAGGAAGTTCCATTTGGTCCCTGCGGCTTCCAGTACATCCTTGGTGGGAATGCCGATCTTATTGCAGAGCATGGCTATTTCATTCACAAAGGCGATGTTTAAGTCACGTTGTGCATTCTCTATAGCTTTGGCCATCTCTGCGACCTGAATGGAGGGGGCTCTGTGAATGCCAGCTGTCACAACCGCACCATACACATCACAGAGTGCGTCGGTTGTTTTCTCATCCTGTCCGGCCACAATCTTTACGATGTTGCGCACGGTGTGCTCTTTGTCTCCCGGATTTATGCGCTCCGGCGAGTAGCCGAGTGTAAAGTCCTCTCCGCACTTCATGCCGGAGACTTTCTCCAAAAGCGGTCCGCAGATTTCTTCGGTTGTTCCGGGGTAAACGGTAGATTCGTAGACGACAATGGCACCCTTTGTAAGGTGCTTGCCTACCATTTCTGTTGCTGTTTTAAGGAGTGTGAGATCCGGTTTGTTCTGAGCGTCTACCGGAGTGGGAATGGCCAAAATAACAATTTCTGCATCTTTGATACATACGGGATCTGTAGTGAAGTCTATGGAGACGGCTTTCAGTTGATCCTCTTCCAGTTCGCCGGTGGCATCTACTCCTGCACACAGCTGCTCTATTCGCTTTGCATTGATATCCATTCCGGAGACGGCATAGCCGGCCTCTGCAAGCCCATGTGCGAGCGGAAGACCTACGTACCCCAAGCCGACAACGCATACTCTGTTGCTCATAGCGAAATACTATAGCGTTGCTTTCGCAAAATCGATCACTAATCCTCAAAAATTCCGGTTGCTGGTGGTAGTATGCGTTCCATGCGTCTGCGTCCTTTCCTGTCACTTCCATGTGCAGCAGTTCTGCTCCTTACACTGGGCTTACTCCTTTCGTTTACTTTTGCTGCTCCACATCCTCTGGACGACCATTTCTTCTACCAGAAGTTTACGGAGTCTCTTGCAGCCGGGCATCTTGATCTCCGTATTCCGGGATTCCACGGGTCAGATCTATTGGCTGCCGTGTGGCATCTTGTTTCACGCTCTCCCATTTCACAGATTGAATTTCAGATTCTCGCTGCACTACTCATTCCCTTTGCTGCATTTTTTGCCGGAAGAGCACTGTATACATCAGAAGAAGACGCACTGATTCTGGCATGTATTCTTTCGATGATGCCGTTCATCCTTTTTGTAGGTTTGCGCGGCTGGACCGGTCCTGCGTACATGTGTTTTATGCTCCTCTCCATTGCCTGCATTCGCCGGTTCCCGGCTGTGGCAGGTCTGTGTCTTGCACTCGCTATTCTTACCAAGCCCTTTGCCATTGCACTTCTGCCGTTGCTTCTGGCTATGCAACCCATGCACAAGAAACGGCTGCTTCTTCTCAGTCTTGGACTGCCTGTTCTCTACTTTGCTGTGCAGTATCTGCAGGCGGGGCAGATTCTTGTGGGCGCGCATAGCGGATACAACCAATTTTCTGTATGGCAAGGCCCGGAGCGGATACTGCTGAATCTTGCACATTCCCTCCAGATTCTTTTTTCCGTGCATAACTATTACTTTGCAGATCCCGCACTTACGGGTCCGGGAAATCTGATGCATACCAGCCCCCTTCTGGTCTTCCTTGGGTTGTTTGTCTTTCTCCACCCCAAAGAGGGAGGTCAGCCTGTTCCTCTGAGAAAAGAACTCTTCCTCGGTGCTGTCCTTGGTATAGGGCTCAATGTGCCACTGGACCATATGGATCACTTCTATATGCAGGCCGGTATTCTCTGCTTTATTCTTGCGGCCGTTCCGCTCCTGCGCCTGTATCCGCTCTGGATTCCCCTTGTGCTCGCCACATTGCACTTCCAATGGTTTTACTTTTATTTGCAGTACAGGCAGGTCTTTTTACTGGATGCATTCTTTTTTGCTGTACCTCTTACAACGGATTTTCTCTTCCTCTGCTTTTGCTTCCTCCGGAGAGGAAAGATTTGGAACCTTATTCGGTCTTCCCTATAGTCTCTGTACTTTTCACGCGGTTTCTCCATGAAGCATTGGTTTTTTGGTCCCATCATCTCGGCACGTATTCAGTTTTTCCGGTATGTGTTTGTAGGCGGGTCCTCGGCTGTGGTGAATTTGGTTGCATATGGGGTGCTCACTGAGGCACTGCATCTGCATTATCTCTTTGCTGCATTTCTCGGATATGTTCTGGGATTTTTGTGGAACTACATTACAAGTGTTCTGTGGGTGTTTACCAGCAGGCATCCCCGCCATAAAGAAGCACTTCTGCTGATTGGTATTACTGTAGGAGGATTGCTGTGGACAGAGATCATTTTGTACCTGTTTGTGGAATATGTGCATCTTCACCATTTCCTCGCCATGATCCTCACACTCTGGATAGTGCTTTTTTGGAATTTTGGCATGCGGAAGAGGTTTGTGTTTCATTAAAAGATTGTTGTGGAAATGACCAGGCGTATCTTGTGGGCTCGTTTACCTGTTTCAGAACGTACCGGGTAACGGGAAAACAAGTGAACGAATCACTCTATCTACTAGCATGAATTTCTTATCGCCCTTACAGTAGGCCCAATGCCAAAGATTGCCATTATTGCAGGGGCCGGTCCCGCAGGTCTTACTGCGGCGTACGAACTGCTGAAGCGGACAGATATCCATCCTCTTGTCTGTGAAGCAACGGGTGCCATAGGCGGTATAGCCCAAACCTATAACTACAAGGGCAATCGTATAGACATAGGGGGGCATCGATTTTTTTCCAAGAGTGATCGTGTAATGAAGTGGTGGTTCAACATTCTACCGCTGCAGGGTGCTCCTGCGGCAGATACAGAAGAGTTGGGTCACGAAATTGATTATGCAACCGAGGTACTGGTGGAGTTTCTGTGTCCTGAATGTGCAGAAGAGGGAAGCAGTGGCACGACCGTAAAGCGACCCGCCCCGGATCCTGAACAGGAGCACGACGTTATGCTTCAGCGCCCCAGAAAATCACGCATCTTTTACCGCAAAAACTTCTTCCCGTATCCCATTGGTATCACTCTCACTGTGGCGCGACGTCTGGGGTTTCTCAATACGTTCCTCATAGGACTTTCGTACATGAAGTCACAGATGTTTCCGCGGAAGGACGAATTGTACCTGGATGCGTTCTTCGTGAACCGTTTCGGAAAGAGATTGTACGAAACCTTTTTTAAAGACTATACCGAGAAGGTGTGGGGGATTCCCTGCGGTAAAATAAAAGCAGACTGGGGGGCACAACGCATCAAAGGCCTTTCCCTGAAGCGCGCAGTAGTGCATGCCATAAAAGATCTCCTCAGCAGCGACTTTAAGAAGGCTCAAGAGGAACGGGAGACGAGCCTTATCACGCGCTTCTACTACCCTAAATTCGGTCCGGGTCACATGTGGGAAAAAGTTTCTGAGCAGGTACAGGCATGTGGCGGGGAAGTGCGCATGAAACAGAAGGTGGTGGGAGTGAAATGGTCGGGCGTTACAGCGGGCAGTGGTCAGCGGGCAGTGGTCAGTGATCAGCAGTCAGACGGGAGTACAGGCTCCCGCATTACTTCGGTGATTCTTGAAGATGTTAAAACAGGTACCCGTGAAGAGATAGCCTGTGATTACTTCTTTTCTACCATGCCCATAAAACATCTGATGAAGTGTATGGACCCGGCGCCTCCGGCGGATGTTTTACGTGTGGCAGGTGGACTCATTTACCGTGATTTCTTAACAGTAGGATTGCTTCTGAAAGAGTTGCATGTGGAAGAGAAAGGCAAGAAGCCGGCTTCCATGGTTCCCGACAACTGGATTTACGTGCAGGAAGGCAGCGTGCGTGTGGGGCGCATCCAAATATTTAACAACTGGAGTCCCTACATGGTGGATGACCGAAAAAATACTGTTTGGATAGGCCTGGAATACTTTGTGAATGAAGGCGATGAGCTCTGGGAGAAGCCGGACGACGAAATGGCAGCCATGGGTATGGCTGAAATGGAACGGATTGGTTTTGCACGCAGGCAGGATGTACTGGACTCCTGTATTTTGCGCATGCCCAAGGCGTATCCTGCATACTTTGGCACATATGATGAACTGGATACCATCCGCGATTTTACGCTGACTGTTCCCAATCTTTTCCTGGTGGGTCGTAACGGCATGCATCGTTACAACAACCAGGATCACAGTATGCTTACTGCTATGACTGCGGTGGATAACATTGTGGCTGGTTCAGCAAAGAACAGAAACATTTGGGAGGTGAATGCAGAGCGTGTGTATCACGAAGAGAAGAAGTAGTCCGAATTTAGGATTCTGTGTTTTCTTTGTACCACTTCACCGTTTTTTCTATTCCTTCTTCAAACGAAACAGTTGGCTCATAGCCAAAGGCTTTGTGCGCTTTTTCAATATTTGCAATGTAGTTGGTTACTTCGCCACGCCGGGATTTCTGCACGTTCATATCCGATGTGCTTCCTGTAAGTTCTTTCATTCGTTCCGCAAGTCGTACGATGGTTGTGCCTTCCCCAAAGGCAATGTTGTACACTTCGTTCTTTGCATCATCAAACTTTTCCATTGCCTTACGAATACCAGAAACGGTGTCGTCGATATAGGTAAAGTCCAGGCATTTCTCTTTTCCAAAAACCGTCAGTTTTTCATTGGCGCGTGTCTGTCGAAAGAACAGTGGTACTACACGCACAGAATTATCGTACATACCATACACATTGGAGAATCGAAGGATAATATTGTCGATGTCGTAACAACGCCTGTATGCCTCTACAAGGGCTTCGCCTGCAATTTTGCTTGCGGTGTACGGGCTCTCACATTCTTCGATGTGCGCCATATCTTCGGTGTATCTGTCGGCCTTTCGGTTTCCGTATACTTCACGGGAAGAAGAGAAAATAATTTTTTTAATGTCATGCTTCCGGGCAAATTCCAGAACATGAAAAGTGGTAACCATATTTTCCAATGCCCGGCCGGGATGTTCCACCAATTCATACACACGCGCATTCGCAGCAAGGTGAACGATGATATCGATGTCATTGGGTAGTGCTTCCATCTCTTCTGAATGCAGAAGATCAATCTGCTTCGTAATGGCATCAACGTTGGAAAGCCAGGCATTCGGCACGCGGTCCACACCAATCACATCTTCCCCATCCTGTAAAAGGAGCTCACAAAGGCGTGTGCCGATGGTGCCGGAAGCGCCGGTTACAAGGATTTTCATCTAGACAAGATGGTAGCGCTTTTAGCCTGTTTCACCTAGTCTTAAGTCCCGATGTTTTCCCTTATTCTGCCAACATTTAACGAAGCAAGGAACATTCCGGAACTCATACAGAGCATCCGGGCAGCCCTTGGAGACATTCCGCATGAAATCATTATCGTAGATGATGATTCTCCGGATGAAACCTGGCGTATTGCACGAGATCTTGCACAAAACAGAAATGACCTGCATGTGATTCGTCGCGTGGGACGTCGCGGACTCTCTTCGGCCGTTATGGAAGGATTTCTTGCGGCGAAAGGAGATGTACTGGGTGTCATGGATGCCGATGGCCAACATGACTGTGCTTTGCTGCCCAAACTCTATGAATCTGTGAGAGCCAACGGTGGTATCGGTATCGGTTCACGGTATGTGAAAGGAGGCAGTGTGGGGGAGTGGGATGAACGTCGGCATATTATGAGTCGCATGGCCACAAAAATGGCTATTGTTCTCTGTAAGGTCAAAGTGAAGGATCCCATGAGCGGGTTCTTTGCCATCAATCGTCTGACTCTTGAAGGTATTCTTCCCACACTGAATCCCAAAGGATTTAAAATCCTTCTGGATCTCCTGGTACATGTTCCCAAAGACACACCGGTACAGGAGCTTCCTTTTGTTTTTGGGAAGCGTTTGCACGGCGAGAGCAAACTCTCCCGCCGTGTACAGATTGAATTTTTGGAGTACCTCTACGATGTTTCTTTTGGAAGATATGTGCCACTCATGTTCGTAAAGTACTGCATTGTTGGGTCGCTGGGCATAGTAGTACACCTCTCCGCATTCCTCCTTTTTTCACTACTTTTTGCCAGGAACGTACTGACTTCTTTTGAGCAATTTTCCTTTGCCGTCGCCGGTGCCATAGAAACAGCTATCATCTTTAACTTCCTCCTGAATAATTCCTGGACGTTTGCACATACCAAACTTACGGGGCGCTCTGCGGTTATAGGATTTTTTAAATTCAACGGTGCGTGCCTCTTTGGCGCTCTTGCCAACTATGCGGTGAGCGCCTTCCTGTTCTCCTACGGGTTTGCCAGAATATTGAGTGTGGTGGTAGGTGCCTTTACGGGAGTTATTTGGAATTACACAATGAATAGGGCGTTTACGTGGAAGAGCTGATCAGTTCTTTGTTACGTGAGGGCTGATTTTCTTAGTTGCCCGTTACTGGTTACTGGTTGCTCGTTAAGTTTGTAGATCAAAACAAGCAACCAGTAACCAGTAACTAGTAACATTCTGCGTATTCATAGACAAGCAGCTATACTCCTCCCATCAAATCTCACCCTCCTCTTTTCGGCATCGTTTGTGTCCTCATCTTCGCAGCTCTGCTGTCCGCCTTGTGGACGCAGCGTCTGCTCTATCTGGATTCCGGTATCCGCCATCAGGTGCAGGAAGCACTGGAAGTGACAGCTGAGGAAGAAGGACTGCTCCTCTCGGGTTTCTCCATCCGATCTCTTACACATGCACAGTTTACAGTGCAGCATCGCGCACATGCCCGTGGCAAAGATGCGCTCCGCTGTTTTGACATTCAACTCCCATCCCTTACCCGCACAACATGCAGCGTCTCTTCGTAACTTTCGTTTTGGAACTTTATGCCATTGCACTTGCCATGCTGCAGGCAGGTGGCGGTGTGCAGAGCGATGAAGCAAAATACCTCTTAAACATTCCGTACCCGCATCCGCCCGCTGTGCGCTGGGTACTTGCGCAGTTCGATGCGTGGCATTATCAGGAAACCTTTGTGCGCGTCCTGTTCGCAACACTGATGGTGCAGGCGGTGTGGCTGGTGTGGGATATGGTAAAGGAACTTCCTGTGCAGAGGCGTTATGATCTCGCTGTACTCTGGCTATTTTCAGGAGGTGTCATTTTACAGGCAGGAACAGTGATGATGGCACCACTTACAGCATTGCAAGCGCTTGTGTTCCTGTGGATGGCACAGCGCAGAACTACTCCGCAGACCATAGGACTTTTCTGGCTCTTTTCACTTTTTACAGCCTACCAGGCAGTGCTCTTTCTGCCGCTTGCGTACGTTTGCCTGCAGCGGCAGGGGATCTCGCGCACGCAAATTGGTTTGTACCTTGGTGCGCCCATCATCCTGCTGGCGCTGTACACACTGGTGAATCCTCTCATTCCTGCGAGTATGGTGGTGCATAGCAGTCGGGATCTCCATTCCTCACTGCCCAATCGGTTGATGGCAACGGGTCGTCTCTGGCTTATAGGCGGGAGCGTGTTCCTCAGTCTATTTGGCACATGGGGTATGTTTGCATCCCGACGATGGGAGCTCATAACGTCATTCTTTCTTGTGTGTGCCTACATTGCGCTTTCCCGGTACGACTACTACGCCGTGCTCTTTTTGCCACTCTTCGTAGCGGGAGTTACAGCACGACCGAAGGTCATCACCTTTCCGCGTATGACGCTTTTTTTCACTGCGATCGTAGGAATGCATTTGTCTGTTTCCGCATTCGAAGGACCCCGCCCCGTTATTGCCCGGGAAGTCATTCGGTCTCTCTCGGATACTGCCATGCAGGGCACGTTACTCGTAGAAGGGTCGTTCGGGCATCAGTGGCAGTACGAGAGTCCGTATCCTGTTCGCGCCTTCCTTCCCGGTCTTCTGGAAGAAGCCGGTGCAGTGGTGTGTTTAACAGAATGTCCTGAATGGAACAGGAGTGGTTGGAAAGTTCTGCAGTTTGAACCCGAGGTGTGGGTGCGGGAGAAATGGTTGGGATAATATTCCGTTAGCTTGTTCGACCTCATCCTTTCCCGCCTATGGGCGGGAATTCCTTCTCCTGCGTAGCAGGAGAAGGGCGCCGCTAGCTTTGCGCAGCGGCGGGATGAGGTCGAACAGAACTTGCCCTTACTTTATGTTGTAGTATTCCTTGTACCACTCTATAAACCTCGGAACGCCATCCTGTATCTGCGTTTTGGGGTCGTACCCGAGCATCTTTCGCGCTTTATTCACATTGGCAGAAGTCTGCACTACGTCACCCGGTTGCATAGGAAGGAAAGATTTCTCCCCCTCTTTCCCAAGGCACTCTTCAATAATCTTCACGTAGTCCATGAGTTCTTCGGTCTTGTCTCCGCCGAGGTTAAAAATTTCCAATGGATAGTTTTTGTCCAGTGAAGCAACCACTCCGGAGACAATATCATCTATGTACGTAAAGTCCCGGCGCATTTTTCCTTCACCAAAAATTTTCATAGTTTCTCCATGTACTATCCAATTGGTAAACAGATAGAGCGCCATGTCTGGCCTGCCCCAGGGTCCGTAGACGGTAAAGAAACGGAGACCCGTACAGGGGAGACCGTACAAACTGTGGTACACACTTGCCTGTAATTCATTTGCCTTCTTGGTCATACCGTACAGCGAAGCCTGCGCATCTGTGTTTTGCTCTTCACTCAAAGGTGATACATCACTGTCGCCGTACACGGAGCTGCTGCTGGCGTAGATAAGTCCGCCCACTTCCCGGTCTTTGCAGAGTTCAATGATGTTGGCGAATCCCTCAATGTTATCGGTCATAAAGATGTCAGGGTTTTCTATGGAATGGCGCACACCTGCCTGTGCTGCTAGGTGGCACACACGGGTATCCTTTCCGGACCCCAGTGCATCAAATGCTTTTTCCAAAGCTCCCTTGTCCTTCAGGTCTCCACGTATCAGTGTGAAGTTGTCGTAGTTCTCCAACATCTCGTTCCGCTTTTCTTTAAGAGTGGGGTCGTAGTAGTCATTAAAGTTATCGAACCCTATCACGGTGTCACCCCGTTCCAGCAGTGCCTTTGCGGTGTGCATTCCTATGAAACCGGCGGAACCCGTGAGAAGGATTTTCATGAGTAGGTGGTAGTATACAGAGTTAAGGAGAAGCGGTCAGTGGTCAGTTACTTGTAAGGGCTAGTTTATGCCTATACCAACATACGTCAGTCCCGCATTCCGCACCTCTTCCGGTTCGTAGATGTTGCGGCCGTCAAAAAGATATCGCCCTTTCATTGTGGCCTTTAGTGCACTGAGATCTATACCCCTAAAGGTATCCCACTCGGTAAGTACTATAATGGCATCTGCTTCCTCTGCGGCTGCAAGAGGTGCATCGGTGTAGGTGATCTGCGGAAGAATTTTTTTTGCATTCTCCATGGCCACAGGATCATGTGCACGCACAGTGTGCCCGGCATCTACCAGCACGGGGATAAGATCCAAACTGGGTGCCTCACGCATGTCATCGGTCTTGGGTTTGAAGCTGAGACCCCACACAGCCACGGTTGCCTTTTCCGGAAGCACAGAGAGAAACTTTTCAAAGAATCGTTTGCGCTGGTGGTCGTTCGTTTTATGCGTTGCTTCTACAATGGGCAGGGGAATTCCTGTCTCCTTACTCAGTGCCATGAGCGCTTTGACGTCCTTCGGAAAACAGCTGCCGCCATATCCAATGCCTGCATGCAGAAAGCGCGGTCCTATGCGGTCATCCAGGCCCATGCCTTTTGCAATATCCCGGATGTTTCCTCCTGTCTTTTCACACAGTTCAGAGAGCATATTGATGAAAGAAATCTTTGTCGCCAGGAACGCGTTGCTGGCGTACTTCACCATTTCCGCGCTCTCACGTTCCATGCAAAGCAGCGGTTTTCCAACACGCGTGAGTGGTTGATACAGTTCTTCCATAAATTCAGTTGCCTGTACGTTTCCGTTGATACCCACCACTATGCGGTCGGGCTGGAGAGTATCCTGCACGGCGCACCCTTCCCGCAGGAATTCCGGATTCGAAATAACGGGAATGTGCACATCCAGACCCCGCTTTTCCACAATCTTTTTCATTCTCTCTTCGCACTGCCTTCCTGTTCCCACAGGCACAGTCGACTTATTCACGAACACGATGCTATGGTCTATGTTCTCTGCCACTGTTTCTGCCACGGTGAAGACCGCATTCAGGTCAGCGGAATAATCTTTATTTGGCGGAGTGGCTACGGCACTAAAAATCATCTTGGCGTCCGGAAGTGCTTCCAGTAGGTCAGTGGTGAAAGAAAGTCGGCCTGTTTGCAAGCCACGCTGGAGAAGTTCCTCCAATCCGGGTTCATAAATGGTGCATATGCCCTTCTTCAATTTTTTAACTTTTTCTTCATCAATATCCACGCCCACCACCGTGTGACCCAACTCCGCAAAGCAAGCTGCCGAAACAAGGCCGACGTAGCCGGTGCCAACCACTGCGAGATTCATCGGGCATAGTCTACTAGGCATGTATGGGGGTGTCATACGAAAGAAGAGGTTTTTGCCACAGTTATTGGCAGCCGCACCCACGGAGGGATGCGTCTGCCCTACAATTTTATGAGCTGCACCTCTTCGTAGGTGCAGCGAACAGGGTGGGTGCAAAACGACAAAACATGTACCATATATTCACGCGCCGTATTCTTGTCACTCTTCGGCAGGCTCAGGGCGAGAATATGCGAATTAAGATCAGTACATTCTCTTCTACGCTATGAGAATACTTGTGACCGGCTCCGTTGCATACGATCTCCTCCTCACACATGACGGATCGTTCCCCGATGCCATAGATCCGGGCGCACTCGACACGCTCTCCGTGGGGTATCTTGCTTCGCACTTTGCCAGGCATCACGGAGGCACAGGTGCAAACATTGCATGGAGCCTACAGTTGCTCGGACAGAATCCTTTGCTGGTTTCTACGGTGGGGAGCGATGGCGGCGCATATCTTGCCCTTTTAGAAGAGCGGAGAATATCTACCAAATACATTCAAAAAGTAGATGATGCGTTTACAGCTACGGCAATCATCGGTACGGACAGTGAGGAGCATCAGATTACGTTTTACCATCCCGGAGCGGACGCCAAGGGAGAGTGGCCGGACCTCTCGCAAGATTGTGATGATGTTTCATACGCCATTGTGAGTCCCCGGGATGCCACGTTGATGATGCAGGCACTGGAGTGGTGCCATGCATACGGCATAAAAGCTTTTTTCGACCCCGGACAGCAGGTGATGTCCTTTGGGGAAGATGCACTGCTACGGGCAATAGAATGCAGCGAAGCCGTCATTGCCAATGCATATGAATGGAGTGTGCTTACCGACCGTCTCAATACGACGGAAGGAGATCTCCTTACAAAAGTTCCTCTCATTGTTATAACACGGGGAGAGGATGGTCTGGAAATCTTTACCCAGGAAGACAATATTGTTATTCCTGCCTGCAAAGCAGACAGGGTCGTCAATCCCACAGGAGCAGGCGATGCGCTCCGTGCAGGTTTACTTACCGGGCTTGCGCAGGGGTGGTCTCTTACCCATGCAGGAAGGTTGGGGGCGGCTATGGGGTCGTACGCTGTGGAACAGGAGGGGACACTCATTGAGAATCTGGATATAGATGAGTTGAAGGAGAGGGTTCTTGAAACCTATGGAGAGAATTTGTCCTTGTAGGTTGGGAATGGTTACATTGTTATATTGCTCTATTGTTCGGCAGAGCGTTACGCAGGGTTTTGCTTTGCAGCTTAGAAAATTTGCCATTTCGCCGCACCCACGAAGGGGTGCGGCTTCTTGTAATTTTTGTGAGCTGCACCCCTTCGTGGGTGCAGGGTACAAATTGTTTATTGCGTTGATTACCTTGATTGCTTTGAAGGGTTTCCCTACGCTTCCTCCGCATGTCCTACGTAAAAAATCCTTCTCTCGCCGAGCAGGGCCGCCTGAATCTGGAGGTTGCCGAAAAGCGCATGGCCGCACTACTGGAGGTGCGTAAGCGTTTTGAAAAAGAGCAGCCATTCAAAGGTCTCACCATCGGCATGGCTCTGCATGTGACCAAAGAAACCGGTGTGCTGGTTCGCACGTTTACTGCCGGAGGAGCGAAGGTTGCCATTACAGGCTGCAACCCCTTAAGTACACAAGATGATGTCGCCGCCGCTCTTGCGGAAGAGGAGAACGTTCTTTTGTGGGCGTACAAAGGAGAGAGTAACGAAGACTACTACAAGTTTCTCACGGCCGTTATAGAAACAGAACCGGATATCACCATAGACGACGGTTGCGATCTCGTAACAGAAATACACCAGAAGCATCCTGCACTGCTCGAAAAGGTGATAGGCGGCTGTGAAGAAACAACTACCGGCATTATTCGCCTCCGTGCCATGGTGAAAGACAGTGCACTCAAAATGCCCATGATCGCTGTGAACGATAACAAGACCAAGCACCTCATGGATAACTACTACGGCACAGGCCAGTCCACACTGGATGGCATTCTCCGTTCCACGAACATCCTCATAGCCGGGAAAACTCTGGTGGTCCTTGGTTACGGAAGCTGCGGTAAAGGCGTTGCCATGCGAGCCAAGGGACTGGGAGCAAAGGTGATAGTGACCGAAGTCGATGCCTTCTGCGGCTTACAGGCCGCCATGGACGGTCACTACGTTATGCGCATGGAAGACGCCGCCCCTCTCGGAGACATTTTTATTACCGTCACGGGAAACATCCACGTTATCCGTACAGAACACATGGAGCAGATGAAGGATACGGCCGTACTCTGCAACTCCGGCCACTTCGATAACGAGATAGATCTGGAAGGTTTGGAAGCCATGGCCAAACGCAAGCGACGCGTGCGTCACTATCTGGATGAATATCTCCTCAAAGATGGCCGTGTGCTCTACATAGCAGGAGAAGGACGTCTGGTGAACCTTGCTTCAGCAGAAGGTCACCCGAGCGAAGTCATGAGCCTCTCCTTCTGCGGGCAGGCACTTGCCTGTGAGTATCTCGTACAACATAAGGGAGCTCTCCCTAACGAAGTCATTACCCTTCCCCCTGAGATAGACGACTTTATTGCACATCTGCAACTCAAGGCCATGGGACTTTCCAAAGACGAACTCACACCGGAACAAATAAAATACTTATCCTCTTGGGAAGAGGGCACATAGGGCTTTCACGCCGGCCTGCCCACCGAAGCACGAAGTGCGAAGGTGGGAACAAGTAAAGTATTTGGCTTCTTGGGAAGAGGGGACTTGAGTCTTGTGTTACTTGTTGCTGGTTGCTTGTTACACGAAGGTTGTTTTTGCCAAAGAGCAACCAGCAACAAACAACAAGCAAGAAAAAACTCCGGATCAGTATGGTGACTGACCCGGAGTTGGCCTCTTCGTTCCAATGAACTAGTAGTAGCCCCTCTTTATTGCGCGGATACCGGCTGTATCACCCTTTTTCTTGGCTTCTCTCAGGGCTTTTTTGCGCCGATCTTCCTCTTCCGCTTTATTACGGGCAAGGTTCGCCCGGATGCGCTTACCCACGGAGTGACGCCCAGAACTTTTGTGAGTATCTTGATCCTTTCCACGATTTTTTCTCGACATACTTATCACCTCCTTTCAACCAGGTTATAAAATTGGAACACAGAAGAGAGGAAGGTGCTCCATTTCTTAAGCGCTTTCCTCTTTTCTTTGTACTAGAGTTCTTCAAAGAACGGTGACAATAGTACCCGGAGTTTGCACTATATCAAGAATATGTTCCTCTATTTCTAAGAGGTTTGATTGTAGGACAATTTGTTTGACGATTCCCTGTACCCTTCCTATTCTTTTACACAGATATGTCACTCTGTAATGGTACAACTTGGTTGACAAATATTATAGATAGTTTATATTGTCCATTGGATTCGTGCCACCCTTTTTCTCTTTGTTCATTTACAGCACAGCAATGTACGTATGTTGCTCTTCTTTTACCCTGAGGTGGGATAGTCCCATTTCGAAGAAGAGTGTTTGTATATTTTTTTAAAGGGAGGATTGCATGGCATCTCGAAGCGACAGAAGGAGGAAGAGAAAGGCAGAAAAGGAAGCCAAGAGGGCACCAAATGAAGCCTCAAAGCTTTCTGATACTGCTCAAATGAGGGCAGTTTTGGGCACAAATAATGTGTCCAAAGCTGTGCAAGCCAATGATCCAAGACTGAAGGACATTGTATCTTTGGCTGCGAGCTGATGCCTCCCTTGCCCGGTCTATCTCTTACGAGATGGACCGGGCACAACTTTTTCTTCTTCTATGGGAATAGCAACATATGTACCTTTGATCTTTTACAGCATTTTGTATGTATGTTGCTCTTCCAGCTCCCGCCGGGAAATCTGGAAAGCGTTCGTTTCTCTTTTTTCAGGGAGGTTTGCATGCAGGGGACAAAGACTACGGACCAGAAGGCACGTAGAGAGTCCGATAGTGGGCAATCTACGGACTGTAGAAGATGGACATGTCCCTGGTGTAGTGCTCCCGAGATGAGCATTAGTAAAATGCCAGAGCACATGGTCAATGAGCACGAAGTGCTTGCCACCATCTTTTTCTGGCCTCCGAGAGACCATCCCCTTATGCGATCTGCCTGATGCCTCATTTTGTATCCTCCGGTCACCCAAAGCCGGAGGATACACTTTTTCTCTTTTATGGGAGAGCAACATGCGTATTCAGGTTCCATAACAGACTGTAAGGAGTTTCTGTATTTGACATTATTATTAAATATTATATAATATACTAGTAAATAGAGGATACCTTGCTCCTTTACATCACAATTTTGTATATACCTTGCTCTTCGCCTACCCAATTTTTGGGAAAGCGCACGCTTTGCGTGTCATTTTGGAAGAGCACACTCCATTTAAGGAGGTGAAGATGGGGATCGGAATTTTTGCTGTTATTACTGTGGGAGTCATCTTGATTCCCCAGTACGTGAATGCCGGGCTATTGATGGCCCGGTGTACCAATTTATTTGGTGGGGAGCGACGGCGTATTGCTGTTGCTCACACTGTGGTTGCTTGCGCGTTCTTTTGTGCAAGCAATATAGCAGTTGCATTCTCAGCAGCATTGCTCTGCTGACCATCCCTCATTTTTCCGTATCCAGTCCACCAATGGTGGGCTGGATACAATTTTGAAGAGCAAGGTGTGTATCCTTCGGCTACGCTCCAGCCTTTGTCCTGAGGACTACGGCCGGCAGGCAGGATGACATCCTTCGAGACGCCCTTCGGGCTCCTCAGGATGACATCCTTTCGCTATGCTATATATGTGTCCAATAACAAAGCCATCGCAGACCAACTTCGGCAAATTGCCGCCCTGCTCCAAGAGCAAAAGGTGGCTTTTAAGCCTGCAGCTTACAGAAGAGCCGCGCAGGTGATAGAAGAATTACCCAAAGATGTTTCCACCTATGGTGACGAAAAGGAACTCAAAAAACTCCCTGCCATCGGTGATGCCATAGCGGCAAAGATTGTTGAGTATTTAAAAACCGGCGAAATTGTGTTCCTTGCCAAACTTCAACGCACACAGGGGGGAATTTCCCCTGAACTTATGGACATAGAAGACCTCGGCCCAAAGCGCGTGCGCCAGATACAGCAGGAACTGGGTATTACAACCGTTGCAGAGCTCATTCAAGCTGCAGAATCGGGCAAATTGCGCCATCTTCCACGTATGTCTCAAGAGATGGAACAGAAGATTTTGCAGAACGCAAAACGCGTAAAAGAGCGGAACAAGCGCTTTACCCGTAAGGAGATACAAAAAGATGTGGAACATTTACGAAAGGCGATTGCAAAAGTAAAAGGAGTGGAACGTCTGGAAGTTGCGGGATCGTACCGGCGGGAAAAAGAAACAGTGGGGGACATAGACATCCTCGTTGTCACCAAAAAACCGGAGGAGGTCTCTACTGCCATTTCCACACTTTCTCTCGTGCGGGATGTTGTGGCACACGGAGACAAGAAGCTTTCGTTTGACCTCAAAAATGGTCTACGGGTAGATGTCCGTTTCGTAAAAAAAGATCAATGGGGTTCTGCCCTCCTCTACTTTACCGGCAGCAAAGAACACAATATTTTAATGAGGAAGGTGGCTATAAAAAAAGGATTAAAACTCAGCGAATATGGGCTTTTTAAAGGTGAAAAAGTTGTAGCTAGCAAAGAAGAAAAGGACATCTACGATGCGCTAGAATTACGCTTCTATGAGCCGGAAGAGAGGGGTGCAACTCTGTAGCGCAGTTTTGGCTATTTTTTGGCTTGGTGCAGGTTCTCCATTGGTTATGGATACGATTCCTTCTACTTCTTTTCGGATTTTCGCAATAGTTGCAGAGGAGGTTACTCCGTTATGTGTATGCACAATAGTGCCATCCTGTAATGCGAGAGTAGGAAACCGGATTGTGATGTGTTCTGGATTCTCATTTGTCATAATAGAAGCGCATTCAATACTTACTCCTTCCATGAGGAATGACAGCGCCACAGACAGATCATCTAATTGTTGATTTGGGAATACTTTTTTTCGTTCTACTATGACTTCTATTGCCATATGTGCTGAGCGTACCCCTCGTAGCAAAAAATACTATAGATGTCATTTTGTTTTTGTTATGTGCTCAAATAACAACGGGATCTCCGTATACCCAGCTGTTTCATTAAAGTGTCCTGCCCCTTCTATTACTTCTACTTCTGCTCCAAGATGCCCTGCTAACTTTTCTGCCTGTCTGAGTGGGATGTAGGGATCATTATTAGAGTGAAAAATGGTGAAGGTAGGACAGTTTTTGCGAATGAGTTCCCAATCAAAATGCTGATTCGCTATGGGCCCTATAATGGGGTCAAACTCATTGCCGGTAATGCCCCATGCCGGTGCTATGAAAAAAGCTGAGTGTACGGGGTGCTTCTCTATCACTTTTAAGAGAAATGCCACACCAAGGCTATGACCAATGACGGTTGTATTTTCATCTATTTTTCCTTCATACGGTGCAAGTGCACTCCACCAATCCTCCGGATTCAGATCATCTTTTGTAGGAAATTGAGGAATATGCACTCTCCATCCCTTTCCTTCCAATTCCGTTTTTAGCCACGGAAACCAGTTTTCTCCGGGGTGACCGTACATGCCGTGGACGATGAGAGCTGTGGGCATATCGGGTTTGGGCTCGGGCTTGTTTCAAATCTAGCAATCCTCTTTGTGAGTATAGTACTGCTCCGTTCGCTATGGCGAACGTCCCGGCACACAGTATCTTGCGATTTGCTTCGTTGTCCTTCAACAAGCTCAGGATTCCTTGTTCATCTCGAATTCAACTTTGGCGGAGGGACAGGGATTCGAACCCTGGAACCTCTTGCGAGGTTACACGCACTCCAAGCGTGCGCCATCGACCACTCGGCCATCCCTCCGTATATGCATGATAATAGAAATGATTCAGTGAGACGACCACTTTGCCCTACAGTACTGCGAAGCAGTTACTGTGGGGTCGGCCATCCCTCCGTTTGCAGAGGAGATAGTAAACTACCGCGGCTTGAAATCCGAGATATATTTCACGATTTTTCAACTCATACGTCCTTATTTACCCGTGTACCAGAACGCCCCGGCCGTTAGGCCGGGAATGAATGGTTCGTTGGTTCCTCCTCAATTTATAGAGCGTTCGGTACAGGGTTTCGCGCTGCAGAGCAGCGAAGTGAGGAAGATGCCATGCCCGTAAGGGCGTGGAGCTTCACTTCTTTTCTCCGCAGCAACACATGCAGCGACGCAGAGACTTGCTCCAGAGTGCGGTACAAATAGCTGCAGCCAGCAGGGAGAATGACGAGTTGGAACTACCAAAGGCTATGCGGCCAAGTTCTGCATGCAGAATGTATGCTCCTTTCAGCGAAATGAGCATGACGACAAACAGAATAAGGCACACAGTCCAGTTCACAACGCCGTAGAGAGAAAGTGCACTGCCTGTCTTACTTTTTTTGGACATAGAATAAAAAGGGAAGAGTATGCCCACAGTATCACGTTTCTTCCGGTTTTGCGATTTTCTCATTCCGTCCTTTTGCATTGGTGATGTATGCTGCGGCTGTTATGAAGCTTTCTCTCGATTGGCTTTCGGCATTCGTGACATTCAAAGAAAAGGATCCGCAGAAAATTGCGGAGGTCATTACCGCACATATTGCGGAGGTAGATGCAGTAGAGCAGCAGGGTGCGCTATTAGAGCACTGCTGCGTAGGCAACGTTCTTTCCATCGCAAAACACCCCAATGCCGATCGTCTTTCTGTGTGCACAGTACAAACAGATAAGGGCAAAAAGAGGGTAGTGTGTGGTGGTACGAATTTACGGGAGGGCATGTGTGTTGCATTTGCGCATGTGGGAGCAACGGTTAAATGGCATGGGGAGGAAATGGCCACTCTGGAAACCGTACAAATTCGGGGGGAAACAAGTGAGGGAATGATTTGCGCCGCAGAAGAGCTGGAAATGGAATCTCTGTATCCACCCGACTCCAGTGGAGGTGAACATCCTATTGTGGACCTGGGAGAAAAAGCTCCTGTGGGGAAGTCCCTCCGGGAATATTGCGGATTTTCCGACACGGTGTTTTACATTGATAATCATGCTATTACGCATCGTGCAGACCTCTTTTCCCATGTTGGTTTTGCCAGAGAACTGGTGGCAATAGGGGTGGCCCAGTGGAAGGCAAAGCCGGTATATAAAGCTCCTGCCTTTCCACAGGAAGCACTCCCATTCAAAATTCGTGTTGAAGATAAGTCACTTGTAAGCCGTTATTGTGCATGTCTTCTGGAAATAGATGATGTGGGTACAACGCCGGAGTGGATGATAAGGCGGCTGGAGGCAACGGGGTGGCGCTCAGTGAGTTTGCCGGTTGATATTACCAACTATGTGACAATGGAAATTGGTATGCCTCTGCATAGTTTTGATGCTGATGATCTGAAGGGAGATATTCATATGCGGGGCAGCAAGAAAGGTGAACGCATTGTGACGCTCGACGCGGTAGAACGTGCCCTACCCGAGAGGTCCATCATTATTAGTGATGATGAGGGTATTTTTGATCTTCTGGGGATTATGGGAGGCTTACGCAGTTCTACAAAAGAGGGAACCAGACGGATTTTTCTGCACAGTGCGAGCATAGATCCGGTTTCTGTTCGTCAGACTATTATTGGAACGGGACACAGAACAGATGCTTCTACGGTATACGAAAAAGGCATTCCCCACGTTATTGTGCAGCAGGGATTTTACAGAGCAGTAGAACTCTTTCTGGAACTTGTTCCCGGTGCTCGCATAGTTTCTGCTATGGACAGTTGGGGGGAGGATGGTACGCCACGGAAAATTACGTGTTCCGATGAGTACATCAATGGTCTGCTCGGTACGGATATCCCTGTAAAACAGATGGTGGATTACCTCACAAAGCTGGAGTTCTCTGTGAAAGAGAAAAAGGGAGAGATGACTGTCCAGACGCCACTCCACCGTCTGGGAGATATTCGTGGCCCTCATGATTTGGCGGAGGAAATTGGGCGTTTGTACGGGTTTAATAACATCGACACGGTCATGCCACACGAATCCATAGATCTTCCTGCACGGGACCATCGGTTACAGCAGGTGCGCCGCTCTCTTAAAGAATCTCAGTATTCCGAATTCCTTCCTCTTTCCCTCCTTGGGCCGGAACTTCTCACCCGGTGTGGTATGGATCCCACCAAAGCTGTGGAGATAGAAAATCCTTTAGGAGAAGAGTTGAGCTTGGTGCAGCCGAGCTTGCTCCCCCGGCTTCTGGAGTATGCCTCGGAGCAGATGCGGCATGTGGATGATGTGCTTCGCACATTCCATCAGGGAAATGTATTTCTTTCCCATAACGAGAGCTTTCTCTCCCTTGGTATTCTGTGTGCACATCGGCATGTTTCTGATCTGAAGGCATCCAGCTTCTTTGTGCTAAAACAGGATCTTGCACTGGCATTTTCTGTGGCAGGATTTCAGCTTTCGCTCGCACAGGCCAGGCATACAGACGCTGCTCAGCACCCGGGGCGCAGCGCAATTCTTTCTGTTGGTGATGCAGAGGTAGGTAGTCTCTTTGCCTTGCATCCCACCATTGCTACCCGTTTCGATTTGCCTGCAGGCACCGCTGTGACTCTGCTGAATCTTACAGCACTCCTGGAGCAGGTCTCCGCTCCCACCATCGCGTCCGGCATTTCACAGTTCCCTGCGGTGGTGTATGACGAAACAGTGCCTTTTGACCATCAGCGCGTTCTGCATGATGCATTTTCGCAAGCGCGAAAGGCATCTGCGCTTTTGGAGCATATAGAAGTTGCCGATTTATATGGGAAGGAAGGCGAGAGTACGTACAAGCTCACATTCCGCTGTACCTACCGGGCACCGGATCGTACGCTTACCGAAGAAGAGGCGAAGAAGGAACATGGGAAGGTTGTAGCAGTGTTTGGGTGATAGGGCTCGGGCTCTTTCTTTAGGATTTGATCCTTGCGACCTTTGTTGCTTCCTAAAAGCTTATAGCTGACAGCTTTTAGCTATGAGCAAATTCAAAGAATCATAAGGAATAAAAGAAGTACGAACCCGACCCCGATCCAATATGCTATACTTTCTCCCTCATGGGACGTCCTTCTCTCTCCACAAAAACCGGCGACAAAGGTACAACAGGGCTCTTTGGTGGGAAGCGTGTTTCCAAAGAGTCGGACCGCATACATGCGGTGGGAACGGTAGATGAACTCAATGCTGTACTGGGTGTGGTATTGGCAAATCACACACTGCCGGAAGCAGTAGCGAGCATACTCTCCTCCATCCAGAATACGCTTTTTTGCATCGGGTCAGATCTTGCGACGCCTCCGGAAAGTGCGGCGCAAATTGATCGTCTGGAACCATCCGTTATTCAGCAACTGGAAAAACAGGGTGTTGCCCTGGAAGAGCAACTTTCTTCTCTCACTGTATTTATTCTTCCGGGAGGTTCATCTGCCGGAGCTCTGTTGCATCAGGCACGCACCGTGTGTCGCCGTGCAGAGAGGTGTGTGGTAGCGCTGGCAGAGTTTGAAGAGGTGAATGAATCTGTGCGTGTGTACCTGAATCGATTAAGTGATTACCTTTTCCTTGCAGCACGTTTTGTAAACAAGCATGTTGGGATCGAAGAAGTGGAGTGGAGAGGGCAGCAGGTGTAATAGCTGTTCTGTGTTACTGGTTACTCGTTTCTCGTTTCTTGTTACATTCATAGAATCAGAATGAGTAACCAGTAACCAGTAACATTCACCGGTCTTATCTCACAGCCTCGCCGGGGAATCCAAACACTTCCCAGTAATTCAGTACCACACAAAACAGAAACAGTGCTGCAAGGGGAATTCCTATACAAAGTGCCAGTCCTATAGATTTCTTCTTCGGTATCGCCACGCTGAGGTACAGACTGCTTCCTCCGTAGAGCAGCGCACAGAGAATCATGGGTAAATCCGCCACACTTAACCACCACTCCGGCCACGGGGCAGAGAGTCCGTTTTGCAGCAGAAGATAGGAAGCAAAAAAGGTGCTTCCGAGAGAGAAGAAGAGAACTGCCGTCAGTTTCTGCAGATGCTTAATCATCTTTCCTATCCTACAGGGATGCCTCCCCAAAGGGAATCAGCGAGACTAGCTGCACTAGCTTCCCTAGCGAGATTAGCTTGATTAGGGTTTGTCTTCTTCCTTGCGGAGAGAAAAATGATGTAAGGAACAATGACAAAAATCAGAAGCTAATTCAGCTAACTAAGCTAATCACACTAGTGAAGCTACACACTATTTCTGTCCTACTCTCTGCACCGTCAATTTCGCGCGTCCTCTGGTGCGGCGACGCGACAGAACACGCTGACCTGTGCGGGTCTTCATGCGTTTGAGGAATCCGTGTGTTCTCAGCCGTTTGCGCCATTTGGTCTTTCCTTGCATAGCCGAGCTAGGGTATAGAAAGTGTTATAGGGGGGTCAAGGATAAGCTGCAGTTATTCATAGGATTGATAGTTGATAAACCGCCATGCAAGAAACGAAACAGTTCTCTATCAATTATCCATTATCAATGAGCCATTTCTCGTTTACACTTGGGGCAATGTACGAAGTCGATACTCTTTCTTCCGGCCTTCCTGTACTTACTGCAACTGCCAAAGGAGCGGATTCTGTCACGGTTTTGGTGTTTGCGGGCGCCGGTTCCCGGTACGAAGAGGAAAGTGAGCGTGGCATCAGTCACTTTTTAGAACATATGTTCTTTAAAGGGGGCAAGAAGTATGCCAGTACCAAAGAGGTGAGCATGGCTATAGACGGCAGAGGAGGAGACTTTAATGCTTTTACCGGAAAAGAATATGCAGGCTACTATGTTAAAGTGGCTGCAGAGCACACCGAGCTTGCCTGCGATGTACTCAGCGACATGCTTCTGCATGCTGCCTTTCCCCAGGAAGAAATTGAGAAGGAGCGGGGCGTCATTATAGAAGAGGAGCGTATGTATCAGGATACGCCCATGTACCGGGCAGGTTGGGATTTTGAAGAACTCCTCTTTGGCAATCACCCTCTTGGATGGGATACCATAGGTCAGGAAAAGGTGATACTCCGTGTAAAACAGAATGATTTTCAGTTACACAAGGAAAGTTTCTACACCCCCGATAACTGTGTTGCCGTATTTGCCGGTAACATTGACCATTCACGGTCCATGGAACTTTCGCAGCAGTTCTTTGGAGCTATGCATGGCGCAAAGAAGCGGGAATTTCTTCCACTGGAGTCGTATGGAGCAGAGAAAGTGTTTCTGCGTTCCAAGAAAACGGAGCAGTCACATCTGGTTCTCGGTGTGCCCTCTGTAAGCGCACTGGATGCGGATCACTGTGCAGCAAAGTTGTTGGCCATTATTCTTGGAGGCAACATGAGTTCCCGTATGTTCCTCAACATCCGCGAAGCCAAGGGGCTCTGTTACTACATCTCATCCGATACAGACAGCTACCTCGACGCCGGGTCACTTTCCACCCGGGCGGGTGTGGACCAGTCGCGCCTGCACGAAGCCATATCGCTTATTGTGCAGGAGTACCTTACGTGTGCCAAAGAGGGAATTTTGGAGGATGAACTGCAGCGTGCCAAGGACTTCCTGCGTGGAAAGTTCACCCTCTCTTTGGAAGATAGTGAAGAGCGGGCGCATTTCTTTGGTAAGCAGAAGCTTCTGTATCCCAACATGTTTGATACCGATGCGTATCTCCAGAAATTTGATGCGGTCACAAAGGAGCAAGTCAATGTGCTTGCTGCACGCTTGCTTACAGCAGAGAACTTCCGGTTGGTTGTTATAGGGAAAGAAGACAACGCGGGTGCATTGGAAAAATTGATCGGATAGATTGCCGGTTCCGTACGCAAGTTTTATACTTCTCCTCCTCTCTCCTTACTCTAAGTCTTTCGTTGGTGAAAAGTTTTGGCTTACAGGTCTTGCGAATGCTAGGACCCAATCGAAGAGAGGGCGTCTTACGACACGGCCCGAAGTATCCTGTGCCATTCCCCGGCACTACTTCAGACCATTTTTTTCTGTTTCTGTTTTGTCTTCGTCGCAGTTTTCACTACCATGTCGCCACAGTATGGAACGCACCCTCATTCTCCTCAAGCCCGATGCCGTGAGCCAAAAGCTCTGCGGTAAGGTCATAGCACGCTTTGAAGAGGCCGGGTTCACCATTCGCGGTTGCAAAATGACCCAGCTCACACCGGAGATTCTTGCTGAACATTACGCGCACATCGCCAAATTTCCTTTCTACCCCGATGTCGAGGAATTTATGAAAAGCACACCCGTTATTGCACTCGTACTCGAGGGGGAGGGTATTATTGAAAAAATGCGCGGCATGCTCGGTGTTACCGATTGTCTGCAGGCACCTCCCGGAACCATTCGCGAGCAGTGGGGGAGTAAGGAGGAAGGCAAGAATAAAATGTGTAACATCGCACATGCTTCCGATAGCGCAGAAGCAGCAGAGGTAGAAATTAAGAGGTTTTTTGCCTCCGAAGAATTGTTTGACTACTAAGGATACAGGGATATAAGGATGCAACCTACAAGTATTCCACATAAGAAACAAAAGAACAATTTGTCCCTTTGATAAAGAACTCAGGATCTTACGTACCGAAAGTATTTTTGGTAAAGTGGACATTTTTGCAGGCTGAAACACAGATCACTCGCCTCGTAGGAACTCCTCAATCATCGGTTGTTTCTGATGGATTCTCAGA
>PFDR01000086.1 GCA_002772545.1 Candidatus Peregrinibacteria bacterium CG10_big_fil_rev_8_21_14_0_10_49_10 | reverse complement strand
TTACGCCCCTGCAGTTCGTGCAGTTTGGTACCCACGATGATCGTGGGATCCAGACCTGCCTGTATGAGCACACGTCCAGCCATAGCAGTAGTAGAAGATTTGCCATGCGTTCCGCAGACTGCAATCACACGTGCATCTGCAGAGAGTTCTCCCAACGCCTCAAAATAAGAAACTTGTTTTACACCCCTTTCTGCCGCACAGAGCCGTTCGGGTGCAGTGCGGGGAATAGCCTCGGAATACACAAAAAGATCCAGATCTGCGGGAAGATGTGAACCATCCTGCTCCGTATAGACAGGAATACCCTGACTGCGCAGATCTCCAATGAGGGCACTCTCTGCTCTATCACTGCCACTCACCTCATGACCGGCTGCGTGCTGCAACGCTGCATACGCACTCAGTCCTATACCGCCGATGCCACTGCAGTAGATTTTCATGGAGTGTTCATCATAGAGAAAAAAAGGATTTAGGATAGAAATAGGGATGGAAATCAGGCCGGTATACGTCTAAAAGAAAACCTGGCCCTAACCTTAACCTTAACCCTATTATACTACCATCATGTCGTACCAGACTCCGGAACCCATCAGCAAACAACTGACGATTATAATAGGACTCACCGTCGTGGGTTTCATGGCATTCGGACTTGCCCTCTCCTACTACCGTAACGCACTGTTTGAACAGACACTCGGGAATATCCGCAACCAAAATAACGCTCTAAGAAACAGTATAGGGCTGGGATATCTGGATCTTGAGTACTACAAATCGGCACAGTACAAAGACAAGTACGCAAAGGAAAACCTGGGACTCGTACGGCCGGGCGAAAAAACACTTGTCATGACCGAAGACGTAAATGTCGTTAGCTTCCCTGTACTACAGGAAGAAGGAATCACCAATGCAGAGCAACAAGAAGCCGCCTACTTAGAACTCCTGCGACAGATGCCCGTGTACGAACACTGGAAGCTATTCCTCTTCCACAGTAAGAAGATAGAAGAGTTGCGTCGGGCAGTGTAAAGCACACCTTCACGCGGCTTCTGCATTTGTTAATACCTCTCTAATTGTATGTTGCGTATTGAATGAAATACCCCAAATCGTCTGTAGCTCTCGGGTTACCCTGTCCAAACCTACCATATTGAGTACATCAGCAACATCTACTTTGACTTCCTCCCCTTTTTGCAAAGTGTGCGAATAACCCGCAATAGATCCATCCACATTCAGAAGCCAACGATAGCAAGTGTATCCACCATCCTTGTTAAATTCCCTGTAGATTACAGCAACTTTATCATTGCCAACCGCATACACATTTATTGCATTGTCTTGATTTATTTCTTCTCGGATCAAGCGAGAATCTTCTGTGCTAAATGCAGCATGCGAGATGGTTCCTACCTCCTCATAATTTGATGCCTGTCCAATCGGATGAACCTGAGGAATATCCATAATATATATTATACAATAATTATGTTAATAAAACAAATATAGAAGAGACCAGACAAAAGAAAATGATGATCCAAAAAAGCGTATGAAACTCACATCGTGATCCGCATATGTACCTCAGAAAAAGGATCTGCCGATAAAGTTTATTGCCACTGACGATCCCGCGAACGCGGGATGATGAGACTTCAATCTCTTACTATCTGTATCCATCCTTACTCTCTGTAGACGGGTAAAATTGGTTGCGGGGGCCGGATTCGAACCGGCGACCTCGAGGTTATGAGCCTCGCGAGCTACCAGGCTGCTCCACCCCGCGTCGTACAGAGATCACCTACATACTGCATTATAGAGAAAATTGTTGCAAGCACAGACAATTTCCGTAGAATCTTTGCACTATGGCACATAAAAAGGCCGGTGGCTCCACCAGTAACGGCAGAGACAGTAATCCAAAATTCCGTGGCGTAAAGCGTTTCGGTGGCCAAACGGTCAAATCCGGTGAGGTACTTATCCGACAAAAAGGGTTCTGGTTCCGACCCGGAGCAAACACGCATGTTGGCAAGGACTGGACCATTCACGCATCTGTAGACGGTGTAGTCGATTTTAGCAAGAAACGCCTTCTCAAGTTCAACGGGAAAAGAGAGCGCTGCACCGTTGTGCATGTTCGCCCCTAGGGCGCCGGTTCACATATCAACACCCCGTGATGAAGAGAAAGAGGACGAAGTAATGTTCCACTGTTCCTCGTAACTCTGTACCATAGTACACACTATGTCTGAACTCGGAGGACTAGACATCGGCGCACCGGACGAGGGTATTGCAGGAGCTCCCGAAGAGCTCAGCGAAGAAGCGAAACAGCGCTTTGCTGCAGCTGCAGCAGCCATGCAGCAAATACGACGCGAGGAGAAACGCTCCAAGAAACGCGATGACCAGGTGGCACGCACCATCATCCAATTTCTGGGACAAGATCAGTACGCTCACCTCTTCGTACTCATCTCACGTCTTGTTGCCCGTGACTGTCCCAGCATTTTCATTCTGTCCATCCTTTCACTCATTCACGAAGGGTGCCTAAAGGAGGTAGAGGAATACGTTGCTGAATCGGGACATAAATCTGCTGAAGAGACCATGGAAGAAAGCACAAAGCTCACCACCACAGGAGAACTGGACCCTGCAATGAACAGAGCTATAGTGGCATGGATCACACGCATGCAGCTTGTACTGTCTCTTTCTCCGGAAAAGATTCTTACAAAACTGATGATTGATGAGAAGAATGTGGATGGCACCGTTCTGCAACTGGCCACATTCATCGTAAAGGATTTCTTTCAGAGTCACGGAAGGAACGTTGCCTTTGAAAAAGTACAACCTCTCACGGCAAGCATCTTACAGTCAGTATTTGAACCATTCATTGAACGCGTGCAGAAAGCATTTCTTGCAGAGAAAACTTCAGAAGAGACTGACAGGGAGAGAGAATCACTCGGATAAAATCAAAGAATATTTTCAATTTTCCGGAGTCACCCCATGCGTGATGACATTGCCAAAAACAAACTTTCCTATGGGAGACTGTTTTACGCCATCCACCTCCGCATACAGACGAAGACTATTAAACATGATAGGAAAAGAGCACCCATAGAGTGCCTTTTCTACTTTCTTTCTCTCTACTGCAAAGCGGTCCGGATGCGTGATTCGTGCAACGGTAATGTGTGGTGCAAAGGGCTGCAGATTTGGCCAGGGACACTGTTTTTTCATCCGCGCCAGCTCCTCGGAAAATGCCACTTCCATAAAAAGAACATTTGCCTTCCCTCGTGCACGAAAGGTGGAAACACCCGTACACTGCAATGAGAAAGACGCTGTATTCGTCGCTATCTTCCGTGCCGCCCGCTCAATGTCTCTGTACTCAATTGCCATAACTTCCTTCCAAAAATAGAGTGTGAGGTGCGGTGTAGCGGGATTTTGAAAGCGAAGGAACGGAGCAAACGGTAGCAAAGAATGTTGAAGATTTTGGAAGGTCTGCTTTGCTTCCTGCTCCAGTGGCAGAGCCAGAAAGACAGATTGTAATGGAAAAACAAGTGGCCCGGTTTTCATATTAACGCTTTAAGACACTAAGAAACGCCTCCTGTGTGAGTGTAACTTTCCCCATCTGCTTCAGACGCTTTTTTCCTTTCTTCTGTTTTTCCAAAAGCTTGCGCTTGCGCGTGACGTCTCCGCCATACAAGTACCCTGTCACGTCCTTACGGAAGGCAGGCACCGTTTCCCGGGCCACTATTTTTGCGCCTATGGCTGCCTGAATAGGAATTTGGTACTGAGCCTTCGGAATCACTTCCTTGAGTCGTGTACAGATTATGGAACCCACAGCGTGCGCTTCTGACTTATGCACAATGGTACTCAAAGCTTCCGCCGGCTCCCCCAGCAGGAGTATTTGTAATTTTACCAGGTCTCCTGCTTTGTGACCGAGTGGCTCATAACTCATGGAGGCAAATCCGGCAGTGGAGGATTTTAACTTATCAAAGAAATCCAGAACAATACTCTGCAGCGGCACCTCAAAATGCATCAGTGCTCTATCCGCATCCAGATACTCCAGCGTGTGGTAGATGCCCCTGCGATCCTGTGCCAACTGCATAACGGCACCCACATCCTGCTTGCGACACACCACTTCCAGCCGCACCCAGGGTTC
>PFDR01000077.1 GCA_002772545.1 Candidatus Peregrinibacteria bacterium CG10_big_fil_rev_8_21_14_0_10_49_10 | reverse complement strand
CACCGGGTCTTCATTCAAATAAATATTGACCCAATTATCCATAAAAAAACTAGCCTCTCCAGCAGCTACAGCAAGCGGAATACTAGGAAGAACAAACAAAGCAACAACAAAAATCCGTATAAGACCGATTTTAAAGCGCTGAACGTACATATAAGTATTGATTATTGAGCTGCCTGCTCGAAGTAATATTCCAACTCTTCATCCCGTCCGCCAGTCTCACTCTGATACTGCTGATACACTTCGCGCGCTTTTTCAATATTACCAAGGCGATAGTAGTTCCAGGCAATATCTAAACGAAATTGATAAAGCTCAAACACATCAATAAGCTTTTGATAATTCTCGATCGCTTTTCGCGGCCGCCCAACTTTCTCATATAGCTTCGCGAGATTATTCCATGCCGCAGAACTATTTTCGTAATAATCAAAAAGAGATTGCAGCGTTTTAATTGCTGCACCGTACTGACCTAAATACTCTTGGTAGCGCGCCTTCTCAATAAAGTAATCGGGATTAGGCTGCTCCCCTGCCGGTGTACTATCAATCTTCTCGTCCCACTCTTCAACCCTTTGTTCAAATGTTTGACGCTGCTCAGGCGTTATATCAACGTCCACAGTATATTTTGCCTGCTGTTTCCATAGACCTATTCCAATTCCTGACAGCACAACAAACAAAACAATAATCGCAGCGTAATTCTTTTTTTGCATGCGCAAAGTATAGCATGCAGCCTCTTTTGTGAAAATATCTCATACAACAAAGAGCCCCCTTACGAATGTAAGGGGGCTCTTTTACCTGCCATCCCGATTTGATCGGAACAGAGATTGTAAGCAAGAACTAGAAGCTCAAGCTAACGCTCTGTGTAGGCAAGCTGTTGATGTCGGTACCGTTTGTCCAGTCTGTTGTACTTGTTGTGTGTGGCACAGCAGAGTTATCAGACCAGATGAAGTTCCAACCAGAGGTGTACACTTCTGCATTGTTTGCAGTAGTGATTGAACCCTCGTTCAACATTGCGTCGAGCGTGACGTTATCGTCATGCGCAGCATTGAAGGTATTTGCAGATGCACCACTTCGTTCTGTATCGAAGTAGAGTGTTGGGCCAGTAGTTGTCCAACGAACATCTGAAGTAACAAGAGCATCATCTGTTGGAGCAGCACCAGTAGCAGCAGTGACAGGGATAGCCAAGTCAGCAGCAGCTGTATAGTTACCGTCACCGTTGATATCGAAGTAGATACCATCGTTACCGTTTCCACCAGCATCAACATCATCTGTTGTGTGGCGGAGAGCACCAGCTACGATTGCACCGCTTGTAAGCGATGAAGTGCCAGTACCTTGTACGGCGATAACTGGATCTGCAGTTGCAGTTACACCACTCCAAACTGTAGAACTTACTGATCCCATACCTTGACCAGTTGTATCGAGGACGACACAACCAGAAGTGTTGGTATTAGCACAGTTCGTTGAATCAGCGTAAATCCAGTACCAAACAGTACGTGTACCGTTGATAGATGCAGCAACTGTTTCTGGATTAGAACCGGTGAAGGTTCGGAGACCAGCTACACCACTTGTCGGAGCGTTGAAGGTTGCCGTGTCGTCTGCGATGAAGGTCGAGAGACTCTCATTTGCAGCCGCAGCAGAAACCGTAGCGCGGACAATGTAGGTATTGGTTGTACCAGAAACGTTTTCTTGATCGGTCGCTGCCTTATCCCAAGTTACGTAGATGGTGTCAGTTGTTGTGGCACCTGCAGTTGAGAGGTCACTTCCACCAGACTTCAAGTTTTGACCTTGACGGTTGCGGATAGATACATCAGTTGTGATGTCTCCTTCTGAACCGCTGCCGATCTTACGGAAGAAGCCAAGTGAATTAACAGTCATATCGCTTGCATCGTACTCAAACGCAAGACGCTTGAGCGATACGGTCTTACCAGCATCAGCAGCAACCGTAATTGCAGCGATGTCGTTTTGACCATTGTTCAATTTCGTACCAGCTGTCGAAAGCTTAGCAACTGTAGGAGCAGCCTTGCGGAGAGTCATTGTCTTGACTGTGCTTGAGCTGCTGTACGTTGAAAGGTTTGCAACTGTGCGCTGTTCACTTGAACCTTCACCCAATGCTTCAAATGCATTGTTTGCAGTACCGCTTTGCTCATTAAGACCGAGACGGATAGTATCACCTGATACTGCGCCGTTCTCAACCGTGTTGAGATCACCAATGACAGTCACAAATGCGCTGCCATCTTTAGGTACATAGAGTTCAAGATTGGTGAACGAAGCCTTACCAGAAGCAAGGTCAGCGTACACCGTAGTTGAAGTGCCGTCTTTCTTGGTGTAAGTAAGACCAACACGTTTTAATGCACGAGCATATGTTGTTTCTGGAGTATCGGTGAAGCTGCTGTCCTCATCCATAACAATGTCTAACTTCTTAACAGTAAATGCCTCATTCTGTGCAGAATACTTGTACTTCGCAAAAGTTTGCGCAGTTGCACCTGCAATCAATACAGACGCATTTGGATTACCTTCAGAAGCACCAGTAAGCGTACCAGCAGTAGCAATAGTCTTCGTTACAGAGAGCGAAGAACCAAGGCCGTTGATAGTACCGCTTGGATTAACGGTATTGCCGTCTTTATCCTGTGCTTCAACATCACTTGCAGAGATAACATCTGCTGCAAGGTAACGAGTTGCAGAAACGCTTGAGCGCAAATCTGCCTTCACTACCCATTTCTCGCTAACAGATTGAGCAATATCATAGGTAGCAACAGTAGCACCGTCTACAAGGAAGTCATTAAACTCTGCTTTGTAGTATCCGCCGCTTGAACCAATGGTTCCAACAGCAGTAAGACCAACAGCGTTTGCCAACTTCACTTCAGTACCATCACCGTTGACTTTGTAGAGAGATACAGAATCAACAAGCGTGTTTGCAGCAAGATCGCCGTAACCACTATTGTCGAATGTACCATCATCATCTGCAACGAGACGAACAGTGACTTTGAGGACCTTTACGTCGCCGCCGTCACCTGCCTTGGCAGATACACCAAGCAAGTCAACACCGTCTTGACCCTTAACGTGAGTCTCGCTTACTGGCGTAGAAGCACGAGAGAGTACCAATGAACTTGCTACTGCAGTCATTGTCTTACCGAACGTGTTACAAGAAACACAGTCAGCAGTTGCAACGAACTCGTTTGCATCGTTGTCTTTGATGAAGTTTGCATCACCAAAGTTAACACCGCCTTTGAATGCATTATTTGCAACCAAAGCAGAATCGAGATCTACAACCACTTGAAGATTGCGGGTCTCACCTGCATCGATATCAAAGTCGTCAGAGAAGAGCATTGCATATTCACTTGTCGATTGAGATGCAAGTGTAGCACCTGTATCAGCATCGATCAGACGAACATTCTCCACCTTTTCACGAAGATGTGTATCGTAAACTTTGGTAATAGCATCGCCATTAGTGAATGTAACGGTAGCGCTCACCGATGAAGGATATACCAAGGTACCAGTTGTATTGGTAGTATTAGTATTTGCAACTGCTCCACCAGTGGAATCGATTTCAATATAGTAATCAATACCTCCGCTAGTAACTTTAACAACATCGTACTGTGCAAGATTTGCAGCATCGTCAGCATTCGTTCGGAATGTTGCAAGGCCAGCTGTTGTAATTGTCATCGCAGCAGCTGAAGTAACAGTAGTACTTGTGATGTTCTTCGCAGTTGTTCCATCAAATGCAGTCTGCTCTAACCAGAGATAGTAGTCCTTAAAGGTAAGATCTCGGTCTGCAGTAATTGCAAAGTTGAAGAGTTCAACATTTGTTGTGTTGATTGCAACGTTCTGAGCAACAGGGCCGTTGTCAGCAAGTGTGATCTTACCACCTTGGAAGGTTGTATCGGTCACGTTCGCCTTTGCCATGTTGTTCGTTACACGAGCACCATACCCTGCTTGCGCATCGATTGCAGTAAGATCTGCAGCTTCATCGATGTAGAAGTCAAGTGTGTCGGTTGTCTTACCGCCGCTAAGGTCAGCATAGACACGGAAGGTGCGGTTGTTGTTCTTTGGAACTTTGTAAACCTCACCAAGCGTGAAG
>PFDR01000007.1 GCA_002772545.1 Candidatus Peregrinibacteria bacterium CG10_big_fil_rev_8_21_14_0_10_49_10 | reverse complement strand
GCTGTGAGATGATGATGAGGATGGCTCGTGTGCTTGCCGAATGCCACGATGGGGTCGAAACTGAAATCGTCCGCGCCAAGTTCTTGTGTCCATGCACGCAGTTTCCATGCGAGTTCCCTCTCCGTTGGCCGGTGACGAAACATGGAAGGGATTCTCCGTAGAATTTCTTCCGTGATGCATTCTGCTTTCTTCATAGCACGAATCTCCTGTCGAGTCTTCTGTCGTCGCAGTGCTTCTACCAATCCGGACCGAGGGAGAAAGCGCGTACGCGGGAAGGAGTTCTTCCATCGTTGTAGTTGCATCACTGTGACATGATCACCCTCAAAGAGACATCGCCTTCTGCGTGTCACAGCTTTCATCAGATCATGCATTGAACCAATGTTGACTCCTTTTTTCACTGTGTTCTGCACCTCCTCCGTATAACGAGAATCCACAAAGAGTGTCATTCCGGTTGACGTGACAAGAAGCCTGCCAAGACTCAATTTCACACCTGTGAGATAGCGTATATTCACAGGATGTGTTATAAGTATATTTTGAGATACATGCCACATGAGTGCTTTCATACTAGTGCTTTCGTGCATATTTTGGTATACTAGTAGGATACTTTTCTCACATAGACACACATGAAATACCTCCTCTTCTGCTTGGCACTGTCCTTCTGTTTCGTCGCAATACCGGTTTTTTTGACAGAATCCGCCGTTCCGCAGGCAATCGCTGCTGCCAAGTTTACCGGCGGGGGCTTGAATGCGGGCGTGCAAAAGGGACGCGACGTTCAAGGAGTATCGAATCGACCGCTTCGTGACACGATTATCAACATCCTGACACAGGTTCTCAATTTCGTAGGGCTGTTCGCTGGAGTGGCAGTGGTCCTATCAGGACTCTTCTACATCTTCAGTCTCGGCAATGAGCAGACGAAAGAGAAGGCAAAAAACATTCTTTTCTACACGGTCATCGGATTACTCATCATTCTCTTCGCACGAGGAATTGTCAGCTTTGTGACCAATCTCGCATAAGAAACTTATGGAACGGGCATGCACCCAACGTTGGCTCACGGTCCTCGGAAGCTTCGTGCTTCTCGTTGCCATTTCCGTGAGCGTACGCGGCGCGTTTCTTGTGGGCCAAGCATTGAATCAGGCTGCTCTCTCAACGGAAATGCTGCAGGTGCACTCGGGGGATATCGTAGAAATGCTTCCCGTGCATACCCTTCCCTCGCCGCTCTACAGCTGGGTGCTTACGCAGGATCGCACATTTTTGGAAGCAGGCCAGGATCGCGTCTTTCGCACGCGCCTCATCCGTCCGGGCACGTACACTCTCAATGCGGAAATCGCTGTTTCCGATCGCAGCCAGAAAATTCGCCGCATCTTTCGGATAGAAGTGGTGGATCAGAGCGTACCTGCAGATGACCGCGATTCCACATTTATTGTTGACCTCGTCCGCACAGAACCTCCGCTGGAAGGCGATGAGGGGAACATATCCGTGATCCTCGACGCAGAGACACAATTACTGCGCCTCTTCCCTCTGCAAGAAGGAGTATTGCCACTGAGCATAGACCTTGACGTTCTCAACGATGAGAATAATGATGACAATCCACGCAATGACACGCAGAACACGGAAACATTCTTCTACGAAACAGGATCACCTCTGTACCTCTGGTTTTCAGACGGACTACAGGAGAAAGAAATCGTCATCCACGCACGAGGAAACGGCGACGTTCTGCAGGAGCAGTCATTCCGCGTTCTTTCCAGTTCCTTTGCGCGCTCTCAAGGGCTTACCGATCTCCGCGTTGATTATTCTGCGGAGGCGACGGATGCCCTGACCTACCAGTTCGCACCTCTCTTCCCTGATGGAACAAAACCGACAATTCCCATCCTCTACGAGTGGGATTTCGGTGATGGACAAAACAGTCTGGAAGAAAATCCACTCCACACGTTCCAGACATTTGGCTCCTATACCGTCGGGATTACCGTACGGAATGTGAGTACCGGAGACAAACTCGGTTCTCGCGTCCGGGAAATCACTATTGAGGCCCCAGCGATTCTGCCGGAACAGGAGGGACCGAGCGAAGTGGAAAAACAACAGCTTCTGGAGCAGGTGGAAGGTAGTGAGCCTCAAAAAACCGATAAGGACGCCAAAGGAGGATCGATCATCGGCATTCTGTTCGTCGTCGGCCTCATTGTTGTTACCTTGGGAGGAGCAGGATTTGGCGTACTCCTCCTGATTCGTAAAATTCGTGCCCGTGCAGCGGAAACGGTGCAGGCTGAAACTCTGCAGCAGACACCTCCTCAGATAACGCCGGAAGAGCAACCGGAGAACAAAGAAGTTCCGCAGAAGGAAAAGAAGAAGGAAGAAGTACAGGAAAAGACGACAGACGCGACCGGTGATTCCGGCGAACCGGACTGGTTGAAAGATTCCTCTCCTGCAACCAAAACAGAACCACAGAATCCGAACATAAAACCTCCTCAACCACCAACACCCCCAGCTCCTCCGAAGCCGCAAACGCCTCCTGCAAAACCTATCACTCCTCCACCTCCTGCACCGAAAGCACCTGCACCACCTCTGCCTCCACCTCCACCCAAACCGAAAGCTCCCAAGCCGCCGACTGCTGCCGCACCTGCACCACAACATGCAGAGCCTCCCCCACCACAACCAATAGTTGCAGCGCCGGTTCAACAAAAAGCACCACCTCCTCCTACACCACCTTCGCAGAAGGCAGAGCTACCGAAGCATCCTCCTCAAAAGAGAATGCAATCCAAGATGACAACGGTGGAGACACAGGCGACTCCACCACCTGTAAAGAAAGAGGAAGCAAAAGATGCACCAGCCGCCGCTTCCTCCTCCACTAAAGCTACAGACGACAAGGAAGCTATGGCCGGCAAGAAGGAATCAAAAGATATAAAAGAAACAAAAGAGGTGAAAGACGACGATGAAACAGTGGCAATCATCCGTGCAGAAGTGGCAGAGGAACCTTCAGCTTCTCCAAAAAATCTTCCCGTCAAAGAAGAGCGTAAGCTGGAAAATCCTGAGGAAAAACAGGAATTATAACCGAGGAGTGCAAAGTAGTGTTGACAGTGTGCTACGCCATACAGCATTATGGGCAAACACTGCTACTTTTCATCACCTAACCGTTAACCGTGCTGCGCAGCACCCAAAGATTTTTCCGGTGCAAACCGGAGAAAGGAGCCAGACATGTCTCGCAATACCGAATTGAAGCCCGGAATTTCCGGAATGAAGGCGTTCTTCATGACGCTTATCATGGTCCTCCTCGCCATCGCCGGCTACTCCGGCAGCGGGCTCGACTCGATCGTCAAGAAGTATTCGCCCCTCACCAAGGACAACCAGTCCAAGTCCTACGAGACGCAGGCCGCGAAGTTCGCGACGCTGCAGCAGAAAGCCGAAGCGCTCCGCAACGGCGACCAGCGCAAGGAGCTGGACACGATCCTGCTGCTCTCCCAAGAGCCGCTTCCAACGGTCGTTCCCGCCCCCAAGCAGGCCGACTACAGCGGCAAGCCGTGGCAATACAACGATGCGCTTTTGGAGCATCGCACGTCCGCCAAGGCCTACAACGAGGAGGTCATCCGGCGGAAGGGGCTTGCCGAAAAGTACCTCGATCTCGCGGTCAAGTACAACGTGGACCTCGCCGCCTACGAGGCGGAGGTTTCCAGCCTCGATGCACTGTTCACCAAACAGTACAACGAGGCGGTCAAGCCCATCTCGGCCTTGCCCACTCGACCGACGTCGGTCGTCGCCATGGCCAACTGTGAAGTCCCGGTCCCCCAGCAGGTCGTCACGACCAGCAAATAACGGGGCCATCCCCAAAACCCGAACCGAAAGTAGCAGTATCCCCACACCAACCGGTGGTGTGGGGAGATTTTTTGTATTGCACCATTTCTCTTCCCCTCCCTTGAGGGATGGGTTAGGGGAGGGGGATTTATGCTTAGAAAGGAATTGCATCGTGCTCGAACCAACATTGAGTTATAATTTGCCTTGCAACCTTTTCAGAATGGCGATCGCCTGCCTATCGCGGCAGGCAGGTTAGCTCAGTTGGGTCGAGTACGCCTGTGGCGTACGAGCAGATAAAGGAATTGCATCATGCTCTAACCAACTGTCAGTCGGTATGCACTTTGGTATCATGTACATCTATGGCGATCGTAGCTCAGTTGGTTAGAGCATCTGGTTGTGGTCCAGAGGGTCGTGGGTTCGAATCCCATCGATCGCCCCATGTAAAGTTTTTTTGACATGCCTGCACGTTTTTTTGGCTAGGGGATGCGGCGAAAAAATAGTAACCACTTTCGTGGAGCCGATGCAGGGATTGGTTAAAATTATGGTGGGTTACACATTTTTGTGTCATGGTGAGGTGCTTCGCTGCATGGTTCGTGGTTTTGTCCGCGGAGCCTGTCCTGAGCACAGTCGAAGGGCTCCCAAAAACCTCACCATGACACACAAAGCCACGAATCCATGCACAAAAATCATAACCCAACCCTAAGCCCTCCATGTCACTCCCTTTCTCCCGAAATCATTTTCATGTATACTTCCGCCGTATGTCACGGAAACTTGTACAACAGCTGGCCATTTCTGTCCCTGTTTTTCTCCTGAAGGAGAAGAAGAGCTTTATTGCCTATACTCCGACACTTGATCTCTCTGTCTCTGGTTCAACCCAGGAACGGGCAAAGAAAAATTTTCAAAAGACGCTGCAGTTATTTTTAGAAGAACTTCTCGAAGAGAACACACTGGAAACATATCTGAAAGACATGGGGTGGACCAAAAAACAGAAACAACAATGGCAATCACCTGTTGAGGTACGGCGCGTCGTGATAGTTCCCTGTCGACTGCCTGCCTCTGTGTAAATGCCCAAACTTCAGCCACTTCCCTGGAAGAGATTTGAAAAATTCCTCCTCGCTGTGGGGTGCATGCTAAAAAGACAATCTGGTTCCCACCGGGTCTACTGGAAGAAAGGGATGCAACGACCAATCATTCTTCAGGCTAAAGGTAATGTTCCGGTTTTTATCATGCTGAATAACCTACGCACACTTGGCATTGATCGCGATGACTTTCTGCAAAAGATAAAGAAGATACAGTAGAAAACTCAGCGTTTTCCTAGGGAAGCTCTGAAAAACGGCCATCCATTCGTGGCAAACCGTTTTGTGTCATGGTGAGGTGCTTCGCTGCATGGTTCGTGGTTTTGTCCGCGGAGCCTGTCCTGAGCACAGTCGAAGGGCTCCCAAAAACCTCACCATGACACACAAAGCCACGAATCCATGCACAAAAATCATAACCCAACCCTAAGCCCTCCATGTCACTCCCTTTCTCCCGAAATCATTTTCATGTATACTTCCGCCGTATGTCACGGAAACTTGTACAACAGCTGGCCATTTCTGTCCCTGTTTTTCTCCTGAAGGAGAAGAAGAGCTTTATTGCCTATACTCCGACACTTGATCTCTCTGTCTCTGGTTCAACCCAGGAACGGGCAAAGAAAAATTTTCAAAAGACGCTGCAGTTATTTTTAGAAGAACTTCTCGAAGAGAACACACTGGAAACATATCTGAAAGACATGGGGTGGACCAAAAAACAGAAACAACAATGGCAATCACCTGTTGAGGTACGGCGCGTCGTGATAGTTCCCTGTCGACTGCCTGCCTCTGTGTAAATGCCCAAACTTCAGCCACTTCCCTGGAAGAGATTTGAAAAATTCCTCCTCGCTGTGGGGTGCATGCTAAAAAGACAATCTGGTTCCCACCGGGTCTACTGGAAGAAAGGGATGCAACGACCAATCATTCTTCAGGCTAAAGGTAATGTTCCGGTTTTTATCATGCTGAATAACCTACGCACACTTGGCATTGATCGCGATGACTTTCTGCAAAAGATAAAGAAGATACAGTAGAAAACTCAGCGTTTTCCTAGGGAAGCTCTGAAAAACGGCCATCCATTCGTGGCAAACCGTTTTGTGTCATGGTGAGGTGCTTCGCTGCATGGTTCGTGGTTTTGTCCGCATTCGCTCCCAAAACACCTCACCATGACACGCGAAGCCACGAATCCATACACAAAACGGTTTGCACCTTTT
>PFDR01000079.1 GCA_002772545.1 Candidatus Peregrinibacteria bacterium CG10_big_fil_rev_8_21_14_0_10_49_10 | reverse complement strand
GGGATCGGGGGATGTGTGCCGGCCTGTATCCGTAGTCCGGTTGCACTTTGCGCCAGCCGTTTCGAATGAATGAGCCGCGTTTTTTGAAGTCCAGCATGTGGCCATGCATGTCGAGTGCTTCTTCCAGGGAGATGTTCTGTAGAGTGAGATGTCCCTGTGCCTGCATAGCTTTCAGAAGGTCTACTGCTTTTGGAGAACGTGCAAGGACGACGGAGAATCCGCCCCGCATGTCTTCGAATGTTGGTGACCAGGCATCTCCGACAGAAATGTCCGTGAGCTCATTCGTAAAATCCACAAGCTGTAGAGAGCTTTGTGTGATGAAAAATGGGATCAAATAATTGTAGTAGAACTTTTCTGCGCGCAGCACCTGTCCGTTTTTTAGTGTAATTTGCAGATACCCGGGCCACTCTCCTGCGCGGTACTTCAAGTCGAGAATCTCTTCTTCTGAATGGATTTTATGTGACCGTAAGAAACTGCGAATGGCTTCAAAGGTCATTTGCGTTCCCATGTACGGACCAAGAACGTACTGAATGTGTTTTACGGAGGGATGCCCTATCATCTGCAGTTTGCGGATGCCGGCGACTTGATCCGGCAGACCGACGTACGCAAGTGGTCCTTCCTCGTGTTCCAATTTTTCGAGAATGGTATTCACAGGACTGACGCTGTAAACGCTCTGCGCGCAGGCGAGAACGTCTTCGGGGGTTCGCGCAAGAATAGGTTCTGCTTTGTAAGGAACGTTTTTGCCTAAACGTAAACATACTGCACCTGTTATTTTTTTTGTCTCGAGTAAGTAGAGGAGTGTGGCGGACATAATGCCCCCCGATGCGCCGGACCGGCGGACACCTTCATTGGATGCATGCCCGACGTATGCCTGTTTCACGACACCGGAAAGCTGGTTTTGCGGCTGTGTATGAAATACAAACTCATTGAGTTTCGGGTAGTTGCAGAAACGCGCCGGACATCCTTCGTATGCGGCGCGTGGAACGGGGTTGGGGTTATCCGTGCGTACGACTTTCAGAATTCCACCCCGCTCCTCGTAACGCAGCGTCCCTTCGGAAACGCCCACGCATGTTCCGCACTGGGTTTCCAGATCGTGATCGAGAATATCCGCCTGCAGTTTTTGCCAGTACTCATCCATGTTTTGTGCA
>PFDR01000023.1:64830-72154 GCA_002772545.1 Candidatus Peregrinibacteria bacterium CG10_big_fil_rev_8_21_14_0_10_49_10 | reverse complement strand
GTGTGAGTATCGCTCTTCATTTCACCACCTTTCGCCGGATAGTATCCTTATGACTACGGTGGATGGCGACCACTTTGATGCGTTTCGTTCACTGGAAGAATATCAGGAAGCTTTTCGGCACTTCCTGAAAATGCTTCCGGAGGAAGGGGTACTCATTACACATCTTTCCGATCCGGATTGTGCAGCTGTCTCGCGTGGTTTAAAGAGAAAAATTTTGGATGCAGATGCTTTGCCACTTCCGCAACTGAAGGTACCTGGTCGGCATATGCAGCAAAATGCACAGCTCGTTTTGGCATTGGGAGATTTTCTCGGTGTGAAACAGGCCACCATTCTGGGTGCACTCCGGTCGTATGCAGGGTGCTGGAGACGTATGGAAGTAAAAGGGGAGTATGGTGAGGGTGTAACAGTCATAGATGACTACGGTCATCACCCCCGCGAAATTCGGGCTGTACTTTCTGCCCTCAAGGAAGCGTATGCAGATCGTCGTTTGATCTGTGTCTTTCAACCACATACACAGAACAGAACACTCAAGTTGTACCACGACTTTATTGCTGCATTTGCCGATGCGGATGTTGTTCTCTTTACCGATGTGTACGAAGCACGTGAAGATGGAGAAACTGAACATGTGGATATGGAAACTTTCGCTGCAGATACGGCAAAAGAGAGTAAGGTGGACTGCAGAGCGGCAGGGTCACTGTCTGCTGTACAGGCTCTGCTTACAGAAGAACTACTCCAACCGGGTGATGTACTCCTCACGTTGGGAGCAGGCACAGTGACCGAACTTTCCGATGCGCTTGTGGGCTTGTCCTGCTAGACGAGTGCAGTTCTTACTCACCGTACACGTCGATGGCTGTCGCGATCATCTTTGCCATTTCTGCTCTGTTTACTGGCATGTCGGGGCCAAATTTTCCTGTGGATGCCCCATTGCCGTCTGTAAAGCCGCTGACAATACCGTCCACTGCTGCCGTCTCTATACAGGAAGCGTAATTCGTATTTCTCCGCACGTCGGTAAACATATCTCCTTTCGGCCAAAAAATTCTCACATCCAAAGCCTGGAGGAGCGTAGCTACTACCTCTCCCCGGGTTGCTGGCCTGTCGGGGTTAATGCGATGGTCCTGAAACACCAGCCAATCGCGTTCCTCGGCAGAGGCGAAGTACTGCTCAAACCACGTATCCAGTGCACGCAGGTTCACGGGGCGTTTTTTTGCCTTGGTTTCATCTATGTTTGCAAGTTCATGCGATATTTTTGCCAACTGTGCAATTGTGACGTTTTCCCCGGGACCAAAACGGCCGGTCACATTTCCCTGTTCGTCTTTAAAACCCGACATGATGCCGGTCTTTAATGCAATATTCACGGAGGGGGCAAACCACTCGGAAAGTGGAACATCCTGAAAGGTGATCTGTGTACCATTTACCTGTGTAGTTACGTACTGATATGTCTTTTCGTACGTTGCCTGTTGTTCCAGAAACTTGAGCCCGTCACAGTGAAAGGTAATGCTAAAATTAGCGCGTCCACCAGAAATGAGTTTATCGGAGAGTGGTTTTGCTTCGGGGCAGTCCGGAATTTTTGTGTAGGTCACAGTGTACTGACCTTCCGGCATTTCATTATAGGATTGCGGAGTTGTTCCGGAGGTTTCTAAATTGTTCGGACCGCGTAAGGTAAACCCAATGCCCGGAGGTTGACTGTTTACTCCCACCACTCCTACGCGGAGGAAGTTGTACTCCACGCGCACGCGAATGTGCATATTTTGTTCCAGCGTGAATGACGCCTGTGGTTTGCTGTGCGTGCTCAGAAGGTCCTGTTCCAGAAATACCCGTACGGTTGTTTCGGCTCCTGCAGGTGGTTCAACGAGCAAGGTATAGTTGCCGAGGGCTGCATCCGAAATGGTGTGTGTTTCTGAGCGTAGTGTGAGTCGTTTGTTTTCAGGTTTAATAAGGACCCACTGACCCAGAATGCCATTTTTACCGGATTGCTCTATGGTGATGGTACCGGTTTGCTGTGCTGCAAACAGTGGTACAGGCAATACAAGAAGAGAGAGGCTGCAAAGCCCGAGTGCAAGAGAAATTCGGCGTGAAGAAGACGTCATAGAAAGGGGTGGTGAAACGTGCCGACACAGTTTCGGGCATTTGGGGCAGAAGCGCAATGCTTGTCTCCGTTAAAGCAGTGTGCAAGCACACTGACTTCAACGGAACCCTTCCCGTACTTATTGTTTTTCAGCTGTTTCTACTCTGTATTGCTTTCGGCGGATAGTCGGGTGCAAGGAAAGTGACGCGAACATGGCGCCTATTAAAAGAAAGAGTGCTCCCGCCCCCGTTCCTGCAGTTGGCAATGCCACCACAGCAATTTCAGCTTTTTTGGAAAGCAGTTCACCGAGGGGTGCATGTACATTTTCACCCGATACACGCGCAGTCAAATTCACCGTTGCTCCGCTTGGTACAGTTTTCTGAATATGTACGGGAATGTGCAGAGTAAAACTCTGTCCTGCCAGAATGTTTGGAATCTGCCATACGGCTGTGTTATCGGTGTATGTGCCGCCCTCTGGAAGGACGTCGGGAAGTATCACGTCGTCTGCATCAAACTGCTGAGAAAGAATAACGTGATGCAGTGTTGTTTTGCTGACATTGCGTACGCCGAGAGTGACATACACTGTGCCTCCGGGAACGGTTTCTTCCTGATTCAGCAGGAGGGAAAGTTGTACATTTGGTCGACTCTGTTCCTCTGCTATACGTATTTCAGATGGTGTGCTGACCGTACGTTGTGGCACGCCATTTTCCTGGGAGGGCGTATTTTGCACAGTCTTGATGTCTCCAAGGCAAATGAAGTCTGTATGGAAAACCAGTTTGGCATTGGGTCGCAGCGTTCGTGACTGAGGCTTAGGCTGCTGACAGCCAAGTGGTGCCGTAAATGTCACGGTAAAGTAGAACGGTGGTATGCGTGTAAACGTCGCAGGCGTTACTCCTGTACGTCGTGTCCCCTGAGGTCCCCGCAACTCAAATGAAGCGCCAGATGGCGTGCTTTCCACCACAATAATTCCCTCGTACCGGAAACTAATTTCGGCACGGAGCGTTCCGTTGCCGTTATAGGTGAAGCTGACTTGTGTTCCTTCTGTGGTGTTGAGCAGCGTAGATCCGTCATAGAAGCGAATGGTCGTACTCGCGCCATCGGGAGGCTGAACGGTAAGGAGGTATGTTCCATTTTGTGCATCCACACTTCTGCTCTGCTCATTTTTACGGCTTTCCACTACTCCCGTAGGTGTTCGTAAGAGCCAACTGCCGTACTCTTCTATCTGACTCGTCTGATCTATGGTAATGGTTCCGGCTGCAAAAGCAGGTAATGGAAGCGTGAGGAGCGCAGTGATTCCGACTCCGGCTGAGAGCAACGCCAGGCGTCGTGATGTGTTCTTTTGCATGCGTAAATAAGGTGTAATCGACAAAAGGGGAAGATTAAATCAAATTTACAGTCATTTGTCAATGAGATGACCATGCAATTTGCAGTCCCGCATTCCATACAGCATGTAATTCCTGAATCGGCTGAGAAATAATAGATACACCGTCAATTTCAATAGTGAGGAACGGATCATCTGTTGTACGTCCCAGGGGAATGGCACCGGTACGTTGCCTTCGGGCGAATTCCTCAAACTGTTCTTTCTGTTCCTCCGGGATTGCCAGGACGAACCCTCCCGTTTCACTGAACAGCACTTTGTCTGAGGACAACGATTGTGTGGGGAGTGTTATGCGGATGCCGATGGCTCCTCCGAACTTTCGTTGCGGAAGTGTCATTTCAAAGAGTGCAAGCAGGAGGCCGCCCTCGGAAATATCGTGTGAGGCACCAACCATTCCCTTGCGAATGGCGCGGGTAACAAAGGCAATCTCGGTGCTTACAGTTGCAAACGCCGGCTGTGGTACATGCGTACCGAGCAGAGAGTCTCGTTTTGAGCCGGTCAATTCTTCCAGCAGTTGGTAGTAGAGTGAGCCTCCGCATTCATCTTTCCGTTCACCAATGAGGTAGAGGTACAAGCCGGCCTCTTTTACCTGCATGGTTACAGCGCGTTCTGCATTGGGTATGACGCCTACACAGCTCACAATAGCCGTGGGGTCTATGGCACTGCCGTCGGGTCTTCCGTTGTACAAGCTCACGTTGCCTGAAATAACGGGTATGGGGTTCCCGTCCACAGTGACTTCCCGGGAAGCTTCTGCAATGCCTCTGACTCCTTCTTCCAAAGCCCAAAGCTGCTGCGGAATTTCGGGGTTTCCATAGTTCAGACAATCGGTGACGGCACGCGGACTGGCACCGACTGCCGCCACATTGCGCATGGCCTCTACCGTGGCATTTACACCCTGCCAGTAGGGGGAAATACGTCCGTAGCGACCGTTACCGTCTGCTGCTACCGCTATGCCACAGCACTCATCTGCATCGGAAAGATCCCATCCGGGGTGTGTTCCTTCATGAACGTAGCTCTGCAGATCCCGCAGAGGGGCAATAACACTGGCATCGGCTTCTCCCGCCTCTATAACGGTATTTCCAATAACGGTTTTGTCAAAATGCCGGAAGGCAGGTGCCTTGCTTGCTCCATTGGGGTGGGAGAGCAGAGCGCGAAAGACATCTGTCACTGTAAAAGTGTGGTCGGGGAGGGAGATGTGTTCTCCGTTACACGTGATTTCCGGCTCCTTGCCTTTGTATTCTACAGGTGTGGTTTTGCGGTTGTAGAGTAGCCCACATGTAATGTCCTTTGCTTGTGCTTTACAGACGGTCTTTCCATGGAAGGTCAGTTCAAACTCTCCGCCTTCTGTCACCGTTCCTATGACACTTGCACGTGCATTCTCGGCAACGCTCGGGAGATTCCAGTGAGTGTTGTAGTGTGTGAGAAAGTGCTCTGTGAGGTCCGGATGGCACATGAAACAGAGCCGCTCCTGCGTTTCTGCACAGGCGATAACTTCGGGCGGCAATCCTTCCAGAGCGGTATGCACATCTTCCAATCGGATAACTGCGCCGAGGTTACGGTCAGCGACCTGCTCCACGCTCGCACACACCACTCCGCCGGCACCGAGGTCTTTGCAACTCACCTGAGAGAGTTTGCCTTCGGCAACAAGCCAGTCGAACAGAGCGTAAGTAGAAGCGAGTAGGTGTCTTTCCAGAAAAGGATTGGGCTCCTGTACGGCGCCGGAGTTCTGTTCCTTCTTTTTTCCCTCCATGGAAGCACTGGCAAAGGAAGCGCCGCCGAATCCGCTTCTGTCGGTCGGTTTTCCCACAAGAATAATATCGTAGTGTTCTCTTCCTGCTGCATCGGGAACGTAACTGTGGATGATTTCGTCTTCCCGGACAATGCCGAGTGCAATGGCGTTTACGAGACAATTACTGTTGTAGGATGCATCAAATACGGTATCTCCGCCGAGGTTTGGTACACCCAGGGGGTTGCCGTAGCCGCCTATGCCACGCACCACTTCCTGTGCAATTGTTTTTGTCTCTTCAGACTTCAGGTCACCCAGTCTCAGCATATCCATGCAGCCGACAACGCGTGCTCCCATACAAACCACGTCACGCACCGTTCCCCCCACACCTGTGGCTGCACCTTCGAAGGGTACAATTTGAGACGGATGATTGTGCGATTCGTGTGTAACAACACATCCCCATCTCTTCCCCTGCGGTCCATCCGTTATGGCAACCACACCACTGTCTTCGACCGGTCCGAGTATGATGTGTGTTCCTGTTGTTACAAATTGTTTGAGGAAGCGCCTTGATGATTTGTAACTGCAGTGTTCGGATCCCTGAATGCCCCAAATGACGGCTTCTACCACTGTGGGATCCCGTGCAAGCAGTGCACTGATTTTGCGTGCTTCTTCCACGGTTAGCCCAATGCGATACTGCAAAAGCAAGGCAGACACTTCTGCATCGCTTGCCGTAGAGAAGGGGAGCGTTGGTGTTTCAGATGGAGTGCTCATGTGTGTACCAGAAGCATAATTGCTTGGTGCGTGTTCGTCTAATGTTCTCGCTCAATTCGTTCCTTGTCTTGTCGGAGAAGAACACTGCGGTTTTATCGACTGCGTCAATCAGTAACGGAGCATTGTGTTCTCTGCTATTCTCCTGCCCATGACGAGAAAGTTTTCCGCACTGTTTTCTCAGCAACGTATTCTGGGCGGTGCAGCCGTGCTGGCAGTTCTGCAGTTTGGCGCTTCTCTTGCCGGTCTTGTACGAGATCGCATGCTGGCCAAAACGTTTCCTGCCTTACACGTGGTGGATGTGTACCTTGCCTCCTTTCGCCCCAGCGATTTACTTTTTCAAATGTGCATAATGGCAGGGTTTTCCGTCGCTTTAGTTCCGCTTCTGGCGAAGTACAGAGCACAAAATAATCAGGAGCAGATGAATGGATTGCTCAGTGGTGTGGTAGCGGTGGCGGCACTCGTCTTTGGGGTACTCGCTTTACTGGGAGCACTCATCTTCCCCTGGATTGCACCTTTTCTCACCCAGTTTCGCGGCGAAGCTTTAGAGCTCTACATCCAATTTGGTCGCCTGGCCCTCCTCACCAATTTTCTGTTCGTTTTTGGGAATGCATTCGGGCAGTACCTGATTACTGTGCAACGTTATTGGCTGTACGGCCTCACGCCCATTCTGTACACCCTCGGTACCATAGCCGGTACGCTCTTCCTTACGCCGTATATTGGTGCGTATGGACCTGTGGTCGGTACACTCTTAGGTTCTGTGGTCTACCTCTTTATTCGTTTGTATGGAGTTATACGAGCAGGATACAGAGTGCGCTGCGTCTGTTGGCATCCGGATCTGCCGGAAATGGCCAAACTGATGCTCCCACGCATGATTGCTCTGGGTGCGTTGCAACTGGAGCTTCTGCTCTTTGATACCGTTGCTTCCGGACTGGCGGGAGGATCCGTAACGGTGAATGCGTATGCCCGTAATTTTCAATCTGTCATTGTTGGCGTAGCCGGGATTGCTCTGGCACAGTCGGTTTTTTCCCTCTTAAGTCAGTCGGCTGCACAGCACGACTTTGGCCGGTTCTGGATGTACCTCCGCAAGAGCGTATTCATTCTGTTGTTCCTGACCATTCCCGGTGCCGTACTGCTTGCGCTACTTGCCCCTGTTGCTGCCTGGCTTGTACACCTTTCACCCGTATTGCCTGTATTCAGCACGTGCCTTGCTCTGTATGCACTGAGCATTCCTTTTGAGAGTATTAACCATCTTCTGTTGCGCTCTTTCTACTCGCTCAAACATACGGTGACACCCGCATTTTTTAGCGTCCTCAATGGTGCTGTTGCCATTGCATGTACCGCACTGCTTGTGCCTGTGTACGGCGTCTACAGTCTGGCGATAGGG
>PFDR01000023.1:0-64805 GCA_002772545.1 Candidatus Peregrinibacteria bacterium CG10_big_fil_rev_8_21_14_0_10_49_10 | reverse complement strand
CGAGCAGCCAGTTACAATGTAACTGGCTGCTGCTCTCTTGCCGCAGCCCGTTACTCTAAGATTTCAAACAGCTCATACCCTTTGGCTTCCACCCCCTTTGCCACGACCGATTCTACTATGGCTGAAGGCGGACCGGTGTGGCACCATTCTTTCAATTTCTTCAACGCTTGTGCTTCCCCTTCGGCATGTATTTCCACGCTGCCTTCCTTGGTATTGCGCACCCATCCCGCAATGTGCAGTTCTCTGGCTTTCTTCTGTGCTCCGGACCGAAAATACACACCCTGTACACGACCAGTGATGCGGATGAATTGAGCCCTCATTATTCTGATGATACACAAAACAGAAGGGTACTGTCACCAAGAGAGTCGGAACGTCACTTTAGCGAACGTCTATTTCTTCTGCGCCTGGGTGAAGTCGAGCTCCACGGGGGTTTCGCGGTCGAAGATGAGTACCATGACCGTAATTTTCCCCTTATTTACATCCACACTGTCCACCGTTCCTTCGTAGTTTTTGAAAGGACCGTCGACAATGATCACCAAATCTCCCATCTGGAAGTCGCTTTTGAACTTTGCTTCCTGTTCGCCCACGCGTCGTTCTATGACGCCGTACTCTTCCGGAGTGACAGGAACCGGAATATTGCCGGAGCCAACGAATCCCGTAACGTTAGGGGTATTGCGTACGAGGTACCAACTTTCGTCTGTGACAATCATGTACACCAGCACGTAGCCGGGAAAGAGCTTTTTTTCTTCTTCTATAGGTTCTCCTTTGCGGAAGGTGAGCTGTTTCTCTTTGGGTACCTGTATATCAAAGATGTAATCCTGCATTCCCATAGACTCCACGCGCTGTAAGAGTGCTTGTTTTACAGCGTCTTCATACCCGGCGTAGGTGTGAACGACGTACCAGTTCCGTCCGGCATTTGGATCTTGTTTACCCATAGCTTAAGCGAAGGAAAGAAGAAGAGAGACGGCCTTTGCCAAGCCGAAATCCAGAAGGCCAAACAGTGCAGTGGAAGCAGCCACAAAGCCGAGGACTATGAGAGAGAGCCGTATTGCCTGGTGCCGTGTAGGCCACCGGACATGGTGGAGCTCCTGTACGCAGTCGTTGATGTAGGTGGTGATAAATCGCATAATCTTCCCTAAAAAAGCCTCGGGGCGAGACGTACCGTATTGTACTGCAGGGGAAGTGGACTGTGCAAGGGAATTCAGAAGGATTAGAAACGAGAAACGAGAAATTAGAACCCATAGTCCGGCGGCTGCAGCGCATGCATCCTTGTAACAGGCAGTGCAATGAACCACACCAGACCCTTCATATCGTCTTCCGGCACAAAGGGGGCTGGATGGTCGTCTTCGTCCATAAAACTGCGTGAGTCGAGGCTTCCCTGACGGTTATCTCCCAGGAGGAAGTATTCTCCCTCGGGAACGGTATAGGAAATTTCACTGGTATCACCGCTGGTGGGTGGGTGCCTGTACGTCTTTCCCTTGTTCCGTTCGCTCAGGTACGGTTCTGGCAGGAGTTCTTCTCTGATGTCATCCTTTCTCTTGATGTACACCTCCCCGTTTTTAATGGTGATGGTGTCTCCGGGGGTGCCAATGACACGTTTCACGTAATGCTTCTTCATATCTGTAGGAGGACGGAACACCACCACGTCGCCGTTTTTTGGCGTGCCGATATGGTAAGCGAGTTTATTGATGATGATGTATTCCTTATGCTCCAGTGTGTCGGACATAGAGCTGCCTTCCACCTGAAAAGGAGAAATGAGAAATGTCCGAATAGCTCCTACAATTGCCACTATAATGACAATGTTGAGCACGACGTCGAACATGTGATACCACAGACCGGTTTTCTGTATTGCCATGGTAGCAGTATAGGAGCGCTCTCTCTCCTTGTATAGTCTCTACAGTACTGCAGTGCCACTGCTTCCATGTGCGTCGCACGATACTCTGTTGTACACTACGGGTTGTGTTTCACCTGAACGAACGATTCTTTGGACGGCACCTGGAAGAAGATGAGCGCATTGCCTATGTGGTTCATAAGCATTGGTTTAGAGGATTTCGTTTTCTGTTCTGGCCAGCAACGTCGTTTCTTGCCTGTTGGATTCTTCTGTATTTGGCTCCTTCTCGCGGTGTGTTCTATGCCATTTCTCTCTGGAGTCTGGTTTCACTCGTGTGGTTTTTGCGTAATTTTTTCGACTACTACTTAGATGCCTGGATTGTCACCAATATGGGAATTATTGACGTGGAGTGGCACGGGTGGTTCCATCGTCAATCTGCCCGTATTCTCTACAGTGATATTCAGGGTGTAGGTTATGAAATTCAGGGTGTGACCAATACTCTGCTGCGCTACGGGACGATTACCATCGAAAAAATATCAACAGGAGGAGCTATTTCTCTGGAGAACGTACCCAGTCCACGGAAAGTAGAAGGAATTATCCTCCAGAACATGGAGGAGTATTTACATGCCAAGAACCTCAAGAATGCAAAGAACGTGCAGGAACTCTTCTCTACTATTGTTGCGCGGGAAGTGCAGCGACAGGAGCTTTCTGCGGAAGATGCAGAACTTTCTTCTTCACAGAGATTATGAGCAATCCTTTCTTTATTGTAGCTATTGCAGGGGCCATTGGTCTCTTTTTTGTGGGATTCGTTTTCTTGCGTTTGCGTGGCAGAAAACTTTCGGGTTCCGTGCAGAAGAAACTCCTGGCACAGTGGAAGTCACTGGAACAGATTCAGGACGATCTTCGGCGTGTGCTGGAGGCAGACAGTATTTTGGATTCTGCCTTGGGTGCCTCGGGGTATAGCGGTTCGCTCGCTGAAAAACTAAAGAAGGCCGGGCCGCGTTTTTCCGATCTCAATGCCGTATGGGCAGCTCACAAGCTGCGCAATCGTATTGCACATGAACCGGGTATGCGTGTTTCCAAACAGGAGAGTGACCGTGCGGTGACCGCCTTACGTCGCGCGTTCCAGGATCTGTGCTAACCTATCGGCATCTATGAAGCCGAATCTTGTTATTGTTGGTCTGGGCAATCCCGGTACGCAGTATGCAGAAACACGACACAATGTAGGTTTTCGTGCTGTGGATGTACTCTCCGAAGCATTTGGTGTGGGGGAGTGGGAAGAGAAGCAGAAGTTCCTCTCTGTCGTGCAGGAAGCACGCATTGTCACTGTTCCGGTGTTACTGGTGAAGCCACAGACATATATGAATCTCTCCGGCAATGCCGTGGAGAAGATTGTAGATTTTTTCAAACTGGATCCGGCACATCAAGTGATGGTTCTGTGCGATGATATCGATATTCCGTTAGGCGAGTTACGACTGCGTACAAGTGGCGGACCCGGAACACACAATGGACTGCGTTCTCTCCAGGCAAAATTCGGTGAGGCGTATCCACGGCTCCGTATTGGACTGGGCGCAAAACCTTCTCCCAGTACAGACGTAGCCGGATGGGTACTCAGTGTTCCTTCCGCAGAAGAGAAGGCGGCCATCCAGACTGCTCTGGGAGGCATTGCAGATCTTGTACGGGAATTTGTACTGGAAACAGGTGCGGAGCAGGGCAAGTAAGGTTCGTTCAGCGGTTTCCTTCTTCTGGCTCTTAAAATGGGAACACCTTTCGCCCTATCACAGTGCCTCCCAAGAGTCCTATGGAAATGATGCTTGTCCAGACGATGAATTCGATGGCTGCGGCACCCGTTCCACTGCCTTCCGGTGCCAAGCTCGCAATTCTGCTAGTGGGTCGTAGGTTCTGTGCTGTTTCCCGGAAGGAGCGGAAGAATCCACCGACTGCTCCCGTTTGAGGGAGCTGTGTGAGTACGCGTACTTCCTCTATGTCCGTTGCGGGCCTATCGAAGTCCTGACTGGTTGCCACAACCGTGTTGCTCACTATTTCTCCGTGGCGCATGTCCGGACCTATGCGGATGCGGTAGGTGAAGACGCGGGTGTCATTTGGTCCCAGCGTGGGAACGTCCCATGCAATGCCATTGCCGATTACGTCACCGCCTCCGGCATCCTGAATGGAGATGGATCCGGCTGAGAAGCGATCTTCTACCCGTACGTTCTTGGCGGTATTGTTCGTGAGGTTCCGCAGCGTGACAGTGTAGGTTACAAGGTCTCCCGGCTTTGCTTCCTGCTGACTTGCACGTTTGTCTATGCTGGCGCGCACATGGCCGTCACCTGTAGGTACTGTTCCATCTTTTTCAATACGCGTGTTCTCGTATTCTTCGTCATCTTCACACTGTACCCGAATGCGTACCCGCTCATCGCGCACGGTATCATTGACACGTACCGTGAGGCGGACAGAATCACTTTCCCCCCTGCGGAGCCGGATATCCTTCCATTCCACTTCCCGTGCTCCATCTTCTTCTCCACCATCACTCGCAGAAAGGAACGTAAGATCGTTATCTACAAAGGCGACGATATTGAAGAGGCGGGAGCTACTCGAGACATTAGTGGTGGCAGAACCGTTTCGCACACGAATGCTGTAGGTAATGGTTTCGCCTGGTTGTGCAGGGTCCGGCGTATCGGAAATGCTCTGAATTTCGCAGCGGCGGTCTCCGTCTCCTGTGAAGAAGAAGTCATCATCACTTACGACGGTCGTTTCCACATCACTCTTACTGCCTATAAAAGCCTGAGAGTTTAAAATTTCATCCAGCTCTGTATTGGAGTCCACACGTACGCAACTGATGAGCGTCGTTGTGCCATTTGCCGGAATGCTCACGTTGTTCCAGGTAACAATATCACTGTTGTGCGAACCCCCCTGAGAAGCCGACTGGAAGGTTGTCATGCCATCCAGTGTTTGCGTCACCAGCTGTCTGTCCAATGTACTGGCATTTAAGTTGGTTACACGAAGGGTGTAGCAGAAGGACTCTCCTGGTTTTACGGGATCCCGTTCGTCTGTGAGGTCAATAGTCACATTGTTTGCATCTACGGTTCCTCCTTGTACGGTTGTGGTATCCGTGGCGCTCAGTCCACCTGTAATTTGAGCGACGTTTGTAAGTATGGTTCCATTGCTCGTTCCGCTGTTTACACGCAGTTGCAGAGTGAGCGTGAGGCTGCTGTTGCCATTGACCGTCAGATTGTTCCACGTAACGTTCTGTCCGTTGAACGTGCCATTACTTGTTGCAAGCACGAAAGTCACATTGTTTGGGAGCAGGTCTGTGACACTCACATTGGTGGCTGTAGTGGCAGATGTGTTTTGAATGGTAATCACGTAGGTGAGTGTTTCGTTCGGCGTTACGGTAGAGCGGTTGTCCGTCTTGCTAATGGTAAGAGAGGGAGCTGCCGTACTGCTGACCGTTGTGGTATCTGTTGCGGAGGGACCGCCTACTATTTGCGCTGTATTGGTGATGGTTGTGCCATTCACCACGTTGTTGTTCACCGTCACGGTAACGGTGAGTGTTATGCTGCTCCCTGCACCAATGGTGAGTCCGGACCACGTAACAGTTCCGCTCGTCTGAGAACCGTTGTTGGTAGCACTCTGGAAGCTGACGTTGCTGGGCAGTGTATCGGTGACAGTCACGTTATTGGCTGTGACCGATGAGGTGTTTTGAACCGTGATGGCGTAGGTAAGGGTTTCGCCCTGCGTCACTGTGGTGCGGTTATCCGTCTTGCTAATGGTGAATGTGGGGCTACCACCAATCTGTTGCTGGTTTTTAAAGATAACAGTGGAGCAGCTGGATCCGTTTCCAACGGAAATGATGCCGTTTGCGGGTGTGACGGAGAGCAGTACCCATCCTGTAGGAATGAGTTCTTCAACGGTGTGTGTACCAGAGGCAACATTCGAGAATTTCGCATTGCCGCTGGAATCGTTACTCACGGTCTGTGCTCCTCCATCCAGACGGAAGGTGAACTGGGCAACGGGTGAAATGGGATTACCCGTTGTATTGAATGTCTCTTTCACAACGTCGATACATCCGGTACTCGTGGTGGTCGTCACTGTGGTGGTATCTACAGCAGTTTGACCATGATGAATTTGTGCCTGGTTTACAATGCTCTCACCGTTCTGCACGTTGCTTTTGACCTGAACGGTCAACGTCAGTTGTTTACTGCCTCCTGCGGGTACCACGAGGTCTCTCCACACCACCAGAGGTGGTTCCTGTGTACCGTTATCCGATGCGGAAATGAAAGTCGTATTGGATGGGATCAAATCTCCTACGCTCACTTTGAGAGCCGGCACGTTTGAGGCGTTGCTGACGGTGATTGTGTAGACCAGTGTTTCGTTGGCACTTACTGTTGTGCGGTTATCCGTTTTGGTAATGGTGAGGAACGGAGGACTGGTAGGCTGCTTGAGGTTCTTAAAGGTCACAGTGGCACAGGTGCTTCCCGTGGGTACATTCACCACGCCGTTTGCGGGAGTGATTTCAAAGAGGATCCATCCGAAGGGGATAATTTCTTCGACGGTGTGTGACCCGAGAGACACATTACTCATGTGAGCCTGGCCGCTGGAGTTTGTGGGGAAGAGCGTTGCAAGGCTGCCGTCTAAAAAGAAGTTGAATTCTGTTGGCACGGGTACAAGAGAACTGCCGTTTTGGTTGAACGTGAGGTTCACAATATCAATACACCCCGTCTGCGTTGTTCCGTTGATTTGCGTATTATCAATGGAACTGATGCTGGTACCTGTAATTTGCGCTGTAGTTTGGACTAAGGTGCCGCCGGCACTTGCCTTCACCGTTGCGGTGAATTGCAGGTTCAGAGTCTGGCCGGGTGCTATGGCAAGACCCGTCCATGTAATGGTGCCATTGCTGTGTGTTCCGTTGTTCGCAGCACTCACGAATGTGACGTTGGGAGAGAGTGCAACGGTGACCCCCACATTTGTTGTTGTGACATTTGATGTATTGGCTACCGCAATGTTGTAGGTGATGGTATCAGAAACATTTGCACTGGAACGGCTGTCATTGATGTTGATCGTGAACGGACAGCTGACAGTTGTGGAAATGGCAGTACTCATGTTGTTGCCTGCATTGGGGTCGGTGGAGGAGCCGGAAACGGTTATCTGGTTGGATCGCGTTGCACTGCAACCCAACGTGGTTGGGAGTACGAACGCAATGTTCAGTGTCTTACTCTGTCCGTTTGTGAGTGTGAGGTTGTCACAGAGCACATTGGAACCGTTTACAATACAGCTGGAATCCGATCCGGCAGCGTTAAACGTGAAACCGGAGGGAATAGGGTTTGTCACCGTCACGTTCGTAGCCGTATTCGGGCCGTTATTTGTCACTACGGCGGTGTAGATGATCGTGTTCCCCAGAGGAACGTTGATAGGACCAGTCTGCGTAATACTGAGATCCGCACCACTCACGGGGCAGATCACAGAAGTAGCGGTGGTACTGCTCGTATTGTTTCCGGCATTCAGATCGGTTGATGATGTGGAAACCGTTGCCTGATTGTTTATGGTGGAGCTGCAAGTGGCATTGCTCGGTACGGTAAATGCAATGGCAATGGTTCTGCTCTGGCCGCTTGCCAGTGTGATGTTGTTACAGAGCACGTTCGAACCGTTTAAGGCACAGCTGGAGTCCGAAGATCCACTGCTGAATGTAAGACCTGCAGGCACAGGATCGGCTACGCTGACAGTCTGTGCCGTGCCGGGACCGGCGTTGGATATCACAACAGTGTAGATGAGTGTGGCACCCGGAGTGGTGCTTGCCGGAGCAGATTTGCTAATGGAGAGATCGACACTGTTGGTACAGTCCACAGTCGTAGTGACTGTGGCACTTGTATTGTTTCCGGCATTCGGATCTGTGGAAGACGTGGAAACCGTCGCCTGGTTCGCAATGCTTGAGTTGCACGTAGCAGTAGAGGGGACAGTAAACGCAATATTGAGGGTTTTGCTCTGGCCGTTTGCCAGTGTGATGTTGTTGCACAGCACATTTGCACCGTTTACAGCGCAGCTACCGTCCGATGCGCCGCTGCTCAATGTGAGTCCGGATGGAATGGGGTTTGCAATACTCACGGTCTGCGCCGTACCCGGACCTGCATTGCTTACAATAATGGTGTACGTGAGGGTTGTCCCCGGTTGCACCGAACTCGGTCCTGTTTTTGTAATGGAGAGATCGGCTTCGTTATTGCAGGTAATGCTTGTGGAAACCGTGTTACTGCTGTTATTGGTACTGTTTGGGTCTGCAGAAATGGGTGAGGCTGCAGTTGCCTGATTACTGATGGTGGAGCTACATGCAGCTGTACTTTGCACTGTGAACGCAATGGTTACCGTGCGTGACCCGCCACTTGTTATGTCGAACATGCCACAGTTCACTTGCGATCCCAGATCTCCACAGGTGGGGTCCGAAGCGCTTTGGTTAAACGTGAGTCCGGAAGGTACGTTATCTGTAATGCTCACAGACTGTGCTGTGCTCGGACCGTTATTACTTACGACAACGCTGTAGCTTATGGTAGCACCGCGGTTTGCGCTGCCGGGTCCGCTCTTGCTGACCGCAACATCGGCTTCGTTGCCGCAGTCCACCGCCGTAGAAATGGTAGAGCTGGTATTATTTCCGGAATTGGGATCCGTAGAAGAACCGGAGACAACTACATGATTTGAGATGGTTGAGCTACAGGTTGCGTTCCCCGGAACGTTGAGCACAATTGTAAGATTACTGGACTGACCACTTGCCAATGTGAGGTTGTCACACAGGATGTTGGATCCGTTTACAGTACAGTTGGAAGACGATGCAGACGGGTTAAAGGTGAGTCCGGACGGCAGAGGATCTGTAATAGTGACGTTTGTTGCCGTATCCGGACCGGCGTTTGTGGCTACGACTGCATACGAAACAGTACTTCCTCTTGTAGTTGTGGAAGGTCCCGAAATTGTAATGGAAAGGTCGCCGGTTGCTGCCTGCGCCGTAGGAACAATGACCTCTGAGAGGTTCTGCCATCCGCTCACCTGGATGAGGGCTATAAGGGCTGTAACAAGCCCACAGGAAGTTATTATGCGGTTTTTCCTCATAGACATAGGAGAATTGAACAGAGGCAAAAGGGGATAATAATATATATTTAGTGACTAATGTCAAGTTTTTCATTATAATTATAATAAGAGTACTTATCTAAACATTTCAGCTGAGAAATGGCTCAATACTCGTTGCGTCCAGCGTGCAGTGAGAGTGGATTTTTGCACCTGTTCACGCTATTTTTGGGCACATACAAGTGTTATTGGGGAGTAGCCCCCGAACCAGTCCTTCACTTCGTTCAGGACGGTTCAGGGCAAGCAAGTGGTAAGAAATTATTATTTCTCTACAATGCGTTCTTATGATGGGGAGTAGCCAAGTGGTAAGGCACCAGGTTTTGGTCCTGGCATACGGGGGTTCGAATCCCTCCTCCCCAGCCATGATCTGTACCCCAAAAAGTGGACACAGAAATCTACCTCCTCCCCAGCCATCCGCCTTCGCTCAGCCGCGATTGGCTGGAATCCAAAGGCGCTTGAGGCCCAATGAAAGACTATTTGCTCTCTTCCTCCTTCATACTCTGTTCCTGTAGTTTTCTCTTTTTGAAATGAGAATCATACAGAGAGCGTAATTCGTCATGGCTGTGAATTCCCTTTTCTGTAAGAACCCAGTCCACGTCCGTAAGGGGAATGCGGTCATGGGAAAATTTGAGTCGTTCGAAGGTGATATCTTTCCACGGGTGCTTCCTGGTGTGCTTTACCTGATTCACATCCTTGGTGGTTGCATCCCAGAGCGCAAACTTAGATGTGGTGAGTACGACGTATATGGGAATCTTTCTCATGTGGCATTGGGTGACTATAGCTGTGGTGCCGGTATCTACCACGAAGTCATATGTGTTCTTGAGAGTCAGGCAGCCAAACAGACACACATCAATGTCATCCTCTATGTTACTGATCATGTACGCAGGTACGGTATGAAAGGGGATAGAACGCCTGGTGAGTGTTTCTATAATGTTGAGAGTCTTCTCCGAGTCCTGTTCCGCTACAATCACCCGGAAGTGCTGTCCGTTCTTCTTGAGTGTCCAGAGTGTGTCTTGTACGGATGTACTGTGATCATGAATCAAAATGTTCTTTCCGTTAAAATTCAGATGTTTTGTCTGGTGGAGAAGCTTGAGGTAATCCTCTTCAGATTTGGACTGAATGGCAGCAAGGCCCTCCAGAAGATATTGTTTCTGTTCACAAAAACATCCCGGATGTTTCTCCTGTACGTGCAGTGCGTGGTCCCGAAAGGTGAAATAACAGTCAATGATGCTCGAAAACTTTGGTTGCGTGCTGGTGACAATGTTGATAATGGCATTCATCTGTTCGCAAAAATTTTCCATGGAGTTTCCTTCGTAGGCATTTACGGTGTCTCTGAGGGCATCCAGCATGAATGTCTGCAGACTGTAGGTGCCAATCTCCATTTCTATGGTTCGCATTAAGTCCGAGTATCGGTCGATCATGGCGGAAGAGGAACTCATGTAGAAAAGTAGCGGATGAGAATATAGGCACTGGAGATGCTTAGTGCCAGAAGCGTGAGGGGTAGTGCGGTCTTTGTGTAGGAGAGAAATGAAATATGCACACCTTCTTTATTGGCAAGATCCACACCAATTACATTTGCCGATGCACCAATCATGGTTCCGTTTCCTCCTATACATGTACCAAGGGCGAGTGCCCACCAGAGGAGATCCAGATGCGGCTGCCCTGCCAGATTTCCCTGAATTCCAACTATCACCGGAATCATAACCGTCACAAAGGGGATGTTATCCAGAATCATTGAAACAATGCCGGAGACCCACAGCACAAGAAGGAGAATGAGTGCAAAGTTGTTGGTTGAGTTCACAATGAAAAGGCTGATATTCGTAAGAATTCCGGTGTGTTCCACGCCTGCTACCAGAACAAAGAGTCCTGCAAAGAAGAGGAGGGTGGTCCACTCAACAGTCTGTAGTACTTTATGAATACAAATATTTTGTGTGCAGAGGAGAGCAAGCAGTGTACTGCCCAGCAGTGCAACAATGTGCGCAGGCACGTGATGAAATGAGTTCAGCATGAATCCCAAAATAGTCAGGCTCATAATGCTGAGTACTTTTACAATGAATGCGGTGGAAAGATCCATGCGCACAAAGCGATAACGCAGTCTCCTCAGGAGCATCATGCTCAGAAGCAGTTTTGTGCAGTTATGCTTAATGGGTTTTACGTCTTTCCAGTTCTGCATCACGGTGATGCTGAGAATGAGCGTGATGGATATGAGTACGGGGATCCAGAGATTTTCAATGAAGGCATTAAAGGAGAATCCTGTTGCACCTCCTATAATGATGTTGGGAGGGTCCCCAATGAGTGTGAGGGTTCCTCCGATATTCGACATAAATATTTCTGCCAGAATAATTTTCTTTGGGTTCTGCCCGAGACCGCGAAAGAGTTCTATGGTAATAGGAATGACGATGAGAATGGTGGTGACGTTATCCAGAAAGGCAGAAAGAACAGCGGTTAGCAGGGAAAATACAAGGTAAATGGCAAGAGGATTGCCTTTGGTAGATGCTACAAGCCGAACGTTGAGCCAGGAAAAAATGCCAGACTGCTTGGCAATTTCCACCAGCATCATCATAGACATGAGCAGGATGATTGTTTCAAAGTTGATTGCTTCTATCGCTTCTTCGGGTGTTACGTACCCGGCAACAATCAACACGGCAGCACTGAGGAGAGCGAGGAGTGACTTTTCGTATTTTTCAAAAATAATGCCGACGAATGTCAGTCCAAAGACAATCGGGGGCACTATGCTGAAGGTATGGTGCGGCTCCATGGCTAAAATTGGAGCAATGCTACTCTTTATCGTGTGGAATTCTATGATTTCTTTGTAAAATCCGGTCGTGCAGACGTTGGTGCAGAAAAGGCTTGGGGGATCTGTAGATGCTACAGAAACGGTGCTTCAGGGTTTTCTCAAGTGGAACACTTGGCTTATTTAGTTACCAGGTTCGAGCTTATCCAGATCAATATCTATCATCATCAGGGTTCGGTCATCTTCTGGAGTACACAGCGTGAGAAATTCACTGTCTACCGCTTCAATGCTCTGCTGAGGATCCGGCTCTGCATGTTTTACGAGCATCCTATCGTATTCCTCCCAGCTGAGTGAGTTGTCTGCCTTTTTCGTTCGACATTCGGGGTAGCCATCGGTGTACATGACGAGCCGGAATTGTCTGATTTTTAGCGCTGTACCGAGAGCTTCTAAGTCCATAACCCATTCCTGCATATGGTCGTTTTCAAATGCACGAACAGGTAATCCGTTTTCTCCGGCTTTTTCAACAGGAAGATCTTTAGATCCGTTACTACGATCATCGGGTCCTACATACACCTTGCCGTTCGCAATAATGCGAAACGCGTCGTGTCCCATGTTTGCCCAGGAGAGTGTTTTGTTCCTGATGTCTATTTGCAGCATGGTCATGGTGGCCATGTGATCTATTTGTTCGTGCCACTCTCCAAACGCGCGGTAGATGTGTTTGCAGAGTGTTTTTGCAATCTGTTCTATGGAGTGAGAGGCATTTTCATCGTTGAGGAGAAATCCTTTTGCTGTGCGCAGGTAATCGGTTGCCTCGAGTGAGGAATGCTCGCCATGACCCGACACGTCACCCAGCACTATGGCCAGCTCTCCGTTTGGCCGCTTCGTAAAACAGTAGAAATCTCCTCCAACGTTGTGTTCTTTAGGCACAAGTTTTGCAGCACAGTGTATCCCCGGAATCTCAGGGGGTTTACCCGAGAGTGTTTGTTCATACTTGCGCTGTAACATGTGCAGCCGCTCGCGAAAATCCCGTTGCCGAATGTAGCCCCACGTATTGCCCAGATGCTGCGCGACGAAGAGACACCGTTCTTTGGTGTGCTGCTGCGTTGCGGAGCAGTGGATGCTTATGATGCCAATGAGATCTGTGCCATTGAGAATTGGAACGTAGATTGTACTTCCTTCCTCCATCACTTCTTTTGTAGTCATCATCTGATCAACAATGTTTTGATTTGCCTGGTTTGTAGTTTCTTCAAGACTACATTCATCTTTTGCACTACCCACGAGGGTAATGGAAGCATGTGTTACGCCCGATACAACGTTGGGAAGAATCTGAACGACGTGCGTACAGGCTTCCTGCAGTTCGGTTTGTTCTGCCAGCGTGTGCATAAAGTCCTGCATAATTTCAGGAAATTCTGTCGGTGGTTCCACTTCTCCATGAATAAGCCGGTTGTAATTTTGTTCAATCTTTTTCCAAATTCTCCTTGCTTCTTCCGATTCGCCCAGTGCCCGGCAAGCGTTCATGTATGCAAAATGAACTTTTATGGAATTCTCTCCGTCGCACTCCAGCCAGCTTTGCATCAGTGAAAAAATCAGATTGCGATGTTGCGTTAGCACCGAGGGCTCGAGCAGACGCATATAGTGCTTTAGGAGAAGGGGGCGTACTTCACTTCCATTCATAACGAGACATTTCTCCATGCTTCTGCAGAACGTGGGTATATCGAGCTCTGTGTTCTCCAATAGTGCGTGTTTGGCCACTGCAAGTTGTACGTTAAAGTCAGAGGAACTCATGAGCGATGCCTGACGTAGGTGTTCTTCAGCTGCTTCGGTTGGTCCTTCCTTCATGGCCCTGTGGTACAGAACGAGTTCCATAGATGCCGTGCGTTCCAACGGTGGAATTTCTTCTACGCGCTCTGCGGTTTTCGTGAGAGCAATGGGCAGTCCGCTGCGAATATAGTCGTTGAGTACTTCTGGCGTCAGGATCTTTGCACTGAGCATGCTGTGTCGTTCCTTTTCCGATTCTGACTCACAGAGCTTTGCAAGTGAAGCAAGAGGGCTCCCTTCCCGAGTATGATCCGTAAGAAATTCAGCGTAGTCTTTCCAGGCACGTGCGGATTGCAATTCCACAGAAGCGGGAAGAGGTGTACCGAGTGCTTCGTGGAGTAGGCGTAGCATGGCGGTTCCCTTGAGCACGGTCTGTATGTTACCGAGTGTTTTGTCTTGCTGATGAAACGCATTGCAAATGTACTTGTACCAGTAGGCCAACAGTTGTGCTTTGCACTCTTCTGAGCATCCATTGAGTAGCTTCTTTAGTTCCGCAGGCAGATCCTGGGTTTCTTCTTGTGGCGTTCCATTGGCACCTTCCTGTATCCACTGCTTGTTAAAGGGAATCTCGATATTCTGCACATAGAAGCAGATGAGATCGGGGTGTATGTGTTCGAGTTCTGCAAAGATCATCTCATTCGATTCTTGTATCTCCTCCATCGAATGCGGATTGCATGCAAGGTGCCTTCTCAGATCGCGCCACTCCTTGGCTTCGTTCTTCTTTCCCTGTTCGCCGGCAATGCGCTCGAGGTATTTCGCAGTATGGGTACAACGGTCGGGACGTAACTTCAGTGCCTCCATGAGGTGTGCTTTGGCTTCTTCAAATTGCTGGCTTGCATTCCCATCTTCATCAAGCATGCTTGCGATTCGTGTTTTTTCGTAGAGAAGTCGGCCGAGCTGGGTGCAGAGCAGTGGATCGACTCCTACATTCTTGTATAGTTTTGTGCAGAGGTCGTAGGCATCTATTGCACATGCTAAGTCTTCGTCAGTCCATTGATCCCGTAGCAAACGTTTACGCACAATACCATTGAGTTCGTGTATTGCTCGATTGAGTTCCAAATTCATATCTACCACCTCGGTGCTTTGAGATTGTTCAAGTTGTTCTCCCAGTAGGGAAAGGCGCTCAAGTGCTCCTGGCATATCCTGACGATACAAGGGATTTGTATGTCGTAAGTTCAGTGCAAGTGCAATGCACTGTTTCTGGAAAGGGTGTCTGTACAGGATATCGGCCTCATTATTCAGACTTGGTTCACTTTTCATAACGTTGGTGTCTGCACATTCGCAAACGAGAGCTCCGAAGGCCATGCCATCGTAGGCGGGACCTACAACACGTCGCGAAGCAGGTTGAATGCTGTGCGGGTCTGTCATCTCTGCCGCAGCGTGGCCTAATGTACCAACCGGTTCCATCGTCACAATGGGCTGAAACGGTCGTATGGTATCGACATCGATAACGACAGCGTGACCATCTACAATCATCACATTCATTGTTTTAAGGTCAGTTATGGCCATACCTTCCCGGTGCGTTGCATGTACTGCACTACCAACTTCCTGAAGCAACTTCATGTACTCTGCAATGCCCACATTTCCAAGTTGCAATTCCGTCTGTAGATTTTTTCCTCCGCGTAGCCACGGTGTAACGGTGAGGTAGCGAGGAGGTTCCCCTTGCGCAGAGAGTAAAGAATAGAAATCCAGACGCAGGCGGCTGGTATGATCTGTCAGGGCCATGCATAACTCGAGGTCTTCCGGACGTGTTTCCAGAGATTGTTGCTGCATGTGTAGCGCAAGCCACTCTTTTCTCTGCTGCCCCCAGGGAGTACCAGCTTGAACGCTTTGTGCCGCTGTCAGCTGCATACCCTTTCGCACTATGTTTACATTGGCCGGTGTTGTATCACGTCCTTCCTTCTTATCGAGAAGAATAAAAGCACACCGTTGTCCAATATTGTCGGAAGCGGCTGCAATGGCCTTCGCAACACGGCTGCAAAACGCTTCCTCTTCCTCCGATACAGACTTTTCAATTGAATCCTCTGGTACACGAAAGACAACGATGTGGTGCTCCGCGGCTAGTTTCCGTATTTCGTCATCAGAAAGATTCGGATCGAATTGTCGGATAACTGCAGTACTCGGTTGTCCATCTACAATCATAGGAGGAGTATCCTAGAGTTCCACTCTTCTTTGGGCAATTGTTTATTCTTTAGGCTGCCTTAGATACATCTTCCTCGTCTTCAAAGCTCATTGTACTAGAAACGGCATCTCTCGTTTTATCACGTATTTTTCTGGTTGTTGTCGCTTTGCGTTTTTCCATCTCTTGTACTTCAGCGTTAGTTGCTTGATTTATGGCATCGGTGTTGAGGTTTTCCATATGTGTATGTTTGGAACTTATATGGACATAATAACATTTTTTACAAAAATTGTCAAATATCCTCCATCCGGCGACTATCCCACCGTATATAGTTATTGAAGCAATATAATTCTAATGATAGAGTTGCCCCTATGACGATAGAATTGTATATCGCTGGTTTGCTCACTATTTGGTTTGGGTTGTGGCTATTTAATGAACTTTACTAAATGGTATCCTCTAAGCATCTTCCCCCACAAACCTATGAGCAGTGAAACATTGATAGGGTTGGTACTCATGTTTACCATTCTGAATGGTGTTCTTATGGCAAAATGGTTTATGGAGGTAAACAAAAAAGTAGATGCTATGAAATCTACACTTGGCGATATCCAAGGAAAAATCATGTGGATTAAAGAAAAAGTATATGAATGATAGTGAGATTTTTATTGTCCCCGCCCTGAGTCAAAACTCTGCACTGAAAATGCAGAGTAGTTGAGTGGTGTACGTTATATCACCATAGTATATACCTATATAGCACACGACATCATGTAGGGGTTATATTTTGATTGACTAGGTTATATAACTCTATAAAATGAGCCTATCTCCTACCAAGAGAACAGACTCATTTACTTCATTCCAAAGTTTCCAATGGTCAAAAGCGAAAACACTGTAACACTTGCTACAATACGAAGCAAGCGGAACACCGTAGAGGACAAGATTTCAAGGCTTAATAAGGATATTGAGTCTTTGAAGAAGGAATTAGAACACTTTGACTGGTTAGAACAAAACTTCTTTGATGAACACGGGAAGAAGACTGCGAAAGAATTTGCGGAGGAGGCTTTGCTGCAAAGTGAAAAGCCTATGAAGCCCAAAGAGTTATACGAGGCAATGAAACAAGGTGGCTATCAAGGTAAATTTCAGAATCTCTACATGTACCTCTACAAATGGAATAAGAGGAAAGACCCTATTATTTTTCGTGTGGGGGAGGGGCTCTATTCCCATCGTTCTTCTATTCAAAATCAGTCCTGATCTTTTCATTACCGCCCCGTAGCTCAATGGATAGAGCAGTCATCAGCAAAAGCCTCGGGCTGACCGAGGCTGCGTACGGATGATAATGTATAGGTTCAATTCCTATCGGGGCGCCCTCTCTACTTTGAAGGTGTAGAGAACCTTGTGTATTCAGTGTATCATAGAGGTCATGCCGAACGAAGACACTGACCGTAACCGATTCTTTCAACTGCTACAACGTGCGGGAGAGCAACTCGGGAAAGCAAAAAAGAAAAAAGGTGTTCGGAAGCGTGTTCGCGGTAGTTATACCGGAACTGGAACTCGGAAAGATACAAAGGAAGATACTTTGCGCTAACAACGTGATACGTGCCGTCGATACTCCTTTTAAGCTGTGACCAAAACCCCTCAATGGTATTGGTATGTGTGTTTCCTTTCCTCCATTGATTCTTTGAGTGCCTTACGGTTGTGTGCTTGTATCCTTCAATGTGAGCGATGTTCTTATAAGCTCTATATTCGTCAGTCATAAGTTGCGACCCCTTAGCGACGTTATCTCTTACGGATTCCAAGAGGGATTGTTCAGTAGTGTCTCTAATGATTCTAGTGCTTACCTTTCCTTTTCGTTCGACCGCTCCGAAGACAATAGTCTTGTTGTCTTTGTAGTTCTTTCGCTTCCGCTTTCCACCGATCCAAGTCTCATCGGCTTCTACTTCTCCTTTGAGTAATGCGCCGTCGTCTAGCATCAACAGTCTTATCTGTTTCTGCATTCTCCATGCTGTTTTGTAGGTAACACCAACTTGCCTTTCAAGTTCCTTTGCCGAGACTCCGTTCCTTGATTGTGACATAAGGAAAATAGAAAAGTACCACTTCACCAAGTCTGTATCGGAATTCTCGAAAATAGTTCCAGCTTTCGGACTGATTTGGTGGCCTCCACAGGAACAGACGTAATGCGAAGTTCCTTTCTGGTGATGGTACTTTCCACTCTCACCACACTTCGGGCATACCTTGCGCCCGTGATGGGTTTGGAAGAGGTGTTCCAGACACGTTTCATTGTTTGGGAACTGCCGATAGAACTCTTGAACGGTGAATCTAAGTGGTTTCATGGCTACAGCTTAGCTCTTCCATCTACTATAGTCAAGGGGATAGTCGCCCTCCATCCCGAATACTACGGCTAATGGGGTGTTCTGAGCATGTGGCATGGAAGAGGGGAGAACACAAAGCAAGTACAGATCCACTTACTTGATTTCATAGCGCATGACACAGCTATTCTTTCCCCGGTGTTTGAAACTGTTGTACAATTCTTTTTTTGTAAGAATGTCCGTCTTTAAGCGTCATCAGAAGCGTGCCTCTCTTTCATCCCATGCTATGGAACAGCAGTTTATAGATGCGTACAACACGTATGCTGACTTGATCTTTCGCCACTGTGCTCTGCGTATTGGGAATCGGGAAACCGGAAAAGATGTTATGCAGGAAGCCTTTCTGAAGACATGGGAATATCTTGTAAAAGGGAAGCAGGTCGACAATCTTAAAGCGTTCCTCTACAAAACGGCAAATAACCTTCTTGTCGATTATGCGCGTCGGAAGAAACGACGCACGGAAGATTCCTTAGAAGCTATGCAGGAAGAAGCAGGATTCGATCTTCCGGATGAGGAACCGGGTCCCGGGCATCGCTATGCACAGCGTGAGGTGCTGGAGACCGTGCAAAAGATAGAGGAACCGTACCGAACGGCAGTCATCATGCGTTACGTTGATGGATTGCCACCAAGGGAAATAGCAGAACTGCTTCATGTATCTTCGAATGTTGCGTCCGTTCACGTGCATCGTGGCCTGGAGCAACTTACCTCTCTCCTCCGGAAGCATGATGGATAAACGCGTCTCACAATTTCTGGCCGATGCAAAAGCTCTGCAACTCTCTGTGGCAGAACACAATGCTGTCTGCGAGCTCATAATCCAGAACATGCAGACGATAGCGCACTCGCAGGAACTGCAGAGAGTGGGGAAAGACCTCCGCCTGACTAGCGCGGAAAAATCGGAGGGTCTGCATCAACTCATTGTGCACATGCGCAGGCATCCACTTTTGCCGGTGGAACATGGTCTTCTTTCAAATTTCTTCTTTCGCTTGCAGGCTCATCGTTTTCTTGCAACATGCATGGCATCTCTTCTCATTGTGTTCTCACTGGGTGGCAGTCTTGCGTATGCTGCGGAAGGTGCATTGCCCGGCGATCTGCTTTATCCGTTGAAAGTTGACGTCGTTGAGCCGCTACGGGGTGCGTTCAAGCGTACGCAGGACGAAAGCGACGAGTGGAAACTACAGCAGTTAGAACGACGACTGGAAGAAGCACAGGCTTTGGTTGTTCTTCAGAAGAAGGATCCTCACCTATGGGAACAAGTGCAAAAACGTATTGATCACCAGGTCTTTCTGGTAGAAGGGCAAATACAACAATTACCGACACCTTCGGAAAAAAATGGAGGGCAATCTGCCCAGGATGTGAAAGAGCGTGTACGTCGTGCGGCTATGCAGACTGAGCTGGAATCAACACTCGTAAAGTATGAAGCGCGTTTGAAATCCTCAGTTGAGAAACACCCTGTGGAGCCTCCCGTGCGCGCAGTCATGGAATCCTTACAGAAACACCGGGAACATGTTGAGGAGATGCCAAAAAAACCGGAAAGCGATGATATGGATGTGCTGATGTTTCCCCCCTCTGCTCGCAGCTCATACGGCAAGCCTACATCACAGAATGTTTCTTCTGCCGGCAGGAATGACAGTTTTTCCACAGACTCTGTTTCTTCTCTACCGGGTAGCGATAATGAGAATCTGACCAAACCCGAACGCCTGCGTGTTCCGGCGAAGTTGCCCTCTCATTCTGCTGAGAGTCGACCCAATCAGGAGTTAAAACCGGATGACAACAGATTTTCCCAGGAAAACTCAGGAGCGAAGAAGCCCGTAGATGTTCCTGCGCGTTCCTATGATGAATTTTTATCGAACAGCAGCACGGAACAAAAGTCGCCAGATTTTGCAGTGCCACGACGATTCTTTCTGTTCCCTCACATGCGTTCCAAAAAGCAGGAGACGAAACCCGCAGTACAATTGCCGCAAAAAACAGAAATACAAAAAGAGGCAGTGGAAAGTCTGTAAGAGTTGGACCATTCAAGCGTCTTCTCTTGTGTCCGAACTTTTATTTACTCCCCTTCATTCCCATGGACACTACCCGTATTCTTTCTGCACTCAGTGGAGTGCTCCTGTTCTTTAGTGCTTCGCCGGTCTTTGCTCTTGGTTTTGGTTCTCAGGGGCAAGTGCAATTTGGTGCCGGTGGCAGGACAAATGTTGCTCCTCCTCCCTTTTTCGGTCCGCCTTTGGTAGTGAATGCTCATGCCGAAGGTCGTGCAGACATTGCAGCAGTCTTACTGGCTCGTTGTGAAAAAATACAAGATGAAGAGCGTTCGAAAAAGTGCTCTGAGCAAGCGAACATTCGTATAGAGCATGCTGCTTCTTTAGACTCAGGTATGGAGCGATCTGGCAGCGGCAGCGGCATAGGTCATGCCTTTGGGAGAATAGGTGCTGTTCGAAGTCGCACACTGACGCGTGAAACGTACGATCGCATGCGCGTAAAAGTGGAAACCTCCGTACGGAATGCAATCAATCTTTTGGGAAGATTTACCAGGAAGCTATGCAACGAAGAAGATACTGATAAAAGTGCATTTGTAGCATGTGTGCAAAAGGCAGAATCTTCCATTCGTACGAGTTTGAACGCCATGATTGATGCAGCATTTAGTGTGAATGTGACAACTAAAGAAGAATCATAAGATGTGATCTTCCGGCATGCAAAGAGGGGAGTCCTTCCCCTCTTTTTTAAGATGACTGCACCCATTTCCAGGGCACACCAAAATTGCCCGGTACGATCTTTCGAAAGTACCGGGCGTCCCCCTGATTCATGAAACTGAAGCATCCATACCGAGTAGTTCATCCATTTCTTCTTTGGTCAGTAAGATGGCACTATTTCCACGCCCCTTCAATGCATCTCCCTGCCAGCAGACACGAGATATTTCTATCTCTATGCCTGCCTCACGGAAGCAATCGATAAGTGGATATGGTAAAACAAAAATGAGAGTCTTTTGTGTTGATCCCGGTTGATATTCGCCCAGAAGCAAACGCATTCTTTTTATGATTCCCATTTTGAGCAAGTGGAAAATAAGTTTAGCTTTTGCGGAGTTCAACCGTATTCCCAATACATTGTTTTTGAACAGCATGGCTAACCTCCTTTGTTATGCGTGATTGTTAAACCAAGGGGGGGTTGCCGGCTGCGCGAGTCTGCATCCCTCCTTCGGGTATGGGTGGTGTACAAGGAACGACGGCGTATTGAATGCCGTCTTGTTTGCGTTGTCAAAGAGATGATTGGGAAAACAAATAGCTGAGTATTCTTCTTGCTGCCCCTGGCGCTTTTCCGTAGACTTCGCGTGCCTTTATTGGGCATTCCCCTTCAGTACTATGTTCGCGGTTGTCGATATTGCCGGCTTTCAGGAGAAAGTTTCCATAGGAGACACGCTCCTCGTTCCTACACTCGATACAGAGGAAGGGAAGTCTGTCACTTTCGAAAAAGTTCTGCTGCTTGCAAAGAGCGACACCGACGTCACCGTGGGTATGCCCTACGTGGCGGGTGCCGCCGTGGAAGTAAAGGTGCTCAGCCACGGTCGTGACGATAAAATTCGTGTCTACAAAATGCGTCGCCGCAAGCGCTACCGCCGCACACATGGTCACAAGCAGGGGCACACGGAGATAGAGGTAGTCAAAATAAAGACTTCCGGTGGAATAGCTGCTGCTAAAAAAGATCCTGTTGCAAAGAAGGAGGCAGCAAAGAAGGAGGAAAAGAAATAGATTTCCAGATTGTTACTGGTTTCTTGTTACAAGTTACTTGTTTCTGTTCATGCGCAGAAATCGAGTAACAAGAAACCAGTAACCAGAAACAGATGATCAATCATTCATCTGTTCTCTCAAATCCTGCATGGTTTTTAGCGTCATTCCCAGATTCTGCATACACGCTATGGTCTCTGCCAGGCGTTCATGGACTTTAAAGAGATGATGCAGGTAACTTTTGTAGTGTGTGCGACTGAGGAGAGAAGGGGAGTGCGCATCTATCGCCTCATGCGCATTTTTCCATTTACTGTGGGACAGGCGTATGTCTGAGCCATCCGAGAGGAAGAGGTGCCCATGCCGTGCCAGGCGCATGGGAAGTACGCAGTCGAACATGTCCACTCCTTTGGCTACGCAGTTTTGGAGTTGCGGTATGGTCCCCACACCCATAAGGTATCGTGGTTTTTCTGCAGGAAGGAGCGGGCATACGGCGTCCAGAACGCCGTACATTTCTTCCTGTCCTTCTCCTACGGCAAGGCCGCCTATGGCATACCCGTCAAAATCCATAGCCATGAGTTCCTCTGCACACTTTTCCCGCAGGTCGCGCTCCAGTCCGCCCTGCACTATGCCAAACAGGAGCGGAACATGTGCTGATTTCTTGCAGAGTTCCTTGTGCCACTCTTTGCACTGTTTCGCCCACAGGAGCGTGCGGTCTACAGCCTGTTCTATGTCCTGCCTTGGGGCGGTGGAAGGTGGGCACTCGTCAAAACACATGATGATGTCTGCGCCGAGCGCATGCTGAATGCGCATGGCACTTTCCGGCCCTAAAAAGAGGGGAGTACCGTCTCTGTGTGAGCGGAAGTGCACGCCTGTATCTTCTATCTTGCTTGTGTGCCGCATGGAAAACACCTGGTAGCCTCCGGAGTCAGTAAGAATGGGTTTTTTCCAATGAATGAACTGGTGCAGTCCTCCGGCAGGAGCAATAGTTTCCTCACCTGGCTGCAGATGGAGGTGGTAGGTGTTACACAGAAGAATCTGTGCACCGAGTTCTCCCAGTTGCTCATGGGTCATACCGCGCATAGCTCCTGCTGTTCCTACAGGCATAAAGAAGGGAGTTTGAATCTCTCCGTGTGCGGTGCGTATGTTTCCACGTCTGCCGATGGATGAGGTGCTCTGGAGAGTAAACATGAGTGTAGGATACATGTAGTTTTGGATTGGACAGAATGCCTTCTTACAATTCCGCTATCTTGTGCATTTTGCAGATATTGCCCAAAATGAATTACTGTACGCTTTTCAGTAACCTTCCCCTCCATTCTATGTCTGGTTGTCCTACAAATCCTAAGGGCATTGTTGCTCTTCTTCTGCGTATTTCGTTTGGTCTCTCTCTTCTGTTCGTTGGTCTTACGCATTACATGACTATGGGTGCGTTTAAAGGCATGACCATGGACGGTTTGGGAGCGCTGGAACCCCTTGGTGCCCTGTGGGCCTATATTCTCCCCGCACTCATGATAGTGGGTGGCGCCCTTCTCACCATCGGTATGTATACCGAGGTGGCTGTGTGGGCTTCGGGTGTGGCACTGGGCTCTATTCCCATCGGAATGCTCTTAAAGCCTGTGGTGGGCGGTGTTCCGTTGCCCAATGTGATGCCTGCGGTCATCAATGCCTTTATCTGGATCATCGTGCTTGTTCTGGTGGTAAAAACAAGTTGTTGTTGCTCTGAAGAATAATCGCATTGGATCTCAGACGATAAAAAAGCCGCATCCGTATGGATGCGACTTTCAGTTATCTGTTCTCTGGTTACTTTTTGCTTACTTCGTGCTTAGAAACAATTCTATCGATGAGACCGTAACTCAGTGCATCTTCGGCCTTCATGAACTTATCGCGCTCCGTATCTACTTTTACTTTCTCAAGCTTCTGACCGGAATGTTTTGCAATGAGCTCGTTTAAGAGGTCTTTTGTCTGAATGATGTGATCTGCGTGAATGGCGATATCGGTCGCCTGACCTTCCGTACCACCCAGTGGTTGGTGAATCATAATTTCGGAGTGCTCCAATGCAAAACGCTTCCCCTTTTGGCCACCCATTAAAATAATGGCTCCGCCGCTGGCAGCCATACCCAGACAAATGGTGGAAATATCCGGTTGGACGTACTGCATGGTGTCGTACATGGCGAGGGTGGATGTGACCTGTCCTCCGGGAGAGTTGACGTAGAGGGTAATATCCTTTTTGGCATTCTCTTTTTCTAAAAAGAGCAGCTGCGCAATGATCGAGTTGGCAATATCGTCGTTGATAGGTGTACCCAGAAAAATAATGCGTTCTTCCAGGAGACGGGAGTAAATGTCGTATACACGTTCGCCAAACTGCGTTTTTTCTATCACAGTTGGAATCAGGACGTTCTGCGGTGTGAGACGCCCGTTTGAGATCTCTCTGGAAATCGATTGGATAGCTGGGTGCATGGGAATGGGGGAATGTTGTTCACAGTATAATACCTTTTTTTGGTCATCGGGGGCAGTATGCGTGTAGAAGAGAATGTTGTGCGATGTATCTGTAATGCATAGTTTACATTCCTTCACAACGTATGTCGTATATCCTCTGTGGTATGTAGTATGCCTTTTCTTTATACGATACACCACATACGACATACTCTTCCCTATGGACTGGAAACAACAGACTACCGGCCTCCTTGCCAGCGCAGAGCAACCGCTCATCGTGGTACTCGGACCCACCGCGAGCGGTAAAACTGCTTTTTCCATCAGGCTTGCGCATTTCATTGCCTCCACGGGGCGACCGGCAGAAATACTCAATGCAGATTCGCGACAACTCTACACATACCTGGATATTGGAACAGCAAAAATTCGTACGGAAGACATGCAGGATGTACCCCACCATTTACTAAACGTTCTGGACCCGAAAGAAGACGTTTCTGCCGGGTGGTATCAAAAAGAAGCGCGTAGTGCCATCCAGTCCATTCACTCAAAAAACTCTGTTCCTCTACTGGTGGGAGGTTCCATGCTCTACGTCAGTAGTGTGGTGGATGGTCTGACCATGGCTCCGGTTCCCGAGCCGGCTCTGCGTGCACAGCTCATCCGTGAGTACGAACAGGATGCCGGCAAGACGCTCTATGCCCGTTTGCAGCAGGTAGATCCCGAGACCGCAGAGGGTATACATCCAAACAACATGCCGTACGTCGTGCGTGCCATGGAAGTGTACGAAATGCTGGAAGAGCCCAAGTCCAGTGCGGTTCCTCAAACGGAACTCCGGTCTTCTGCACATGCATCTTCTCCATACGATCTACTTATTTTTGGAATGCAGTGGGAAAGGCAAGAGCTCTGCAGGAGGATCAATGAACGCACACGCAGAATGTTTGCAGAGGGCTGGATAGAGGAGGTGGAAACTTTGCTCAAGCAGGGCTACAGAGCAGAAGATCCCGGGCTGAAGAGCCACGGCTATCGCGAAATTATTGCCTACATGGAGGGGGCACAGGACGATCCGGATACCCTACAGGAACTTATTGCTGCCAAAACCCGCCAGTATGCCCGCAGGCAGATGACGTGGTGGAAAGGGGACGCGCGTATCCGGTGGCTTACGCAGAAAGACGTTCAGGGTTAACGTCCAGAAGTGTCCGTAGTGCAATGTACTCCAGAGGATCTACCTCCTTCTTTTCCGCTTCTGCCCACATGCGTCGTGTGTAGTTTCCCATAAATGGCTTATTGTTTTCAGCGGCTTGTCGCTGGGCTGCCATTTCCCTTTTCATCGTTTCTATGTGCTCCTGAGGATCCGTACCTGTGAGTTCTGCATATCTGCGCAAGGCTCCCGGACGATTCACTTCCTGTCCTGCCTGCCGAAGTGTATCTGTCGTACTGTCTGCTACCCGCAGTCGCTCAGCAATAACGTCGGATGGTTGCTCTGATGGGACTTCGATGTTGTCCATGTGTATGTTTGGAAACGGTTAGAAAACGAATACATCGTAGTGATCTTCTATGCGCTGCTTCATCTGCCACAGCTGTTCCACCATGGTTTGCAGCTGCGGAGACTCGTCGGGCGTGTTCTTGTCTTTGCGAAAGTTCTCTATAAGGCGCACCTGATTTACGATGTTGAGCAGTGCCAGATCTACTTTTCCTACCCACTCCTCATCCAGTTTCTGGTACACGTCCTGCTTGAGCATGGTCTGCGGATCATCCACGCTGATTTCTCCTTTGTCGATTAAACCAAAGAGCACGGTGAGAAAGTTCTTGTGTTCTTCTTCCATTTTTCCTTCCACAGCCTTATTTGCACTCTGCTCCTGCTCCTGAGTGAGTTGCTCTTGCTTCTGTATTTTCTGTACAAAGGAATCATCAGACATGTGTTCATTGTACCAGATTTTCACTTTCCATGCCACAAACCGCTCTGTTCCATCGGCAAACGGCCAGCGACAGAATGTGTTGCTCGCTGCCCGCTTGCTGATTCACTGTACTTCCTACTACACATGACTGTACAGAGTCACGTGTAGAGGTGTTTTTATAACTCTTCGTCCAGAACCATCTCGTCGTCATCACCGGCGTCTGCGCTACAACTACATTCGTTGCCTTCGCATTCGCAGCCACCACAGACGTCGCAGAAGTTCTGTCCGCATGTTTCGCATTCTTCCATACAGAGAGGAGAAAGAAATAGAAAGGCCAGCATTGTCTCCACTCCTGCTCCTAAAATCAATATGTTTTTTCATGAAGTGCAAATGGCTTCCAGAAGACCAAATGTATAGAGTAGATCTTGTAAAAGATAATAAAATATTGTATAATATTCATCACAAACATGACACAAACACTCACAGCAGTTCGACGCTTTGCACATGTACACGATGATCTTCCCGCATTTCATGCGGGGTATTTGGTGCTTACGCTCCTTGTTGCGGCTCTGCTCAATCTGGGTGCATTCGGCCTGCTCATTGCAGCTCACATGACACTTGATTTTGTGAAATACAGGGAATATCACAAATTCAGCATGAAGCGTACTCTGGAAGGAATGGTACGCGAAAGCCTTGTGGATGTAACACTTCTATCCGTTGGACTGCTCTTTGCTGTGTACATCCATCATACCATTGGGCTGGCAGGTATGAGCGGTCTTCTGCGAGCTGAAGTGTCACTCGTAAGTGCGGCTGCGATGGTTCTGCCGAAAGTAAAAGTTCTGCATAATTTCCTGAAGGTTATTTCTCATCTTCGGCATTACATTGACCAGGTGCATCCGCGTTTCTGCCAGGGATGGAGTAACCTGGATCATTTCTGCTTTTTTGCCATAGAGTTCTCTCTTATTCTCATTGCGGCTGCACCGCTTATTCTGGGAATGGATACCAAGACATTGTTTTTTGTGCTGCAGAGTCAGTTGATTCCGTTCCATTTCTAAAGGAAGACGTTGGTGTATACCTGACTTCATAGAAGGTCTTTTTCCTTCTGTAGTGGATGTCTACCTTGGGGGCCTTTTTCCGAAGAGTTCTTTTTCCAATTCTTTTGCCTGCCCAAACCAGATGTCTGCGTCTGCCATATATGCTCTGCCTTTGTAGCGCTCCGTAAACTCGGCAAAGCGTTCTTCCAGAGATACAACATTCTCGTGGCTCACGCGTTTATCTGCGTAGTACAGCAATTTCTGCTCTATGGTGCGTCGCTCATTTGGCGGGAGTGAAAGTCCATGCACTTCCACAATATCTGCACACGCTGCAAATCCATTCTTCCGCAAAAATGCCGCACAGGCTCCTTCGTGGTGAAGTCCGCTGTACTGCTCACGTACACGCTCCCAAATTGCCGGTTCGGTTGGTGAATCGCTCTGCGCAGACCCCTCAACGGGAAAATCTACAAATCGCAGAAGGTCATGTAGCTGTCCTGCAACCTTGAGAGCATTCAGTCGTACGATTGTACCCTCCTTCAGTATGTGCCTGCCGAATTCCACGGCCAAATCCGCAACAGTATCACAGTGTGCAGAAATATGATGGGGGAGTTCAAGCTCCTCGCGCCAGGCAAGAATGCGTGCGGTGCCGGGAAGGGGTACGTCGTGAAATGTGCACTCGAGCCTGTGTCCCTGTTTTCTGTTTGTATCCTCAAGAGAGATGGCTATGGTGGGTCCGGCAGGGAGTCTGGAGAGGTGCTGTGTCCACTCAATACAGCGGAAGCCTTCAAATTCACCCGTTTGCTCTACAAATGCTTCTGCCTCCTTTCCGGAAAGTCTGTAAAGATCTATGTGGAGGAACGGAGCTCCGCTTTTGGTTTTGTGATGATGCTCCAGGGCGAAGGTAGGGCTGGGAATGTCTTCCTGTATTCCCAGGGCTTCCGAAAAACCGTTCAGAAATGTTGTTTTGCCCGACCCTATCTCCCCCGAAAGCAGAATAGTAACAGGAGTGGTATAGATGGAATCCGCGAGAGATTTGCCGCAAGTATGGGTATTTTCGGCTTCTTTAAGCCAAATCTCGATGTTGTAGTCTATTGTTTCCAAAATGAAAAAATGTTATAATATAATATAAAGACACATAAAAATGACTTCTCTTGTCTCACGCCGCAAACACGGCTTTGCCTCCGGGCCTCTGCATAATAAGCGGGAGCCCCACCCTGTGTACTTCCTCAGCCAGAGGAGTTCCTTTTGGATTGCTACGCTTTCAGTGATGGCATTCATCATTGGCAATATGATAGGGCAGCATGGTTGGTACCTGTTTATGGCTTCCGTGCTGGGTAATCAGGATGATAGCCTCATCGTGTATATGGGAACAGTCTCTCCCATTGAGAAAGTTCCGGATTACAGCAAATGGTCTGCCTACGGGGGGAGTGCGGAACTGCATACGTTTCGACAGGTGCCGCAGAATCTTCTTATAGATTTGCCTCAGTATGATCAGTATGAGCAACTGCGTACACGGAGTGCTTCTACCACTTCCAGTTTCTACTCTGTAGGAAACAGGGGCTCTTACTCCACAGGTGCCGAAAATTCCGGTAGCCACCCCGGGGTGGATATCCGGGTACCCATTGGTACGCCTGTCCGTGCGGTTGCCAACGGCATTGTGGAAGAAATAAAAACAGGAGGTGGGTATGGCAATGTGGTCATTGTACGACACCCCAATGTTCCTGACCCTGACCGTCCAAACAGTTTGACAACGTTGTACTCCTGCTACGCCCACTTGCAGAGTTTCCTCGTCTCCGAAGGAGATGTGGTGCAGAAGGGCCAGCAGATTGCTTACTCTGGTGATTCAGGCTTTGTGACAGGACCGCATTTGCATTTCCAAATGGACAGAGAGAGTGCACCGTTCCACCCCTTCTGGCCGTTTACCGATGAGGAAGCAACGAAAGCACATCTCACGACGGACCAGGCTGTGGATGTAGGACTCTACAGTGAGCGCCTTACGGAGTACACAGTCCATCCCATGCTCTATGTACAGAGCAATTATCCTTCTTTCACACAACAAGTCGTTGTGCAGGACGTGCAGGCACCACCTGTACTGACGAGGGAGGAACGTGTGGCTCTGCGTATACACCAACGCCTTGCAGAGCATGTGGCAGAAGTACCTGCATCTTCGGTAGTTGTGCAGACAGTGGCTGCAAATACACAGGATACGACTGTACATACTGCCCCTCCTCTGAACGTGTTGAAACCAGCACCACCTGCTGCACCCGTTGTTCGACTTTCCTTAGCACAACGTATAGCTCAGAGTCGGCAGGAACGTATTCAGGAGCGACTGGAACGGGAGAAATTTGCAACATTGCAGGTTGCACGTACACCGACCATCGTACAGACGAGTGAAGTGGCTTCCCGGGATACCGAGTCCATTCTTATGGAGCAGGTCATAGTTGCCAACGTAGAGGTGCAACATGATGAGAGTTACAGCGGAAGAGGGTGGGAAAAAATTACCGTGCAACTCACGGATGCTCAGGGCAATCTGATCTTTAACCCACGGCTTGATCGTGATATTTACATGCACACTGCTTACGGAGATGCGGAATTCCGTCCTGCAATTCTCTCACAAGTGGATTTTGTACAGGGTGAAGCCGAAGTCTACATGCTGCCCCGTGGCAGGAGAACCATTGTTATACAGGCCCAGCCCTTCCAGAATGTGAGTCGGCCCATGGAGTATGTGAAGGATTAGAAACTAGAAACTAGAAATTGTTCGTAGCATATAAACTGTAGAGGAGCAGATTAGTCACGCGTGACAAGCGTAAGAAACGTTCCGGCTCCACCCGGGAGTTCTACAAATGTCACTTCCAGTGTACGCCCCTGTTTTGTGGCTTTCAGTGTTCCTCCGTTGTTCGGCGTATCCTGCACTATCTTCCATCCCCGTTCCCCAATTTTACGGTAGTACGTCATGGGACTTAAGGGGCCGTTGATCGTTTCCATGGTGATGACAATGCCACCTGTTTCCGTTGCTAAGTAGGATACTTTCTTTGCATCGGAATCTTCGTAGTACAGAGGAATGTCATCTTGTACGCCCCGGTCTACCAACGATGCGGGAGGTGAATCGGTCGGTGCGTTCGTCACTTCTTCGCCGTCCCATGTGCAGGCGGGGAGGAGAATTGCCAGGCAAAGGAGTAGAGGAATGGGTGATTTCATAGCGGGAGTATACAGCGCAGTAGAATTTTCAAATAGGTCGGAGATCTTCACATCCTGTTGCGCTAAAGGAGGGTACGGTAGTCCAACATGGGTACTACGTGCATAGCCGGTTCTTCGTAGGGGTGTACTTCCAGCACGGCATTCAGTGTTTCTTTGAGTCTGGAGTGTTGTACCACCACTTCTATGCGTTCCTCTTTTACTTCCTCCAAATGACTTGCTGCTCCTATGGCAGGTTTTGCATCTTCGTCGGGGCGAAAACGTCCTATGCCGTGGGTAGAGAACGAGCAACTGTCGTAGTGACCTATGCTCCCGGCACCGGCATTGGCCAGCGCCTTCCGCACGGCATCGGCTTCTTTCGTAGGAACATACACAATGAGGTGGTAGAGCTCAAAATCCATGACTTAAGTCTAGCATTTCTTCCTTGCGATCACTATTCTGGTCTTACATGTCAGAACGAACTGGTGAGCAATTGGCTAAGCAAGAGGAGATGCGAAGAAAGTCAATGAACGAGATAGAGCAGCGAATTTCCGATGGGCGTATTCCCTGGTCAACTCTCACAAAGAGAAAGGGGTACGAAGAAGTCTGGACACCCTCTTCCATAGTTCCTCACACCGCACATGGTGCCATAGCAAAGGAGATGGCCTCGCTCTCAAGGGAAATACGCATCGTCTTGATTGGAGATACCCTCACAGAAGAAGCTCTTCCAACCTACACACATTTCCTTACTTCAATAGAAGGTATGCCGGATCCACATGATAGTTCTTTGCAGCAGTGGATACGGGCTTGGTCAGCAGAGGAGGAACGCCACGGTACCCTCTTGGATCGTATTTTGTTTATGTCCGAGGCGGTTGATATGGGTGCTTATGAACGCTCTAAACATATGCTCATAGATGATGGTATGCAAATAGGAACAGAAAACGATCCCTACAGTTCATTTTATTACACAGCATTTCAGGAGCGTGCCACTCAGGTTTCGCACGCAAATGTTGCAAAAATAGCTACAGATTGTAATGCACCACTGATTGCCAAAGCCTGTAGAACTATTGCAGGAGACGAAGGTATGCATGCAATCATGTATAGCAATTTTGTAAAAACTGCCTTGGAGATTGATCCGAATGGAATGATAGAAACAATTAGAGATATGATGAAAAACCGTGTTGTTATGCCGGCACATCTTATGCGTGAGGTGCGGTCTGATACTCATGAGGTCACTCAGGCCGGTCCGGCATTCAGTGCATTTTCAGATACTGCTCAGCAGGTGGGAGTTTATACAACAAAAGATTATGATCGAATTTCGGGTAAGCTACTTACGGAGTGGGACTTGGCTCACACAGATGACCATGATGTTTGGCAGGTCTCAGAACGTAGTGATCTTTCAGAAGATGGAAGAGAGGCATTGGCGATGTGTGTGCGTATTCAAAACATTATTCATAAAAAGGCTACAAATTTTGTAGCCCCGGAACTTCCGGATCATGAGTTTTCATGGGTTTTGAATTGAGCATACCTGCTGAGAGTTAGCATCACGCCAAAGAGAATGAGTGCTGCAATAAACTTTTGAACCGTGCTCAGGAACAGCGCCGACACGCCGAAGGTGGAGCCGAGCACTGCCGTAAGCAGTATGACTTGTCTCTGCGACCAGCCCTTTGCGAGCAAGCGGTGATGCAGGTGCTCATTGTCTCCTCCCTGTAGAATAGGGGAGTGGTGGAGCACTCTGCGGAAGATGACGATGGCAAAATCTATGAGTGGCACGCCGAGTACTAAAAACGCCGTTGCCACTTTTCCTCCGGCGTAGATGGTGAGCACGCCAAGTAGAAGGCCGTAGAACATGGCACCGGTATCGCCCATGAGCGCTGTTGCCGGCGGGAGATCAAAGAGGAGGCCGCCAAGAGCTATGCTCGCAAGTAAAAAGCTCAGGAATGCCAATTCCGGCTGGTTCACACGTGCAGAGAGGGAAAGGAATCCGATGGTGACAAATCCGATGACAGCAAGCACACTCACCTGACCGGGTATACCATCAAACCAGTTGAGTGCATTCATGGTGAGTCCCAGCCACAGTACGGTAAACAGCGCGCCAATAAGGGAAGGGTCCGAAAGCAGAGAGGAGCGGATGACGTACGTATCCAGCTGGAGGCGTGGTATACCCGTGAGTGCTTCCAGAGGATTGGTGAGGGAGTAGATGCGTGTGCCGGTGCCAAAAATGATGACTCCACAGAGAATGTGAATGACTATGCGCAGCTTGGGGCTGAGTCGGTCTCTGTCGTCTATAAAGGATGTAATGCCCAGCAGAAGGGTGGCGGCAAAGAGACCCATATGTTGCAGTGACCAGGGAGATGCAAAGGAGGGTTGCACAAGCGCAAAGAGCAGGAGAAAAAGTGATACCGCAAGAATCCCTGTAGGGTAGGGGATACGTTCCCGTTGCAGCCCGTAACGCTCGGGGAAGTCCAGCAGTTTCCATCGGGGGAACAGCCGCAGGGCGTACCAGTGCAGCAGTAACGAAGCGACCAGTGTACAGGTCGACCAGCCGAGTATCTGCGGAAGGGTGAGCATGGAGGCATTGTAGGAGTGATGGGGGCTTCAAGGCTATTCTTTCTGTGAGACGGCTGTCGGGTACGGAGCTCAACTGGTCACTTTTTGCTTCAGAGATTATGGAGCTGCATCCATGAAGGATGCAACTCCATGCATGCCTTTTCGCAGCCGCACCCCTTCGTGGGTGCGGCTGCTGCTTACGGCTGCCGAAGGTTGCTTTCCGCTATACTGGCTCTATGAACAAGCCTCGTGTATCTCCTTCCCGCGAACTCTTTGGCATCCTCGGGTCTTACCCGCATGCATCCGCTCTGCAAAAGGAGTGGAATGCATTCTTTACGAAGCAGGGGATGGACGCCTTCTGTGATCGCTACCCTACCAAAGAAGATCACCTACCGGAGCGTCTGAGTGAAATGTTCCACTTTGACCGCCGGGCATATATTATTGGACCGAAACTCCAGCATCCGATTCTTCCTCTGCTGGATGTATTGGACGCTTCTGCAAAACAAAAGGTCAATATGGTACTGAATAGGGGAGGAGTACTGACAGGATTTCTTCTGGAAGACGTGAAGCCGGAGTGTGTAGACACAATACTAAAAATGAATAACTAAAAACTGGTAACGAATAACCGTTCTGTCTACCCTAACCGCCAGCGCATACATCCCTTCCTCAGTTACAATGCACCTATGTCTGCCTACCCTCTCCTTAAAAACGCAGATCTGACCGGAAAGAAAGTTCTCCTTCGTGCAGGTTTTGATGTGCCCATAGAGGACGGCAAAGTACAGGACACGACACGTATAGAGGCCATGGTGCCTACCATGAAGTACATTCTGGACTCCCGTGCCGCACTCATTATTATGGCGCACCAGGGCAGACCAAAGGCAAAGGTTGTTCCGGAAATGAGTCAAAAGCCTCTTGTGCCTGTTCTTAAACAGCTGCTGGGTATCAACGTGGATTTTGCTGAGCGGTGTGTGGGGGAGGAGACCAAAACAAAGGCAGCCGCACTGCAACCGGGGCAGGTGCTCCTCCTCGAGAATTTGCGGTTTGAACCGGGAGAGAAGCAGGAAAAAGATTCCGCTTTCGCAGAGCAACTGGCTGCACTCGCAGACATCTATGTAAACGATGCATTTACCAATTCACATCGTGACCATGCCAGTATGACCGGTGTTCCCAAGCTGCTTCCCGGTTATCTGGGGCTTCAGGCACAGCAGGAGGTAGAAAATCTTTCAAAGGCATTTGATCGTCCCGGGCATCCGGTCACCCTTATTGTGAGTGGTGTAAAAATGGAAACAAAAGTACCGGTGATTGAAAACTTTTTAACACGGGCAGATCATATTCTGCTCGGCGGAGGCATAGCCAACACCTTTATAGCCGCGAGCGGCTATGACGTTGGAACATCACTGTACGAAGAACAATGGGTGGAAAAAGCACAGGAAATAATGCTGGAAAGCGATAGTGACAAGAATGCCACTGTGCACGTGCCGACCGATGCTGTGCTGGCAACGGAACCAGCAGAGAATGCCGTAAAGGTGGATCTTCCGGTAGAGAACATTGCCGGAGATATGGCGATATACGACATTGGTGTGCGCACACTGGAGCAGTACCTGCAAATCATACAGCAGTCTAGGACCATTGTGTGGAACGGGCCTCTCGGATTACATGAATTCAACCGTTTCTCGCATGCAACAAAACGCGTTGCGGAAGCCATTGCAGCCGCCACGAAGAACGGAGCCATCTCTATAGTCGGAGGAGGGGATACCCTCGACTTCCATGAGCGGTACGGTTATTCGCTGGAGGCTTATACGTTTGTGAGTACAGCCGGAGGAGCCATGATGGACTTTATTTCCGGCAAAAAACTGCCGGCGCTGGAAGTGCTGCTTAAGAAGAGCAACTAGCAAGGCAGATGCTTCCGTTGCGCTAGAATGGTACGTCTCTTAAAGAGGAGCATTTTTATCGTTTTTACCGTGGAATCATATTACACTCTCGCCCCAATAGTTTTTGTTCATTCACTTTTGCTTTGGAGAGGCATATGGGAACAGTGTTAAAAGCCGTTCTTACTTTCTGTGTCTGTTGTGTCCTTTCGTTCCATACCTGGGTGGGGCTACGGTATCTGGAGTCTATAGCATTTAAACATGTGGAAAATGCTATAAACACGCTTACAAAAAGAGGTACCTGTTCAGATGAAGAACTGCTTGCATTGGGATGCTTTGCGCTAGTCAATGGAGTATTTGCCTCCTTTGTGTATAAGCGTCTGGTTGCGGAATCCAAGCCGCCACCCCTGTCTGCAGATACAAAGGCTAAACTAAAAAAGAAGTAAGACTATTGGAACGAATGGAGTAGGCACCTACCTACTCCGTTTTTTTGGTGAGCATATGGAAGAAGTTTCCAATACTCAGTGCTTCCTTCATACTGTTCCCATGCCTTCTTCAAAGAATGCTGACATCACCGTGCTCTTTCCCAAAGAGGGAGAGTCATGGTCTGCATTTAGAAAACGCATAGAAAGGGAGCAGGGGAGTATGGTGATAGTCCTCACGGGCCCTGATGTCGTACTGGCGAAACAGGAGAAGGAGCGTGTGATCTTTTTAGATGCTATGGCCGGGTTAAGCAGTCGAGTGCACCTTGCGACCCGTCAGCGTGTCCTGATGGCTGCGGCGCGCTCGCGGGGCATTCGCGTGGTAGATAGCGTGCAGGATCTCAAACATCTTCTGCACGGGCATCCCAAGTACGAAGAAGCGGTCCGTGCGTTTTCCCCAAATATCTGGAGGCAGAAGTTGCGCAGCAATTTGCAGTCTATGGGGCTTCTCAGTCTGCCCAAACTCCGTGTGTGGATTTTGATTCTGGTGAGTGGGTTGCTCTTTCTTTTCGTCATCTTCAGGTTGCTGCCTTCCGCTACCATACAGGTATGGCCGCGTGAAGACACCATTTCTCAAACTGCCAATATCTTTTTAGTACTCTCCGGTTCCACCATAGAGGAAGTCCCTTCACGTGTGAGAACACTGGAGTTAATGCCCATTCGTGTGGATGTGGAACGTTCCATGACCTTTGACCAAATTTCCAAGGAGTTCGTGGGGACCAGCTCACGGGTTGCCATGACTATGATTAACACCGCGAAAGAAACCTATTCACTTCGTGTGGGTACACGCGTTATGAATCAGGCAGGAATGGTCTTTCGCACCCAGGAGCCGGCGGTCATTCCGCCCGGCGGCGAAGTGACTGTACGAGCGGAGGCCGACGATATGGACCTCTATGGGGAGATTGTGGGTGAGCGCGGTAATGTTCCCGCAGGACTCCACTGGAATATTCCTGGTCTTTCGAAAGAGGAACAGCAAAAAGTGTATGCGGAAAACCGCAGTGCTGGTTTTGGCGGGGAGTCCGCGTACAAAACTGTCGTACACGAGGAAGATTTGCAGGTGGCCAAGCTGAAACTGGAACAGGAACTCCTGAGCACAGCCAAGCAACTCATAGATGAGCAGCGGGAACTCTACAATTCCGAGCACCCCGACCACAACATGGAGATTTTGTACTACGACGAACTTACAAACTCATCCTACCAAAACTTCAGTCTCCCCAGACAATTTCTTGGTCAGCCCATGCTTTCTGTTCCTGTAAGCGGGGAAATTGTGTATACGGCTTATGCGTACGACTCCCACCGCATCTTAGAACTGCTTAAGCAGGAACTTCGTGTACACACGGAAGAAGGCAAGCGTCTGCTGGAAGATACGCTCACATTGGATCGTCTCGTTGCGCACGTGATAGATTACAATGATGAGCTCACCTGGATAAAACTTACCGTGGATCTCTCGGGTACGGTGCAGTACATCCTCGATCCCCTCAGTCCTACCGGTGCCCAGTTTGGGAAAAAACTGCGTGAGCTCATTACAGGAAAACAGAAGGTGACAGCAGAACGCATTATTCAGAATCTGCCGGAAGTAGAAAACGTAGAAATAGCGGTGTGGCCGCCCTGGCAGAACATATTGCCTTCCATTCCTTCGCATATTTCCATAGACGTCATGCGATGATTCCAAGTACTGCCCAACTAAGGTGGCTCCGTACGTGGACTTTTAGGCTTCTGCTAGCCATTTCTTTTATTTTTGCAGTTCTCATGCTCTACATTGTTTCTCAGTTCAGTGGTACGGCAGGAGGAGGGGAGTGGCAAGCCGGCACAAAGAATTGTGCCATTGTATTTGGTGCTGCCGTGTGGAGAGGTTCTCAGCCGGGCCCGGCCATTACGCGTCGGGTACAAACTGCGGCTGCGTTGTACCAACAGGGTGATGTGCAGACCATTATTCTCACCGGTGGCAAGGGTACGGCAAAACTTGACAGTGAGGCGGAGGTTATGCGAAAGGTTGCATTACTCGATGGTGTGGATCCTGATGATGTTGTATTGGAGGAACAGGCGCGTTCCACCTGGGAAAACCTTCTTTTTACAAAAGATCTTGTAGGGGACTGTTCCTCTATTGTGGGCATTTCTGATCGCTATCATCTTGCCCGCATTGCCTACCTCGCAAAACTCCAGGGTTGGGAGGATCTTCGTACACTCCCGGCCGGGGAAGTGCCCACTCTTCTTTTTGAGCTTAAAGCTGTAGCGCGGGAAGCAGTGGGACTCGTGTACTATTTTATGTATGAACAATTAAAGTAAATGTGCATAGAGGAGTCTTATCTGCTACGACCTACGATCTATCAGATACGAATCATAAAGTTATCCACAGTCAATTGAATATTAACATAAAATGCATTATGTTAAGTAATAGAGAATGTGGAAAAGCCACTCCTGTGGGTCCCCCGCCCTATTCAGCAGTAAATTCCTTATCCGAATACTCTCATCTCTAGATGAACCAATCCCCGCTCTCGCAAGCCATGGAACGCTACGTCCTGTATATGCAGGCGGAGGAAAACAAATCCCCCCTCACTGTAGCCAATTACAGGCGCTCGCTTGACCTTCTGTTGGAGCTTTTGGACGTCTCGGATGCCATAGACATTCATAAACTCACCATTCGGACGCTGAAATCTAAACTCCATTCCGCTACGGCCCGCAATGGCAAGCCCCTGAGTATCACTACCAAAAACTACCATCTCACCGTCCTACGGGCTTTCCTGCGATATTTACTGCAGGATGAGGAAATGGAGGGCATTTACGCACCCGACCGCATACAGAGGTTCAAACAGGAAGAGCGTCAGGTCAAAGTACTCCGTGCTGAAGAGCTCAAGAGGCTCCTCGAGTCCCCCGACGTTTCGACAAAAATAGGCAAGAGAGACAGGGCAATACTCGAAATGTTTTTTTCCACCGGTTTACGTTTGGCAGAACTTCGGGGACTGAATACGAAAGACCTAAACTTTGACACTCGTGAGATTTCGGTGCGTGGTAAGCGAGGGAAAATTCGCGTGGTCTTTCTCTCGGACCGTGCCTGCTTGGCCCTCAAGGAATACCTGGAAGTCCGGTTAGATAGTCTCACTCCCCTCTTTATCCGCAATATGCAGCAAACAGGTACCGCAATGCCCCCCGGTGAAGAGTTTCGCCTCTCGCGTATTTCCATCTACAACATCGTGAAAAAATACGCGCTGCAGGAAGGGATTGTGAGTGACCCTTCGCCCCACACCCTCCGGCACTCCTTCGCAACCGATCTCCTCAGAAATGGTGCTGATTTACGATCTGTACAGGAATTACTGGGGCATGCGGATCTGAGTACGACCCAGATATATACCCATGTGACCAATCCACAGTTGAAGGATGTCCATGAGAGGTTCCATGGGAAATGATGTGATATCAACGCACACACCTGTCTGACGATAGGCACGCAACATGCGCTGGTGTTTTATATGCATGCATTACAAACACCAGCGCGGAATGCATTTTCATAACACCAACGCGTAATGTGCTATGCACCGACTTTTGGCTCCCCTACTCTCCACAAGCGTTTGCAATTACTACCAGCTTTTCAATAGTCTGTGTACCTCCAAATTTCCTCAGACTTTTTTTCGTCACTTTTCCCCCTATGCGACCTTCTTGTATTCTTTTCCGGGCAGCCTGTACGATCTTTAGTCTTGCGTCTGTGCTAAGTCCGTGAATCCGATTGCGAATGGCTTTTGTATCCAATTCTAGGAGTTCCTCCAGAGTCGGTTGTTTGGTCTCGCTGCTTTTCCCGATGAGGAACTTAAATGGCATTGGAAAGAAAATTGTACTTTATTCGTACATATACACAATGAATTGTCTCTGTTTATAAAATCTTCCCAGTCTGCCTTGCAGCAGACTGGGATTCGGCTTGCTCCTGTAAGCATCCACTTCCCCTGACAAAATGACAAATCAACACAATGGACTCACAGGAGTTGCTTCCCACCTTTGCGGACGAGCACTCGGTGGGCCGAAGAAGCAATGTGCTAGAACACGCGTCTATGCATTGCCACCTCCTTTCAGGAAGGAGAAAAGAACGTAACTGCGAAAAGCCTACCCCCTCCTTTTGTTTTCATCAAAAATCTTTCTGTGAAAAAAGCCTCAGTCCTTTGAGGGGGACTGAGGCTTGATGGCGGCTATGCTCTCAGTTGAGAGCTTCTTTTAGGCGGGGTGCCTTCTTCGTGTATGCAGTGTCAGCTTTTTCAATAGAATCACCTCCTTCAGAGAAATTGAGCGTTAAGAAACAGTCATTTAAGCCACCAGTACGTAAAAAGTACCATGGGGAAGGGGAAGAGGGCAAATTTCTGATGAAACAACAAAGGAAGTTGACACCACCTAAAAAATCCATAGAGTGTATATAATTCTTTACACACCGTATGAGTACCCTCTCTAAAGGACCGACTTTAAACATGCGGGATGCACTCAATAACCATGCTGCAGCAGATGCGCAGTTGGAAAGTGCTGCTGACTTCTCCCGCAGCGTATGGTCTTTACTTTCTTCTGTAAAATCAGACATTTTTGACGTTTTATACCCCGATGCCTATGACAGTAATGCTGAAGAGCTTCCTCCGGAGAGCATAGATGCTTTTTGGGATGCACCACTACAAACCAATATGGCTGTTGCATCAGAGGATGTACAACTGAGCTTTGACACAAAGGAACTGATTGCATTGGCTGAGATTCTCATACGAGACTATTCTGCGCTGCGTGAGGGTGATGAGATTTCTGTAGGCCTTGCACACGAACGTCTGGAGACAGCGTTGTACCTCCTGCAGAAGGCTGAAAACTGGGACGACATCACCATCTGCGCAAATATGGTTGCTCTGGAAGCAAACCCTGCTGCCGTTGCCTGTTTTGAAGGACGCTTTCCGGCGGAAAAGGAATTTCGCACTCTTGCTTTTCGGGCTGCGTACGAAGTAGTGCATACGCAGACAGTCTTGCTACGAGATAATGTTAACAATCCGGAAATTCATTCCTACCTCACACCAGTGCAGTTTTTACGTGATGCCGTGCGGTGTGTGGAAATGGCTATAGGTTCTCCGCTGGACTTTGAGAGCATCCGGCGTGTAGCAGAGATGTTCGACTGGAATATTCCTATGAACCACAGCCGTATGCAGCAACTCAGTGCTGCATTACGCAGTGGCAATATCGCCTATCTTTTATCTAAACATATACGGGTGGGTGCTGCACTCCCCCCTACTCTCCGTAAAGAGATAGAACAGGAACTTACGCAGTCCGAAGAAAAAGACTCAGAGCACTTTATGGCTATGGATGTGTTTGAAGAACGGTTTATTCCCAGCGAGTGAGTTTTTCTTCTGTGTAAGAAATCTACTCTCAGTTATAACGTTCAACCCCAGCCCTGCATTTCTGCAGAGCCGGAGTTGAAACTTAAAGAGCAGATTTCTTACAGTTGAAACGAAGATGTAAAGGAGCATTTCCTTCCACACCTTTGGGATGCTTCAGCAGCATACAATACTAAACTTATAGAATTTGTCTATACTCCTTCTCTATCTTTTTACATCTCTAACCAGCAGTTCCCATAATCCACTACCTCTTCTTTCTCCTAGTACTTGGCGTCTACGGCGTCGTAGCAGAGTTGCAAATCGGCGTCGGGTACTCCTCTGTAGCCACAGTCATCGTGTGTCCAGACGTTAAACGTCTTCTGTGCAGTGGGTGACCAGAAGGAGGGGTCAAAACTGCTCCAGCTGTCTCCGCTGCCCCAGCTACTTGTACTGCCACTGTCTCCCCAGTCTTTTGTTGCCATAACGCACCAATCCCGTTCCGAAGAAGGTATGGAGCCGCTGGAAATGAGTGCGTCGCAGTCTGCTTCGCTGCTTACAGGGTATTCCTTCTGTGCGGAAGACGACCAGTAGCACTTGCTGGTCTGGCATTCGGGATTGCTCCACCCGCTCCATCCTCCGGTGCTCATAGACGCACTGCACCAGTCACGTTCGGATTCGGGAATTTCTTTATTGGAGATGAGCGTTTCGCAGTCTTCCATGCTACGGATCTCAAAGGATTTTTTTGCGTAATCGGACCAGTACCAGTACACGCCGTCCGTTGTTCCTCCTGTATAACTTCCGCCGCTGCTTCCTCCTCCGTAGCTTCCTTCTGTGGTGGTGCTTGTTTCTCCCCCGCCGCTGCTCCCGCTAAACATGGATCTGCACCATTGTTTGTCTTGGTCACTCCACCCATGGTCTATAGCCATATAGTCGCAGTCTGTTGCCTGTTTAACCCAGTAGTGCTCTCCGGTGCTTGTCCAGTACTCGTAACTCGTTCCTCCGGTATAACCGGTAAACATCTGTTTGCACCAGCTCCTGTCGTTTTCTGACCATCCATTCTGACCGGCGAGCGTATCGCAGTGGGCTTCGTCATTCACCCAGTACCGCACACCTTTGGTAGACCAGTATTCATGCCCGCTTCCGGAAGAGGAGGATGCACTGCTCCGGGAACTGCTGCTATAACTCCTACTACTGTTGCTCGTACTGCTGTATGAACTGTAGTAGCTGCTTACGCTTCCGGTACTGCCACCTACTAGGACGCTGTAACACATTTCCTTCTCTGTTGCGGGGATCATGTTTTCGGTAATCATTCTATCGCAGTCTGTCCGGGATGTGATGGTGAATGATTGATTGCGAGAAGGTGACCTGTACCAGACGGACCACGTGCCGTAACTGCTCCAACTCCCATAGGAACTGCTGCTTCCAGTCCCCCAGTTCTTGGTTGCCATAACGCACCAGTCGCGTTCCGAAGATTGTATGTATCCTTTGAGTATGAGAGCGTCACAATCTGCTTCGCTGCTCACGGGGTATTCTTTCTGTGCGTAGGAAGACCAGTAACACTTGCTGGTCTGGCATTCGGGATTTTTCCATCCGTTCCATCCTCCGGTGCTCATGGAGGCGTTGCACATATCCTTTTCGGATGCAGCAATCTTTTTGTCTGTTACAAGGCGGTCACAGTCTGCGGTACTTCGTATTTCAAAGGATTTGTTTGCAGTGCCCGACCAGTACCAGTAGGAGGAACTCCCCGTGCCTTCCGGGTAATTCCCGAGTGCGTCGTAGCACATTTTTCGTTCCGATTCGGGGATACTTCCCGGAACCAGCGCATCACAGTCTTTGGTATTCCAGACGCTGAAAGACCGTTGTTTAGAAGCTGACCAATAACTCCGGGATCCTGTTCCGCCACCTCCTCCCATACTCCTGTAACACATTTCTCTCTCTGTAGACGGGATGTCTTTTCTTGTGACAAGGTTGTCACATTCCACTGTGGTTGTAACGGTGAACGATTTGTTTTTGGACGGTGACCAGTACGATACGGACCCCATTCCTCCACCGCCACCACTTCCTCTGCTGTCCGATGCCGTGTAGCACATCTCTTTTTCTGTACGCGGAATCTTTCCGTCTGAAAGGAGCTTGTCGCAGTCTCCTCTACTGGGAACATTGAATGACTGCTGCCTTGAAGGTGACCAGTACATTCTGTAGCTCGTGGTTCCTCCCATGCCCGCTCCCCAATCTTTTAAAGCATCATAGCACCACTGTTTTTCTGCGGAAGGAATTGCTGCTTTCGCAACAAGCGCGTCGCAATCAGCTGTTGTTTTTATGCCAAATGACTTGTTCTTTGAAGCTGACCAGTAGATGTGTTCGGAGCTTCCTGTGATACTTCCGCTTGCATACTTTTCCTGAGGAGGCGGACTGACCATATACATTTCAGGCCTAAACATCATGACACACCAACCCTTCTCTTCTTCGCTCCACTTGTTTTTGGTGGCAAGCTCTGTACATTCTTTTTCGGTTTTCACGTCGTACCTGTTGCCTTTGCTATCCCAGAAGTAGGGGCTGTGTCTTCTTTCATCCGGAGTGCTGTATCCCTCGTCAAATACTTTGTAGCACTCGTCTGTTTCACTCTGTTCTATAGCGCCCTGTTCGGCAAGCGTTGCACAGTCTTCCCGGGAAAGTATTTCATGTCTATTGCCTTTTTTGTCCCAAAATTCTCTCTTTGCATCTTCATAAGATCCGTGGTGGTCATCAAACATCATTCTGCACCATTTCTTCTCTTCTGTTGACCAGGTGTTCTTTTCTCCCAGTGTGTCACACTGTTCCACCGTATCTACACGAAAGCTCTCTCCATTCATCGTCCAGAACCTCCGATTGCCGGACACATCGTCCGGGTGTCCGCCCCCCACTCCGGGTTGGTTGTTCCCGTAAGGAGGATATCCTGTTCCATAGCCGTTTGGTTCCTGATTTCTGCGTTGTTTGCACCATTCACGCATGGATTTCTGAGCTGCATCTGTTCCCACAATCAGATCACACTCTCCATGCGGCGGAGGTGTACCCGGCATATTTGGCCCGAGTTCTTCTCCTTCACGGAACAGAGATTCAATTTTCTGTATCACATCTTTGCTGCCGCTTGAGTACAACGCAGCCACCATGGGTCCCTGCATCCGTGTTTCTATAATGCTAAAGACATCCCAAAGACGTACACAGGCTTCCGTGTTTTCCTCACACACAGGTTTTATTTTCACAAAAAGAGCCAGAGCCTCTTCGTACGCCTTGCGAGCGGTGGGGGGTAGAACAATGCCATTTTCTTCATACATGACCATGGTTGTTTTTACTGTATCCAGAAGCTTTTGCGTCTTCTGTACAATTTCAAGAATGTCGTTGTGCGGTGTAGGTTGAGGTACTTCTTCCGTAGAAGGAGTCTGTTCTTCCTGTACGGGAACTATATCTGTTTCCCCTACTCCCATACCTTCTTCTCCTTCGCTCTCTGCAGGTGCCTGCAATGCCTCTTTCTCTATGCGCTTTGTGCGGTCTTCATCTTCCAGTAGTGTTTCTATAAATGAAAATTCCTTCTGCATGGTCAGAGATGTGTCCTGCAGCTCCTCTTCCGTGCGTTGCCCTTTTGTAAGCAGAGAATTGTAGAGCGAACTTACGTTCTGCATGCTTTTTTCGAGATTCTTCCGGAATGTTTGAGAAAGATCCTTTCGTTCATGCAGCATGGCTAAACGGTAGATGCCCTTTCCCATGATGCGTGTGAGTTCTACCTGTTGCTGGCTTACTGTTTCCTGGAACAGTGTTGCAGTAATGGTCTTTTGCCACTTTTTTTCATTTTCCAAATCTGCAATCACGGCTCCTGTACGGCTATCGGCGATTTCAAATGATTGCAATAGGAAGGACGTTTGGTCTTCTGCGCAGGCAGTGGCTTCTTGTATCCATTCACCTTTGGAATCGAAACATCCCTCCCGCATCCGCGGAGCAGCTTTTCGGAGTGAATCAATTTCTTCCTTCTTTTCCTTTGTGTCTGTAACAGTTCGCTTACTGAGGATGTCCTTTGCTATTTCCTGCTGCATTTCTTTATCTTTGATATTCGTCATTCCGTCACCGTTAAAATCATGCAGATCCACCGTGACAAGATCTGCCTCCTGTTGTTCCGACATATTCTCATTAAAGGAGACTATCTCGGGTTCTCCACAGGGGCCGAGGTTGCAACGCACATCGTCACATGTGGTATGAATAACCCTCGGAGGAGGTGTGCAGGTTTTACTTGTTTCCGGACAGGGGTCGTACCAGAAGTAACAGCCCGATTGGAGTACGGGGTCAGGTTCCGGAGCTTCTTTCTGGATTTCCACTTTCAGTCGGCGCGGAATATACAGCTGTATCTCTTCCACTATGCCAACGGTCCCTGTTTCCGTAAGAAGTGCTCCATTTTTTGTGCATTTACCTACGTTACATTCGTCTATGTTACATTGGACGCGTTCAAAACGCGGAGCCAATGAACACTTTTCGACCCACTTTCCTTGCTTTAAACACGGATCACGCCAGTAAAAGCAACCAGTGTTCTGAGTTGTAGACAAAGTTGCCCGAGCATTGCTCCAGATGGTTGCGGTGTGCACGAGCCCAATGGTGAGCGGTGTCACCAGAAGGGAAAGTACAACCCCTGTTTTTGAGAGTAGTCTCTGCACGTTTTTTTGTATATTTCATCACAGTATAGCGTTTTCCGGAGTTGGTGAATACTTGTATGTATGAAAAAATGTTGTTTTACTTCTTTTTGTACCGGATCTGTTTTTGTGCAAGACCCACAGTTACGGGCATACTGTTTGTGTGCATTCTTCCCATTTTCCTCAGAAGGTACAAACCTTTCTCTCTGCAAAGCGGGCAGGTGGCTTTTCACGCATGGCATTTTTCTGGTCACTGCCGTTTCTGGTAGCACTGCTGCCCATTGTACTTTTGAGCGTCTACTCCTATCGGATTGCAGCGGATTCCGTACAGAATCTTGTGCAGTCTTCCAACCTCTCTGCTGTTTCCAACTTTTCTCAGCAGATGAACCAGGACTTATTCCAGGTTTTTACGGTAACCACCGCATTCTCTTCCTTACCCGGTACCGTAGACGCAGCCAGCAATCTGGATGCCAAGGCCATGCGTGTGCGCCTCAAGCCGCTGGTGCTCTCTTCTCCTGCTGTAAACCGGGCGTTTATGACCACAAGCGGCGGTGTTCTATGGAGTGACTACCCGCCTGCCGTGGATACCGTGGGGGAGAATTTTTTCACTGCGCAGTGGTTCAAAGATGTTCTAAAGGAGGGCCGTTCCGTCATCTCAAACGTATACGTGCGTACGGAAGATCCTCCTGCTGTCGTGACGGCTATTGCATCTCCCGTGTTTGCCGATGAGCATATGATTGGCGTACTTGTTTTGGAATACAGCCTCAGTGCGCTCAGTGAGCAACTCCGGAACATCCGACTTGCCGAATCCGGTTACCTGTATGTTCTGGATAGCTCCGGTACATTGGTTGCTCATCCCGAAAACGACCAATCGCATCTTCTCTATGCGGGGTACAACCATGTCGAAAGTATCCGGGAGGCTTTAGCAGGTACCATGCGTACGACTGAGTACACAGATCCCCTCCTCGGGAAGAGTATGCTGGCTACGTTCCTTCCCGTGAATGTTGGCGGCAAGCTCTGGGTCATTGTTGCCAACCAGCCTGTGGATGAGGCCTATGCGCCTTTATGGCGCGTAAGAGTACGGATTGCTCTTGCAGGTAGTTTCCTCACTCTTCTTACTTTAAGTATCATTGTTTCTCTTGCACGCACCCGTGCCAGAAATGAGCGTCTTAATCGTGAACTGAGGAAACTAGCTTCCATTGTGGAGCAGTCGAATGATGCCATCATCGGGCTTACAGCAGATGCAAGAGTACGTACCTGGAACGCTGCTGCCACACGTTTGCTGGGTTACAGCGTGCAAGACGTTCTCTCAAAGCCGTTTGTACTCTTCTCTCCCAAAGAGAAACTCACTCTGGTGGATCTGCTTGGGCGTGTAGCGCGTGGGGAAGCTGTAGAGCATTTGGAGTCCGTATGGGTGAAAAAAAATGGGGATATGCTGCCAGTGTCTCTGACCATATCCGCTGTTCGTAATGCAGAAAAGCGTATGATAGGCGGTTCCGTGATTGCCCAGGATATATCCGAGCGCAAACGCATAGAAACCCTGAAAGACAATGTCATTTCGTTTGTTTCCCATCAGCTGAAGGCACCTGTTGCAGCCATTCGATGGCATTCGGAATTGCTTTTGGAAGCTGCTATAGAAGAAAAATTTTCAGAGGAATCACGTTCACTGGTTCAGGAGATTTATGATGTGAATGCGCAGAATCATGTGCTCATTTCAGATTTGCTCAATGTATCCCGCATTCAGCGTGGAGTGATTGAAGTGAAAATAAAACCCGTCTTCCTGAAGGATGTGGTGGAAATGAGTGTGAAAAATTATCGCCAACCCATTACACAGAAGGGTCTTAAGCTGATTATTGAAGACATAGACCCCACTCTCCGTATTTTGGCAGATACTGAGAAAATAACAGAAGCAGTAGGCAACAGCGTGAGTAATGGCCTGAAACATACAGAGAACGGTGCGATTACTGTTCGCATTGAAGTGAAGAGTAATCAAGTATGTATTCATGTGTCCGATACCGGCGAAGGCATGGACGAAGCTACTCTGCGAAAGCTCTTTACGCAGGACCAGCTTCTTACCCGTTCCGCAGGAGATGGTGAGGTGAGTGCCGGTCTGGGCCTGTATATTGCAAAAAACTTCATGACCCTTCAGGGTGGTGACATTACGGTTCAGTCTCAGGTGGGAGTGGGCACAACATTTACGTACTGGATACCATTGGCGAATGTGAGTGTTGAATCCTGATGTAAAACGTGCTATACTTCTTTGATTTATGAAACAAAAACTGCGAGCATCGGCACTCGTAGTGCTGCTCTTCTCCCCTGTTGCAGCACTCGGTTTCTTTACAGAACTCCAGGGATTGGAATCCGAACTTATTTCCTGGCAGGCAAATCACAGTGGTGATTTTTCAGATTTACTTGAAACACTCGGAAAAATTTCTTCCCCGTTTACGGATGTGGAGGATACGGAGTGGTTCCATCCCTATGTGACTTCCCTTGCTTCCTGGGGACTGGTTTCCGGAACGAAGAACGGTACGGGAAAGCTGACGGGAAAATTTGAGCCTTCGCGCTCTGTAACCCTAGCAGAGATGCTTAAAATTTCGTTTGAAGCCGCTGGTGTGGATGAAGAACTCTGCAAGAATCCAAGGCTCTCTCAGGCGCAGGAACACTGGGCAAAAGCGTATGTAGGTTGTGCGGAAGAGTACTTTGTGACTGTTCTGGATCGATCCAACGTAGACCTGAACGTACCGGTAACACGTGCAGAAGCTGTATCGATAGTGAGTGATGCTTTTCAGGATCCTCTTCCTCCCATCGCTTCTGACTTTACAGATACCCAGGGGCACCCCCTTGAGCGCTACGTTGCAAGTGCTGCAGCACTCAAGATTATTTCCGGGGATAGAGGAAAAGATGGTCTGCCTACCGGGAAGTTCCGTCCGTATGATCCCGTAAGCCGCGCCGAGGCATCTAAGATTGTCTTTAGCCGTCTGAAGATAGAGGCCAAGAAAATTCTTCTCTCACAGAAGTAGAACAGAGAGCTCTACTCCCCGCTCATCAACTTGAGCAATTCCGCTCTCTGCAGACTTTCTGGTGCCAGGTTGGAACCCAGGCTTTCTAAAATCATATTCTGCAGCAAGCGAACCTTTAACAGAGTTTCTTCCTGCTGCTTCATAAGAAGTGAGTTCTGTACCTCCGGTTGCACTTTGGTAAGGTAGTGGTTCTCCTCTCCTGCTTTTACGGCTTGTATCACACGGGCTGCATTGCTTGCACGTAGAAGCTGAGCTTGCAGACGGCGTGACTCCAGAAAATCGTCTCGCACGGAAGGGGGCAGAGGTATAAGCGGAGCTGCCAGATCATTTGCCCGTGCGTAGGTAATACGCTTTTCGACGGTGGTACTTTGCTCTTTGAGAGCAGATTCCTCTGTCTGCATACTCTGCCGCTTGGCAAGGTACGTCTTTTCCAGTTGTGCTTCTTCCGCTGCAAGAAGTTTCTCTCTGCGGGTAAGGTCGCTGTAGGGACTGGTTTTATCTGCGCTGAGGAGCTTAAGTGCGTTATTGAGTTTTGTCTGGAGTCTCCACCGTTTCAGGTGTTTAGGCGGGCCGACAAGAGAAAGACGTCCCAGCATGTCGCGCTCAATCATCGTATTGCGTTGCATAGTTTCATCCAGTGCTGTGCGCTCACGGGCCAGTGTAGCCTTTTCGTAGTGGAGCCCTTCACGCAGAGTGTTGTAATCCGCATTCTGCTGACGGATGTCTTGTCTGACTTGTGCAAGTTTCGCCTGCAGGTCTTTGAGCTGCTGTTTTAAACTGCTTGTATTCCCTGCTTCTGCAAGAATCCAGTTACCGAACTGTGCATCTTCCATAGCAGCAGCCAGCATCTGTGTGGGAAGAAAAATGAGTACGAGAGCGAACGTTGCAATGAGTATTTTGCGCGTCATTGTAGTGAGAGGGAATATATGACAGGAAACGCAAGATACAGGCTCTTTTAACAGAGTCAACTGCATTTCCCTATTTGTTTCCTGTCAGCTGGATTAGCTGGATTAGCTTACCTGGCTTGGTTAGCTAGGCTAGCTTACTACTTTAAAGATTGTTTCTTGTATTTTTCCATTTGCGTGAACAAAAGGCCTAAGGAAAATGACCAAAGCACTTATGCTCTTGAAGCTTATAAAGCTAACTAAGCTAATAAAGCTAGGCAAGCTCCGAAACTAGCCAGCAATCGCCTCTATTTTTGCTGCTTCTATAAAGTCATTCTCCGAGAGTCCGGAAAGAGCATGCGTGGTGAGAGAGATGGTTACGTGCTTGTACCCGTGCAGGAAAATATCGGGATGGTGTCCTTCCGCTTCCGCAACATCTGCAACACGATGGATAAAATCGATTGCTTTCCGGAAATTTGCAAAATCGAACGTACGGGCAAGAGTGGTGGAGGTGGAGTCTGTGTTCCACTCAGGAACCTGTGCCCGCAGTACTTCCACTTCACCCGGCGTGAGCGCCGGCATGCCACCTTCACAGGGTTTACACTTCTTTTGTCGCAAATCGTCCATGGTTTTATAATAGGTTACAGCGCTAGCTTTGGCCAAGCCCTGCATTCAGAAGCGCTTGACAGAGGGTTCCCAGGGCGCAATGCTCTGCGTAACCCTTTTTCATGCGATCGCATCTCCCCAACCGAATGTTTGTACGGGACACTGTGCTGTTTCTGTTCGCACTTGTGTTCCTCCTTTCTGCATTTCATGCTGCGCAGCCTTCGTTTTCAAACGGACGCTACCGTTTTGTACCTCAAAAGGAGTGGACTTCCTTCACGCATCCTTTTTCCATGAATACGGAGGACGATGTAGAAGTAGAGATTCTTTCAACCATGCGTGTGGGACTCATTCGACCCTCCCGTTACCGTATAGTGCCGGATGACTGTATACAGAGTATCACTGTAAACAGACTGGAGTTGCCCGCGGAGTTTTTCCCGCTCTGCGGATATGTGTACGGAAAAGATTTGAAATTTTCTCCGTACCTACGGGCCGGAGAAAATACGTTACTGGTCGCACTGCAAAATGACGGCGGGCTCTCCAAGCTGCAGATTTCTGTGGCACCGAATGATCCCCTCCTCTTCCTCCTGCGGTTTCTGGTTGTTCTTCTCATTTTTGTATACTTCTGGAAAGTTGCACTCCGATATTGCAAGAAACGATTTGATGTCCTGCTGTGGCTGATCTTTGCATTTGCAACGTTCATGCGGCTCTACTATTTCTTTGGTACGCCGTATGGCATACGCGGGCACGATACAGACGGCCATGTGGAATATATTCAGTACCTGCTGGATCATTCGTTTGCCATGCCATCCTCCGGTACGGGATGGGAGTTTTACCATCCCCCGCTCTACTACGCACTTTCTGCTGTTTGGATGCAAATTCATTCTTTGTTTGAACCACTGAAAGCTGCGTTGCTTCGTGGGTTGCAGGTTGAAGCGCTCCTTCTTTCTATTGGCACATACGGAGTCATTTGTTGGATTTCCTCTCTCCTTTTCCCAAAGAGGAAACACCGAAAAGATCGCCTGATGTTTCTTCTTGTTTTGGCCGTGCAACCGAGCCTCCTGTACTTTTCCGCACGTGTCAATAACGACGTTCTGTATCAACTCTTTGCGTTTGTCGCATTTGGCTTCCTGCTACGTTGGTGGAGAGATGAGAGACCGAGAGATTGGTATGTGGCTATAGTAGCTACAGGTCTGGGCATTCTGACAAAAAGTAATGCCCTGCTCCTCCTTCCCGTTTTGTATGGGTGTCTGCTCATACGCAAAAAGATGTCATGGGATAAAAAGTTAAAACTGGGCATACGTGGCATACTCGCAATTTTGTGTATGTGTGCATGGTTTTACGTGGTCCGTTTTGGATGGGAGAACAACACGTCTCTTATAGAGAACACACGAAACTTACATAGCGGATTACGCGTGGAAAATTCCATTGATACACTCACGGAGTTCAATCCGCTCCGACTCATTCTGGAACCGTACAATAACGCGTGGGGTGGAGAAGTTCGCAATCATTTTTGGGAGTATTGGTTCTTAAGCTCACTGTTCGGAGAGTTTAGCTTCGGACCAGTCTTACGCCCTCTCGCTTCTGCTCTGGTTGCCCTTGCCTTGTTCTTGCTTCCGGTGCTGTTCATTGGGTTCTACCGCATCATCCGGCATGCCTGGTACAAAACCTTTCCTCTCTGGTACAGCGTACTTGTTTTGCTTGCCGGGCACATTGCCATACGCCAGTACGAGCCCTTTAGTCCTACACAGGATTTTCGTTTTGCCGTACTCCTGCTTGTACCTGCAGTCTATTCCTTACTCATTGGTATTCGTCTGCTTCCCAAGAAACGCCGACCGCTCTTCCGTGGAGCGCTGCTCTTGCTCGTCGCTCTCTGTTCATTGTTCATTGTGTCGATTCCGTTTGTGCGCGTCTAGCGCAGCTCTTTCTGTTTTTCACTTAGAATCTTAGTCGTACAAACTTTCTCTTTCCTATCGTTACCACTCCCTCCTCTGCCTGTGCTTCTATGGACGCAACGGGTGTGTTGTTCAGTTTTATTCCTCCCTGCTCTACCAGTCTGCGTGCATCCGATTTGGAAGCAATGAGACCCTCCGACACGAGGACATCTAAGAGCATGCTCCCTTTTTTTACCTTGATCTCGGACATGTCGTCAGGGAGTTCTCCTCTGGAAAACACTTTCGTAAATGCGTTTTCGGCTTCGAATGCAGCACTCTCTCCGTGGTAGAGCGTTACGATCTCCCGTGCAAGCCGTGCCTTGGCGTCCCGGGGTTCGCCCCCGAGAATTTGCTGTACCTCGCTCATGGGTACATCGGTACAACATTCAAAGTATGTTTCCATGAGGATGTCTTGTACAGACATCACTTTGCCAAACATATTGCGCGGTTCATCATCTAAGTAAATACAGTTGTTGTAGGTTTTACTCATTTTCCTGCCGTCCGTTCCTTCGATCAGTTTAGTGGTCAAAACAAATTTATCGCGTTTGCCCAGAGCTGTTTGCAGGGTACGTCCTGCCAGGAGATTGAAATACTGATCATTCCCTCCTACCTCTAAGTCTACGTCCAGCACAACAGAATCGTAGCCAACCATGAGGGGGTACAGAAACTCCAGAATGGCAATGGGGTTCCCTTTCTTCATCCGCTCCTGAAACATATCGCGTTCCAGCATTTGCTGCACGGTAAAGTGGGTGGCGAGTCCTGCTAATTCTTTAACAGTAAGTGATTCAAGCCATTCATGGTTGTATCGAAGCTGTACTTTTCTAAAGTCAAGAATTTTTGAAGCCTGGTCCTTATATGTTTGAAAGTTCTCCTCCACCTGCTCCTCTGTGAGTGCTTCCCGTTGTTTATCTCTTCCCGATGGGTCACCAATCATGGCTGTAAAGCTCCCTACAAGGAAAATGACCTCGTGCCCTGCCTCCTGAAACGCCTTCAATTTACGCAAAGGAACTGAGTGACCCAAATGCAGTTTGGATCCTGTAGGATCTATACCGAGGTAGAGCCGTATGGGTTTGCCGGATTTCAACTTCTTCTCCGCAAGGTCTTTGGGTGTCACATTGGAGACGCCGCGTGTGAGCAGTTCGTCGTTCTTCATAGTGCATAGGGTACTTTGTTTGGGTGGAGTCTTCCAGTGCCAAAAGCAGCTAGTTTTCCAGTGGTCAGTGATCAGTGATCAGTAGACAGCGTCTCTCTGCTCTAGCCAGAGATATATGCTGGTGGCTGGCCACTGACAACTGACTTAAAAAATAGCCATAGAGCCCCCAGTACTTCTACAATGCCTATATGTCCTTCCAGTGGACCATTACGGCTCCTCAGCGTCTGGACGCCTTTCTCGCCGATCAACATCCGGCTGTCAGCCGTGCCCGGCTGCAAAAGATGATTGTGTCCGGAGGAGTAGAGGTAAACGGTGAGGAGGTTACGAAGCCGGCTCAAAAACTGAGAGAGGGAGACAGCGTGTTTCAAAAAATGGAAAACGAAGAACTCTCACGGGAAACAACGATTGCACCTCTGGATCTTCACCTTCCGGTTCTGTACGAGGACAAAGAGTGTCTGGTGCTCAGTAAGCCTGCAGGAATTGCCGTGCATCCTGGTGCGGGTATGGGGAGCGAAGATGCAACCATCCTGCATGGCATTGCGCACCTCTTTGCCGAGAGAGATCTCCCCTTCTCCCGGGAAAGTGTACTGGTGCACCGCTTAGACAAAGAGACTACAGGATGCCTGCTTGTGGCAAAAAACGCACAATCTCATCTGGCACTTCAGAAGCAATTTGCACAACGGAGTGTCTCCAAAACGTATCTAGCACTTGTGGCCGGGCAGCCTGATCCTCCTGCGGCCATGATCAATGCTCCCATCGGCCGCAACTTAACTGATCGTACGAAAATGTCTGTGCTCCGCACGTCCATAAGTCGGGAGGCGAAAACGACCTACCGCACTCTGGAAACCACAGGAAAGGCTACACTTGTGCAGTGTGATTTGCATACGGGGCGTACACACCAGATCCGCGTGCATATGAGTTCCGTGGGGCATCCTGTATTGGGAGATGTCCTGTACGGGTCTTCTGCAAGTTCGGCGTTTGGCAAAACGTCCGGTATAGAGGGTATGTGTTTACATGCGTGGAAACTGCGATTCCTCTCTCCTACAAAAATACAGGAAATTGCCGTACAGGCACCTCTGCCACTCCCGTTTACACTTGCGTTAGAAAAATTACACATCGGTTCTCCAGACTCTTAGGAAAGCCATTTGAGTAGCCGGATGATGCCCATTTTTGCTGCCTGCTTGTGCGCCGAAACATGTTCACGCTGCTCAATCTCTCTGCGATGCCGGTGGTAGTAATCATATGCCTTCCACAGCATCTCCTCGTTTGTACAGGTCGGGTTCCAGTGCAGCTCTCTTTTTATCTTTTGTGTGTCGAACAGAAAATTTCCCGCAATCATATTGTATTGGTATGGGCCAAGCGGAGAGAGATGGCAAACGTACGCAAGACGCATAAGGGGAATGGCAATCCATCGCGGAATGCCCGAAAGCCGGGCACCGGTCCCCGCCCTACGTATGATTTCTGCGTACACCTCCCGAAAGGACCGAACACGGTCCGAGCCGATATGGAATGTTGCAGATTGGTTGTACTGAGCGGCCAGAAGGCAGGCATGGGCAAGGTCTTCGCTGTAGATGAACTGGTACACGTTCTCTCCGCCTCCAACCAGCCATATTCTTTTTCCTTCATCTATAAATTCAAAGAGAATGGAAAGGAGTCCCAGTCTTCCTGCATCCAGTATGGTGGGGCAACGGATGATGATCACCTGCATCTGTTTCTTATACGCATGGAGTATATTTTCTCCTGCTAACTTCGATTCCCCATAGACTTCCACAGGATGCGTCTCGTCGGTTTCTGTTATGGGTCTACCCATCTCTGTACCCCATAGGCAGTTGCTCGACGTAAAAATAAAATGCTCTACCTGATGCCTGCAGGCTTCCTCTGCGAGGATGCGCGTTCCTTCTACATTCGCCTTCCAGAGTTTCTTCCTGTTCTGTGTTACATGTGCGAGTAAAGCTGCGCAGTGAAACACGGTAGAAATCTTCTCTGATTCAAAAATATCTTGTAGCAGGCGTCTATCGCAGATATCTCCCCGTATGGAACGCAGGTGCTCATGTACCTCTTCGTCTTCCTCAAGATCTATGGACACGACTCTGAACCCTTTGCTGAGGAGCATGCGCTTGAGAATGCTTCCAAAAAAACCTGCACCGCCTGTGAGAAGCACTGTATCCACACGCTAAGTGTACCATGCTGTAACTATTGCTGTACCCTTTAGGGTTGATACTCAACCAAGTAGGTCAACGTATCCAGAATTCTATTCTGATTGTCCCGGGTCACAATAGTGTATTCGTTCTGTCCGCGGTGCAGCGTACGCAAATTGGTATCGGCGATGTAGTTCCAGGTTGTTTTTCCCGGTTCGTACAGGCGAAGACGGTAGTCATTTACCCACAGGGAGAAGGTAGAAGGAACAGTTGTTCCCTGTATAAGGAAGGAGCTGCCTGTCGCCGTATGATGCGTGCCGGGTGTCGGTCCTGTTACCTGCAGGCTTCCGGGTTGCAGAGGTGCATTTTTGGGTAGTTCGCGTACATTGAAGGCCTCGCTCGACTCAGTATCCTCTGCGGTTGTTGCACTTCCACTGGAACTCTCATTTCCCACCTCTACGACTCCTTCGGGACCCTCTTCCAGAAGGACAGTGAGTACAGCAGGTGCGCTCCTGTAGCCGCCACGATTCATGCTGACCACAGAGTAGACGTTTGTTCCTGCATGCAGATTATCTATGGAAGTACTCGCAAGGTAGGTCCACGTTGTGCTGCCCGGCTTGTAGAGTTGCAGCTTGTAGTCATTTACTATCACACTGATGGTATCCGGTGAGACTGTTCCGGCTATCACAAACCGTTCACTGCCCGTTCTGTACGTTTGCCCTTCGTGAGCCGGGCTGGTGATTTTTGGAGAGGCGGGAGGTTTTCTGTCACGTGATACCATGCGCCTTACTTCTTTGAGTACACTTCCGTCTGTATCCAGTCCTGCTACTGCTATTTCCACCTGGTCTTCGTCCGGGAGGGCAATTTCAAGTGCGAACGTCCGGGTACCCTGTTCAAAGGGGGCCGTGTATCCATTTATACGTACACTGGCAATGTTCCTGCCCGCAGTTCCACGTACTTCCACAGTCGGGGCTTTGAGAATCGCATTGTTTTCGGGCACGGTTACGCTCAGTAGGTCATCTTCCTCCGGTTCTGTGTTCTCCGGAGTAACAGGATTGCCCTCAGTTGCCGCAACTGCTCTGCTACGTGCCAGTTCTGCCCGACTTTCCTGCACAAACAACGACTGTACCGCAAGGGGGTCCAATGGTGAACGATACGCATAGAGGTCGGTTTCCTCGGTGTAGGAAGGAGGAAGAACAAACTTCTGTCCTTCCCCCACTATAACAGGAACTACCCCCTCTTTGGCATCCAACGTCACTCCAAGGCCATCTGCACGAAACACCACAAGTGATCTCTCTGTAACCACGCTTTCGGTGTTGGAGGGGAGAGAGAGCGTCATGTCGGCCGTACGTACTGTACGCGTCATAGAGCCGGAAAAGATCTGCTTCTCCGGTGTAGAAATCCATATACTTCCTTCGCGCAGAAGGAGGGAAAGTTGTGAGGTCATTACTGCAGAGTGACTTTCCTCTATAGTAAGATCCGTGAGCTCATTCAGCCGCACAACCGCATGATCAAAAAATGATAAAACAGCATGTGAGGCAATTCCTGTTGTGACACGATCACCCGGGTAGAGCTTCTGCTCATTTTCCGCACGCTTGAGTTCTCCTCCTTCTATTGAAACTTCCACATGCGCTGTATCTGTTATGTGCAGTGTGCTTCCCTGTTGCTGAATGGTATTTCCCACTCCAAAGTACGCAAGTACCCACTTGACTGCTACAAAGAGTACAATTACCAGCAGAACAGAGCGCATCACATTCCGTCGCACGGGACCTTCGTGGGGGTAGTCTCCGTACCGTCGCCGATGGATGTGTCTGTACCGTCGCATAGAGGAAGAGTATGGTACGGGGAAATCCAAGCTTCCCGCAAGGCATTTGTCTCAGGATGTTGCTCGCTATGCGTTTGTTTTTTGTGATTGGTGAGTGGTTATTGGTTATTGGTTGTTTGTGTCTTTCGACGAATAACCAATAACCAACAACCAATAACCAACTACATCGTTACCCGTGTGACTTCGGACTCATTCGTCACGCCATTCTCCACAAAGATCTTTCCCCAGTCTTTCATTTCCATGTACCCCTGCTCGCGTGCAACTTTTTCGATGTCTGCGGCAGTATCATTTTGCAGGATGTGTTCACGTATTTCAGGCGTTGCCACCAGCAGTTCCGGAAGAGCCTTTACGCCATCGTAGGTCGTGTGGTCTGCGGGATCACACTGTGCCCCTTCTTTTTTGCATTCCGGTGTTACCGTACGCACAAGACGCTGTGCGAGCACCGCACGAAGGGAAGGTGCAAAGGTATAGGGACTCACACCCATAGAAAGAAAGCGCGGGATGGCTTCTATGGCAGAGTTGGTGTGCAGCGTGGAAAGAACAAGGTGGCCTGTAAGTGAAGCATCTATGGCTGTTTGTGCCGTTTCCATATCACGAATTTCTCCCACCAGTACCACATCGGGGTCATGACGGAGAATGGAGCGCAGTCCGCGCGCAAAGTCGTACTCATGTTCATGGTCCACCTGACTCTGTACAATGCCCGGTAACTCATACTCAATGGGATCTTCCAATGTGATGATGTTTCGTTCTTTGCCCACCATGGTATTGAGCAGCGCGTAGAGTGTGGTTGTTTTTCCAGAGCCCGTAGGACCGGTTACCAGAATAAGCCCATTGGGCATTTGGGTCAGTTCAGCAAGTTTTGTATGAATCACATCGGGGAAGCCCAGTTTTTCCAGCGGAACAATCCCTTTTTTCGGATCCAGCAGTCGTAGTGTGAAGGTTTCACCGAACCGCGATGGAATACTGGCTACACGTACGTTTACTCTCCGCTCAGGTGCCTGAAATGTATACTGACCGTCCTGTGGAACATTCGTGACGTTCAGCTTCAGTTTGGAGAGGAACTTGATCCTCCGGACCAGGTCAATGTAGTTCTTCTCCAGTAATTTTGCCAAGGGCAGAAGCACACCATGCAATCGCACTTCCAGACGTACACATTCTTTTTCGGGAGAGGTATGGATGTCCGAAACCCCTTTCTCAATACTGTACTTCTGCAGTGCCTCGAGCAGTGCCGTGCCGTCGAGCGTCTCCCAGGGGAACGTCTCCCAATGTTCCTGTGTATCAGTCATCTCCATATTGTACCATGATTTAGGCTGCTGTGCTACGCTTCGCGTGTGTCAGCCAGAAACCGATATGCCATTTCAGAAACCCAGCGCAAACGTTCTGTGGTACAGCGCATGTTCATGGTGTACGGCATTCTGTCCGTGTGCGGGCTCGTTGTGGTGGCACGTCTTATAGAACTGCAGATAGTGCGCGGTGCTGAGTATCACAGTCTGGCACAGGAGCAACACTACGGAGGAGTTTCCCTTCCGGCAAAACGGGGTGAAATTCTCAGTCGGAACAGTAAAAGTGGCGAAGTGAGCATACTGGCTACCAACACGACGCTCGATATGATTTACGTTGATCCTCTCGTGACCAACGATCCCGGTTTTGTTGCCAAGCAAATAGCAGACGTACTCGTCACAGACGAATTCCATGCCGCCTGCATGCGGGGAGAAGATCTTTGTCCCAGAGAACTCTGGCCCTACTACTCCTTTGCATTCGACCCGCTGGAGTCCATTCCAAATATCGGAACAGGTCGCTTGCTCGAACCTATTCCAAAGGAACTGCCCACTGCACCACTTGAGGCAACAATGGATGTGCTGGAGGTACGCAGAAAGTTCACCCGGGACATCGAAAAGCGCATTGCCGAAAAGAGAGTCACGTTTGTGCCTCTTCTCTATGGTGCCAATAAAGTACAAATGAAGCTCGTTGAGGACCTGGGAATTTATGGTGTGTATGTGGAACAAGACGTACGTCTCATCTTCTGTAACCCCGAAGAAGTAGACCAGGGAAAGCTTTCCGGTATTGCGCGTAAACTGGCTGATCCTCTTCAAACTGACCCTGCCGTACTGCGTAACAGTATGCGGAGCAGGCCACTTCGTTACGTTCCCATTATGCGTCGCCTTCCTCCGTTGCTTTCCTCTGCCATCCGGGAAATGCAGCAGAATTCTCTTCTTGCCACACTGGAGCGCAAGAAGAATGCACCCAGTACGGAAGCCGCACAGAACATTGTCGACCCGCTGCGCAGCATCGCATTAATTCCGGAACACTGGAGATTTTATCCGGATGCGAGTGTGGCGTCGCATGTTGTGGGATTTTTGAATTCAACCCAGGAAGCGCAGTATGGCATAGAGCGTACGTTCGATCCTCAGCTTCGCGGGCAGGAAGGTCTCATCCGCACAGTGAATGACCCTACAGGCGGTCAAATTCTTACAGCCGAACAGCGGATTATAGACCCTAAGGACGGTGATACGGTGGTTCTTACCATCGACCGGTATGTCCAGAGGGAAATTGAGGGCATCCTGAACAAAGCCGTAGAGAAATATGATGCCGACAGCGGTCAGGTCATTGTCATGGACCCCGCTACCGGGCGCATTATTGCAATGGCCAATGCGCCTTTGTTCAATGCCAATTCCTACGGGAACGTGTATGGGAAAATACCCATTTATCTGGATGAGAGGAAGCAACGTGAAATTGTTGTGGAGCTGTACCATCCCGATACGCATCAATTTATTTTAAAAGCCTACTTCGGAGACCTGTTTACAGACCAGGGTTTTGCTTCTCTCAGTGAACAGAAGCAGCAGGACGTACGTGAGATTCAGAACTACCACAATCTGGAAGATGTCGTCCGCTACTACCAGTACATAGGGGAAAACAGCCGTCGGGAGATTTTTCCCACCAGCCGTCCTGAAATTTGGCTCAAGTATGAGAATAATCTGGGTGTGGGTGCCTACCTCAACAGAACCATTCAGGAAATTTACGAGCCGGGGTCTGTGCTCAAGCCCGTCACAATGGCCATTGCTCTTGATCAGGGAGAGGTAACGCCCTCTGATCACTATCAGGATGATAAACCTGTGGAAGTGGATGAATATACCATTCGTAACGCGTTTAACCGTCAGTTTGGAGATGTGACCATGACCCAGTGTCTGGAGTTTTCCATTAACACCTGCATGACACACGTTTCTGCCAAGCTCGGTCGTAAACTCTTTCATCGCATGCTCTATGCCTTCGGTTTTGGGAATATTACCGGCATAGAACTGGAAGATGAGCTTCCCGGAGAAATTCTCCCGTGGAGAAACTGGAGTAATGCCCTCCTTGCAACAGCCGCCTACGGTCAGGGAATTTCTGCCACACCACTCCAGATGATTACTGCATTTGCAGCACTCGCCAACGGTGGAAAACTGATGCGACCCACTGTCATAGACAGTATTATTACCAGTGATGGCACACAGCAGAGCACAAAACCCCATATCGTCGACCAAGTCATTACCACAGAGAGCGCAGATACCATCACTGCTATGCTCGTGAGTTCGGTGCAAAACGGATACGCCAAGCCGGGTAAAGTTCCGGGTTATCGCATTGCCGGTAAAACAGGTACCAGTCAAATAGCCGGTCCCGGTGGAAAGTACGAAACAGGGACAGGTTCTTCCATAGCGTCCTTTGTTGGGTATGCTCCGCCCCATGAACCAAAATTTGTGATTCTTGTGAAGTTTGATCGTCCCCGTTCCCGGGAGTATGGGTCTGTTACAGCTGCTCCGGTTTTTAAGGACATTGCAGCGTTCTTGTTTAAGTACTACGGCATTCCGCCGGATGAGAAATAGGGTTTGACCTCACCCCTTTCCGCCCCGCAAGGCGGGGGCGGGTTTCCCCTCTCCTCCATTTCCGTGGAGGTTGAAGTAATCCCTCTATTGTGAAAATTTCAGAAGATGCGACCCCTTCGAGGAGAGGGGCTTTTTCATTTGGATTCTTTGTCCCCCCTCTCCTGGAAGGTGTTTTTCTTGCTAAGAACTTCATACTACTTCTCCTCTCCATACACAAAATGGAAGTGGAGGAGAGGGGGTGAGGGGGTGAGGTCAAACCCTTACTTCACCGTCACCGACTTTGCCAAATTCCTCGGCATGTCCGGATCTTTCCCTCTCTTCACAGCCAAAAAGTATGCCAAAATCTGAATGGGGATAATGTTGACCAGTGCCTGCGCATGGCCGGCATCCGGCACTTTGATCCACTCATCAAAGGCTTCATTGTTCGAAGGAGAAACACCTATGGTCTGCGCACCGCGTGCTTTGAGCTCTATGGTATTGCTGAGTATATCCGTTGTTACTTCATCATTGCCGACGAGTGCTATACAGGGGGTTTTATCTTCTACAAGGGCAATAGGTCCGTGTTTCAATTCACCACCGGCAAAGCCTTCGGCGTGAACATTACTTACCTCCTGTATTTTAATCGCGCTCTCCAGTGCCATAGGGTAGTTCCAGCTCTTCCCGATAATGTAGAGGTCCTCCTTCTCCTTTATGCTCTCTGCCAAATCTTCAATTCTCCGGATGTACCGGGGGTTCAGCATGTCGTTGATGAGAGAGGCGGTTTCCAGGAGCAGCGTCTTCCCCTCCCGGAGCTTACCTGCCATAGCATAAGCAATGAGCATGAGCACCGCGAGCTGCCCTGTGAGTGCTTTGGTGGAAGCTACGGCGCGTTCCGGTCCTGCATTAATGAGGAGGGAGTAATCCGCTTCACGGTCTATGGTTGAGCCTTCTACGTTGACAATGGCAAGCACCTTAGCACCCTTGGATTTTGCTACCTTCATAGCTTCCAGTACGTCTGCCGTTTCTCCACTCTGACTAATAACGATGAGCAGGCTCTCCTGTTTGAGGAAGTGATGGTAGAGCTTAAATTCGCTCGCCGGTGCAAAATTGACGTGATGATCTGCTATGACAGAAAAGAAGTACTCGGAGGCCATGCAGGCTTTTCCGGCCGTTCCGCAACCTACCAGGAACGTACCCCTCGCTTTGCTGATTGCCTCTGCCACAACCCGAATCTGCTCTTCATCCTGATTCACCGCACGGGCAATGCTCTCCTTTTGATCCATAATTTCTTTCATCATAAAGTGATCAAAATCCCCTTTTTGCGCTTCTTCTATCGTCCATGTGATCTCAATTTCCCGTTTCGGGTGTTCTTCTCCGGTCTCTATACTCATAAACAGAATGCTCTGACCGTCGGTCACCACCATTTCCCCGTCATCTAAGTACTGAACGGTGCGTGTGTACTCCATAAACGCCGGAATATCCGATGCTATGAAGTAGCCGTCTTCCGGAGAGACTCCTACAATCAACGGAGAGCCCGTACGCGCAGCCACCAGTGTTTGAGAGGTCGTGTGCATGGCGAGTATGGCATACCGGCCCTCGCACCTTTTACATGCGCTCCGCACGGCGGAGGCAAAGTCTTCTGTGTTCTGCAACTCCTCCTCTATAAGATGCGGAATGACCTCCGTGTCCGTTTCCGAAAGAAAGGTGTGTCCTTTCTTCTTCAGTTCATCCCGTAGTTGCTGATAGTTTTCGATAATGCCGTTGTGTACCACGGCAATCGTGCTATCTGTACTTACATGCGGATGGGCATTTTCTTTCGTTACACCACCGTGGGTTGCCCAGCGCGTATGGGCAATAGCCTGCATACACTCCTCTGCAAATTGCTGGCTATCCACACCGCTGATTTTTCCGGTGTTCTTTTCTACCAAAATATTCTCTCCCCTCTTACACGCGACTCCCCAAGAATCGTACCCTCTGTACTCCAGATTCTTTATGCCGTCTATAACCAGCTGGCCGGCGTTTGTACGCTTTCCCACGTACCCAAAAATCCCACACATATGGGCGTATTTAAGCGAAGAAACAGGGTTTAGTCAATGGAGATACGCTCGTAAAAGAGCGCTGTCGGTGTGCAGTTATCAGTGGTCAGTGGTTGCAGCAGTAGCATCACGGCATGGTGTGATGCCACTTCGCGGTTATTTGCAACCTGGTGTGAGTTCTGACCACTGACCACTGTCCACTCTCCACTGCGAGTTTGGCGTTAACTTCTTTATTTATTTGACGGCTATAGGTCTCTCCCCTACCCTTTCTCCGCTTTATGCCTATCATTCAGTCCGCTATTAAACGGAAGAGACAAAACGAGGTGCGCCGTGTGCGTCGCCTCCCGTATAAAACGTACATGAAGACCATGGTTCGTGCCATGACGGATCTCGTAAAGGAGGGGAAACAAAAGGAGGCAGAGGCATTGCTCCCGGCAGTGTACAAGTCCATAGATACCGCAGCTAAAAAGTTTATTATTCACAGGAATACTGCAGCGAGGAAGAAGGCAAGAATGGCGAAATTGGTCGCTGCGCACACTTAACAACTCATAATTCACAATGCACAATTGGAACGTGGATCTTCTGATTTTTTCTTATATTCATCAAATCTGCAGGTTCCCAGGGAAAAAGTACTTGTGCATTCTGAATTATGAATTCTGAATTCTTCATGGTTAACTATTCAAAGTAATGCATTACCTCGCACTCGACATCGGCAAGCGCAGAACGGGTATGGCATTTGTGAGTGAGGAGACTGCCGTGCCCGTTGCTCTGGATACTGTGGAGCACCGCACAGTGCAGGAACTTGTGCAGAGTGTTGCACTGCGCTCGCAGGAAAAAGGAGTGCACACAGTGCTCTGCGGACTGCCACTGCTCCCTTCCGGCGAGGAGGGCGAACAGTGCAGGTACGTCCGTTCTGTTGCCGTCGCCCTTCAAAAATGCGGGCTTTCTGTCCTTTTTTTAGACGAACGATATAGCACTCCCCAGGGATCAGATTTTGACGGAGATGCGTTCGCAGCATGCCAACTTCTTTTGACCTTCTTAGACCAGCAAAAAAGGTGAATGTTAATTGTTGACAAATACTAAAATTTGATTAAAATAGTATCCTTTCTGTTCTTTGGACACTTCGTTTTACATTATGAAGATTGGTAAACCACTATCTATCGCCTGTGTCTACCCAAACCGTTCACTTAACTTTCATTTCTGTCAATAATTTGGTAAAACGAGGGTTGTTCTCTTCCCACTTCCTATGTCTGATCTCGCTACCCAACTCTCCCCTACTCAGCAGAAAGCGCAAAGCAAGCAGCTTGTGCTTAATCTCGATGAGTTGCTCAGTAGTCTTTTCCTTGTCCTTACAGAGAAGGAAGCTGCTGTCATTAAGAAGCGGTTTGCACTCCAGGGTAATCAAAAGCAAACACTTGAGAAAATTGGCAAGCATTTCAATGTAACGAGAGAGCGTATTCGTCAAATTGAGAGTATTGCACTCGGAAAATTGCGTCGCACCGTGCGCACTACCCGCCTGGAAGATGTGAACGATCTTGCAAAGGGAATACTGCAGTCACACGGTGGTGTTATGGCAGAGAGTGCCCTTATTTCCTCTGTTCTCAAACTCATACAGGACAGCAAAGATATCGATGGCTCCGTACTCCGCCTCTCTTTTTCCATAGATAGCGAGTTGCAGCGTGGTGCCAAGAGCAACACCTTCCGCCCCTTCTGGCGTCTGGAGTCTCTGGATATGGGAGATGTGACTCTTATCGTCAATAACATGGTGAAGATCTTAAAGAAGCGGAAGTCCTGTATGCAGACCGACGAACTTGTCTCTGCCATTCAGTCGTTAAATCTCTTTGAGGGACGTGTACCAAGCAAAGAACTTATTACGAGCTGTCTCACCATCGACGAGCGTCTGAAGGAGATAGTAGAAGGATGGGGCCTCACAGATTGGCGCTTCGTTCGTCCACGCAGTATCCGCGATAAGGTGGATATTATTTTAAAGAAGACCGGTGAGCCTCTTCACTTTATGGAGATTGCCAACCGTATTCGTGAAGCAGAATTCGATCATAAGAATGTGACTGTTCAGGCCGTGCACAATGAGCTCATCCGCTATCCGCAGTTCGTTCTAGTCGGACGTGGGTTGTATGCACTACGGGAGTGGGGCTATGAACCCGGAACCGTTGCCGATGTGATAGAGAAAATCCTGCTTGAAAAGGGACCACTGAGTAAAAAAGAGATCATTGCCGAAGTTGCGAAACAGCGTACGGTCAAAGTGGGAACTATTTCTCTTAACCTGCAAAAAATGCCGT
>PFDR01000068.1 GCA_002772545.1 Candidatus Peregrinibacteria bacterium CG10_big_fil_rev_8_21_14_0_10_49_10 | reverse complement strand
ACCGATGATTGAGGAGTTCCTACGAGGCGAGTGATCTGTGTTTCAGCCTGCAAAAATGTCCACTTTACCTCCAAAAACAAAAAACCGCCAACCAAGTAAACGGGTGACGATTTTTTGTATTTAGTCACTGGAAGTGGAGAACAAGTTCTTCTCAACCGATGACAACACTAGTATAGCAAACTTTACACATTTTTCCAAGGGTTTTGATCTGCATTGACTATCTATTTTTATCTATAACATCAAAATTATCTAAAGAACAGGCAATAGAGTCCTTTTGATAATTTATTGACTAGTTAAGAAAAATTGTCATCCCATATTTTGAATATGGTATGTTTGAAGATTAAGATTAAGGTTAAGGCTAAGGTTAAGAAGTATTCTTTTAGTCTTAACCTTAACCTTAATCTTTCCTAAGAAGGGATACCGGGAACCGGGAACTGCAGACAGAACGCCTTTACTTCTTCGTGCAGTTTTTCGATGGCGGCATCATCAGTTCTCTTCTCTACAGCCTGTAGCATGAAGTTTGCGAGAGTGACCATGTCGTCTTCCTTCATTCCACGGGTAGTAATGGCGGGAGTACCGAAGCGAATGCCCGAAGGATCCATTGGTTTGCGTGGGTCGTCTGCGATCATATTTTTATTCAGCGTAACGCCTATGCGGTCGAACAGTGTTTCAGCTTCCTGTCCGGTTATGTTCCAGGAGGTGACACAGTCGAGGAGCATCATATGATTATCCGTTCCATTGGTAATTAAACGCGCACCATTTTCCATAAAGTGCTGCGCCATAGCTTTGGCATTCTTTATAATCTGATGGGCGTAGTCCTTAAATTCCGGTTTGAGTGCTTCACCAAAGGCAACGGCCTTGGCGGCAACCATCTGCATAATGGGTCCGCCCTGAAAACCGGGGAAGACAGATTTATCTATTTTGCGTCCAAGCTCCAGTTCGCGCGACAAAATCATACCACCCCGGGGTCCGCGCAGGGATTTGTGCGTGGTGGTCGTGATGATGTCGAATCCATCATCAAACGGATTGCGTAGAGCACCGCCTGCTATCATCCCTGCAATATGCGCCATATCAGCAACGGTGTAGGCGCCCACCTCTGTGGCAATGGCCTGCATCCTGGCGTAGTCGAGTTCCCGTGGATAGGCAGAGAAACCGGCAAGAATAATTTTTGGCTTTTCCTTTAGAGCCACTTCGCGCATTGCATCGTAATCTATTTCACCGGTTTCCACATTCTTCATTTTGTACCGGACGAAGTTAAAGATCTTGGTGATGTAGGTAACGGGATGGCCGTGCGTAAGGTGCCCTCCGTGACTTAGGTCCATCCCCATCACCGTGTCTCCCGGTTCCAGAAGAGCAAAATACAGCGCTACGTTGGCCGGTGCACCTGCATGGGGCTGGACGTTGGCGTGTTCACACCTAAAGAGCTTTGTAGCACGTTCTATGGCTATGGATTCCACGCAGTCGGTGTACTCCTGTCCGCCGTAGTAGCGTTTGCCGGGGTACCCTTCGGAGTATTTGTTGTTAAACACCGTTCCCATGGTTTCCATGACGGCAGGGGAGACGTAGTTTTCTGAGGGAATGAGTTCCACTCCTTCTTTCTGTCGTTTCATCTCTCCCATGAGAGCATTATAGACATTGGTATCAGCTTCTTGCAGAGCGGTATAGGTTGGCATGGCAGAGCGGGGAATGAGTGAAGAGCGCGAAAGCGTCCGTCTCGTTGAGGCGTTCTTCTGAGCAGTCGGTGTAGGCGAGACGTTCATGTTTGCCTTGGTAGAGTAGCACAGGGGGAGGCAATGCAAACAAGATGTTCCATTTTTTGTATGTGGTATGTGGAATGTTGTACATGGGTTTCGACATACCACATACGATATCCGGCATACTTTCACAGGATTTATAAAACAACAAATTCAACTCCGCGTGCCGTTACCACAGCGTCCATTTTCTCGTCGTGTGCTTCTACGGGTACCTTTTCCACCATTTGGCATTCCAGTGCTACCCCAAAAAAGAGTGTGTGAGGGTTGTGTTCTCTCTGGAGTCGTATCCATCTGTCATATCCTCCGTTGCCCCGGCCCATACGGTTGCCTTCGGCATCGAAGGCGCGACCCGGTACCAATACAATATTCATTTCCTCCGGAGGCGGTTCCTTGGCATTCTTAGGAGGCTCTAAAACGCCGAGAGCTCCCTTCTGCAGTACTTGTCCCGCTTCCCATTCACGAAACAGAAGTGTTCCCCCTTCAAAACAGGGAAGAAAGACCCTCTCGCCGCGCGACTGCAGTTGGTCTAAAAGAGGCAGAATATCCACTTCTGTTTTCATGGGGTGGTACGCACATACGCAAGATCCCTTCGGGATGTGCGGCAGTAACTCCCGACAGAGTGTGCGACTTTCGGCACTGTGCTCCTGTGCAGAGATGCGCGCAATGCGTTCCTCTACGGCACGGCGGAGATGGGCTTTCTCGTCTGATGTATGCATGGTGATATTTAGAAAATTTCTGCAGCGGCCTCCGCAAGGTTTACAGAGGATTCCTCCTCTCCCGTTGGTGGTTCTTCTTCTACTACGGAATCGAGTACGCAGCGCAGTCTGAGCTTCCGCTTAAAAATGCGTTCCATAATTTTTTCTATCGCCTGACTTGCTTCTGTTTTTGCCACAGTATCTCTGTGAAAACTGGAGGAGAATGTGACGGTCACATCCGTATCTTCCAGGGTCTCCAGACGTCCGTTCTTCAGTGACATTTTTACCGGAGCGGGCTTGGTTTCGTTTACCACAGAACTCCATACCTCCTGCAGACTCTCCAGGGAGAGTTCACGGGCCTCCACAATGGCGGAACTGGCATCGGGGAGCGTTTCCTCCAAAGGCTTTGCGGAGTTCGTGCTTTCCTCCTCTTCTGAAGTCATTTCTTCTTTGTTCTTCACTTTCTCCGTCTGCTTTTTTACATCTTTCTCTTTGGCTTCCACAGCAAACAGATCATCATTTTCTTCCTCTTTACCTCCCCTGGTGCAGAGTGAAAGCAGTGCTGATTCCAGTACCAGACCGGGGACCGGTGATACGCGCAGATCGCGTATGGCATCCAGGAGGACATCCAATACAGCTATGATTTCTTTGGTGGGCTTCTTCTTTCCTATAGCTTCGTGCATGCGTTCCCGCACGACAGAGAGAAGCTGACGAAGAAAATTTTCTATGGGAATGCCATGTTCTTCCAGTTTGCGTACCGACTCCAGCAATGCCTCGGTATCCTTCCTTTGGAGTGCTGTGAAAATATCGTCAATGTACTCATGTCCTGTGCCCCCAATGCGCTGCTGAACTTCTGTAAGCGTAATCTTTTCCAGTGACCGCATCTGGTCCAGCAAGGAAATGGCATCTCGTAGCCCTCCTTCCACGTGGTGTGCTATGGAGCGGAGTGCATCGCGGTCTATACTGATACTTTCCTGATCTGCTATGAACTGGAGTCTTTGAATGATGTCTTCTTCCCGTATGGCCCGGAAAGGAAAGCACTGGCAGCGTGACTGGATGGTAGAAGGCACCTTATTGAGCTCCGTGGTAGCCAGTATGAAGTGTGCGTAGGCAGGTGGTTCTTCCAGAGTTTTGAGGAGTGCGTTGAATGCTTCCTTTGTGAGCATGTGTACTTCATCAATGATGTATACCTTTGCACTCGCCACTACGGGGGAGAACTGAATCTTCTCCACAAGACTGCGAATATCGTCTATGCCCCGGTTACTTGCACCGTCAATTTCCAGCAGATCCACAATGGTGCCTTCCTCCACTCCCCGAATAATTTGTTTCTGTATCTTTTCATCGGAAATGCTCTGAATCATCATAATTTTAGCCAGTATGCGTGCAACGGATGTTTTCCCCGTGCCTCTGCTGCCGGCAAAAAGGTAGGCATGAGCCAGTTTGTCCTGGCTTGCTGCCTGTTCAAGTGTGGTCACAATGTGGTCTTGTCCCACAACATCGGCAAAGGTCTGCGGCCGGTATGTTCGGTAGAGTGCCATCTGGAGGAAATGTAGCATATCTCTATCCGGTATATTTAGCGAGAGAGTCCTGCAGAAATTGCGGCGTTCATTCCTTAGGAATTCCAGTGATTGTCTCCCTGCGGAAAGATTCCCTCCGGAGACTGTGAAATTGCGGTATTGTGCCGCCATTGGTCCATTTTTGAGAGACAGGCAAACTACAAGACCGCAATTCCATAAAGAATCGTTCATGGAGTAATTCCTTTTCCGTAGTTGTAAGGAAAGAACCCCGCAATGCTCTCAATAGTTTGCTTCCTCTTTTCTGACCTGTCATAATGGTGTCGATGAAGCGTCTCCTTTTTCTTGCCGCAAGCCTTCTGTGTGTTGGGTGCAGTTCTGCAACGACGGTTTCCAACCGTACACCAAAGGGTAACCCCAATGCAGCAGTGGTAGTGGAGGAGTACGCCGATATACAGTGTCCTGCCTGTCGTGCGGCACATGAGGGAATAACCAAACAACTCATTCAAACCTATGGTGACCGCATTCGGTTTGATTTTATGCATTTCCCACTTCGGTCCATACATCGCTATGCACTGGAAGCTGCAGAGGCAAGTGAATGTGCTGCGGATCAGGGGAAATTCTGGGAGTTTGTAGATACTGCGTACAAAAATCAGCGGGAACTTAATTCCGATGTGCTCCCGGAGTGGGCACGGCAGGTTGGAGTGAATGTTCCGCAGTTTGAGCAGTGCATAAAGTCCCATGCCAGGCGTAATACAGTGTTAGCTGACTACACGCGTGGTCGGGAACGAGACGTAGGCGGCACACCAACATTCTTTGTAAATGGAAAGCAGGTTCAAACAGGTTTTGATACTGTGAGTGCAGCAATAGATGCGGAGTTGGAGAGGCTGACACAGAGACTGTGATTGGTTACTGGTTACTGGTTACTGGTTACTGGTTATTGGTTATTAGTTGTTAGTCATGAAGGCTCGCAA
>PFDR01000081.1:40669-40875 GCA_002772545.1 Candidatus Peregrinibacteria bacterium CG10_big_fil_rev_8_21_14_0_10_49_10 | reverse complement strand
TTCCTCATCATCTTTCTCGCTGCCATCCCTCTCTTCCTCATTTTTCGTTTCCCCACAAAGTTCACAGAGCATCATACTTTCCTCTCTTGATGTTGCAGTAGCTCCGGTTTCCACTACCACCACTTCCTCCTTCTCCGTTTTGCCTCCATCCTCTTCTTCAATCATCACTTCCATACCCAGTATTCCATCCTCTACTCCTTCCTCGC
>PFDR01000081.1:23031-40583 GCA_002772545.1 Candidatus Peregrinibacteria bacterium CG10_big_fil_rev_8_21_14_0_10_49_10 | reverse complement strand
CTCCCAAGCCTCATCCTTCATAGTTGGCATTCCCACCTCCCAGGCTTCTTCCTTTGGTTTCTCTGTTCCCACCTCCCAGGGTTCCTCTTTCTTTCCAGCTGCTCCCACCTCCCAAGCTTCTTCCTTCCTGTTTGGTATCCCCACTTCCACACCCTTTGCCCCGCAAGACATTGCATTTGGAAATTCTTCCTTTGCGTTCAGCGTTCCCCCCTTCCAGAATTCCTCCTTCTCCTTCACTGTTCCTACCTCCCAGGCTTCCTCCTTCATCTTTACCGTCTCAGCCTTTTGCGGTGACAGTGTTCTTTCTCCCGGGGAACGGTGTGATGACGGAAACACTCTCTCCGGAGATGGGTGCAGTGCGCTCTGTACTCTAGAATCCACCGTTGTAGCGGGCATCAACATCTGTGGAGACGGCATTACCCTCCCCCCCGAACAGTGTGATGACGGCAATACCATCGCCCATGATGGCTGCAGTGCTTCCTGCACCTTCGAATCTTCCTTTGTGCCCATCCAAAACACCTTCATTCCTCTCCGTGTACAGGATGCACAGGGTACCGTCCAAACCATTCAGGTCCCCCTGCAGCAGCTTGCTCAGCAGCTCCCCCTTAAAGATCCCAGGCAGAAATTCCTGCCTATTGCACAAATCCCCACACAGGTAGCAGGAGTCTTTACAGAATATGCCCAAACCAGTCCCACAGAGTTCGTTCCCTTCCAGTACCAAGATGAAAAAGGAGAACTCCAAACCATCCAGTTCCCCACGCAGATCGTGACTGCAGAACTTACTGCTCTCGAAAATCATCTCCCCTCCACCTTCATTCCTTTCCAGCAAGTACCGCAATTCTTCCCCACCACAGCAACTCTTCAGGCTCTCCCCGCTACTCTCGCAGCACCCAGACCTCAGGGTGCACCCATAGGGGATACCGGCCCTGCTGCCCTTGTTGTCATCATTGCAGGAGCTGCTGCCGGTATGGGATTCAAGCGAAAAAAGAAATCATCATAAGTATGTCGTATGTGCTATGTCGTATATGGGTTTTTTGACGTAGACATACGACATACTACGTACCACATACTACATACCAACTCAATCTCTCATTGAACTCTACAAGCCCAAAGGTCTAAGCTGGGAGCAGTTGCTTATTCATACTGGACTTTCTTGTAACTTTCTTCAGCTTCTAAAGTCCCATGAATCGTTCCAGGTACATCACATTGCTCAGTTTGCTCTTCCTTGTAGGGGTAGTGGTGTATTTTGGGGACAGGGGAGGAAAGCAAAACACCGGGACGGAGAACCTTACTGCACAGTTACCAACCTGGTTTGACTACTGCAAAGCACAGGGGAAAATAACAAACTGCGATCATGTCATTACCTGGGCAATTGCAGACACATGGGATTGTGCCTATGAGGGAGATCTCCGCTGGTGTGATCAAAGGCACCTTTCGGAACCGGATTACAAATGTTGTGACCAGAGAGGTGGATGCTCCACAGATCCGAGCAATCCCAGATATAGCCCCCAATGCGTGGCCGGATGTAAGATCAATAGTTGCGGAGACTGCCAAATACATGGGAAAGAAGCATGTGATCCTCCCGGATACATTCATTTTGACGGAAGAATTTGCAATAACGGATGTAAGTGGCTTCCCTCCAATCACTGTGGAAACAATGTGTTAGATGTCGGTGAAGACTGCGATGATGGTCTGGAGAATGGTAAACCAGGAAAGTGCCCCGGTAATTGCAGTCTTTGTGGTAACGGTACTGTGGAAGAATGGGCAGGTGAAGATTGCGATCCTCCGGGTGTAGATGGTTGCTCAAGTGAGTGCGTTCAGGGGTGTAGAGACAATGAATGTTCAGGGGCATGCTGTAACTGTGCCGGAAATGCCTGCAAAAAATGTCGTTGCCAGGCAGAGAGCACGCCTCCGCCACCAAATCCCGATGGAAGCACACCTGATGTTTGTGGCAATGTGTGCCCCGTATGTGGTGGGGACGAATGTAATGAAGAAAGTAACTGCTGCGGGGGGTGCACAGATAAATGCACTACATGTAAATGCAATAACATAGACGATTCTGTCTGCTTTAAAGAACCGGATGGTGCTTGCTACAAGCCACCGCCAACCGGAGCATGTTGCAGTCAGGGTCGTTGCAGTGACGATGTAAAAAAAGATGATTGTAGCGGTGCAGGTTCTGCCTGGACCGACCAGAAGACGTGTGCCGAAGTGGGCAGTACCTGTGCTTGTCCCAACGGGAACCAAAGGAACGAAAACTGTGCGGATCCCTGCAAGTGCAATGATATGTGTGACAGGAAATACAAGAAATACAGTAACTGGCGTGAGGCGGAAGCAGACTGTTTCAATAATCTGGGAGGAACCCAATTTATTAGCGCTGTCCAGTCAGATCTCTTCTGCGAGTGCAGGGGGGGGCAACCTTTTCCCACTCAATCTTCTTCGGATGACAACCATCCTGCTGCAGGCGGGGGTGGTGGCTCCGGCAGCGGATCTTCCAGTTTTTCTTCTCTCTCTTTTGCCAGCGTTTCTTCCCGACTTTCCCAGCGTTCTTCTTCTCGTTCTATTTCCAGTTTTTCTTCTCTATTTTCCTCTCTTTCACTTGCGCGTTCTTCTACGGGCAGCTCGTCCGTCTCTGCAAAATTTTCCTCCTTTTCCTTCTCGTTTTCCTCTACGGGGAGTTCCTCTCTCTCGTTCTCCTTTTCGTCGCTCTCTCCGGTCTCTTCGCAAATCCCCGGCTCCTTCTCCTCTTCATCACCATCTTCTTCCTCCTCTACTTCATCCCTTTCTTCTCCCTCCCCTTCGTCATCGTTCTCCTCTACTTTATCCCTTTCTTCTCCCTCCTTCTCCTCTACTTCATCCCTTTCTTCTCCCTCCTTCTCCTCTCCGGCATCTTCCGCTTTTTCTTTCTCCTTCTCCTCTCCTATTTCTATTTCTTCCAGAATCTCCATTCCGTCTTCCATATTTGCCATTTCTTCATCGCACTCATCTTCCTCATTTGTTGCTTCTGTTCATTCGTCTTCTTCGGTGCGGTCTTCACAAACTTCTAGCGTCAGCGTGCAGAGTTCAACATCTTCTCTATCTTCTCATAGCTCATCTTCTTCTCGTAGTTCCAGCTCCATTCCGCTCTGTATTAGAAATACAGATTGCAATGATAATGATCCTTGTACAATTAATACGTGTACCTCAGCATTTCTTTGTTTTTATTTTAATTTAGGTTCCTGTTCCTCTTCATCCTCTGCCAGATTCAGCTCTTCTTCCACCTGTAGCACACAGGCGGATTGTAATGATGGCAATGTCTGTACAGTTGATAGCTGCATACCATTCAATGGCTGTCTCAATACTGATTTTGGTTTCTGTTCTTCTTCCTCCTCCTCTTCTTCCTCATTTTCCTTCCATTCCATTGCCTCATTGCCATCCGTAGTATCTTCGCAAAGCTTTGTACCGAGCTCCCGTAACTCGTTCTCATTGTCGCAGTTTTCTCCATCGCTTTCCTCTTCCCTGACGGTATCCAGTTTTGCGCCCCTGTGCAGCAAGAATGCCGATTGTAATGATACCAATGTGTGTACTCTGGATATCTGTAATCCTCTCTTTGGATGTCTGCACCAGAGTATTTCTTTCTGTGGTGCATCCTCTTCCTCCAGTTCTTCTAGCTCTCTCTCTGTGGTGCCATCAAGCTTTTCTCCACTCTGTACGGGTGTTGCCGACTGCACTGATGGTAATCCCTGTACATTCGACAGTTGCAATCCGGTCTTAGGCTGTTCACATACAGATTTTGGTTTCTGTTCTTCTTCTTCTTCTTCTTCTTCTTCTTCATTCTTTTCTTCTTCTTCTTTGTCTACGCTCTCTTTGTTCCCCGCTGCACAGAGTTCCTTTAGTGTGAGTCTGGGCACTTCTTCTTCCACCCTTTCTTTCATTACTTCTTCTCTTCTCTTGTCTTCCTCCCCCCCAATCGTTTCCTCCTCCTCTCGCCCTTCTACCATTCCAATTTCCTCTTTTGCCCCCATAGTCGTTTCTTCCTCTCAGACTTCTTCTCCGTCCTCCTCTCCATCGTCAGTTCAACCTGTTGTGAGTTCCAGTAAGAGCAGTGTGTCTTCTTTCTCCTTAGACTTTGTATTCGCTCCCGTAAGCTCCGCACCAGTTGTGCTCTTTTCTAAGAGTGCATCCAGTATCTCTTCCCAGTCACAAGTGTTCTCATTCGTCTTTTCTCTTCCTTCCGTCATTTCGAGCACTCCTTCCTCTCTCTCATTACTTGTTCCTGCTGTATCAAGCGTAGCGAGTTCCGTCTCTTCTCCCGTTACAAGTCAGGCGTCTGTGTTCTTGCCTGCTGCCTTTTCCTCTTTTGCAGTCAGTGTTCCCGTATCTCAGGCTCCTGTTTCCTCAGTTGCAAGTACACCAGTACAAAGTTCTTCCTTTACTGTTAGTGTGCCTCCTTTGCCGGTTTCTGTGTTTTCTATTGAAAATCCTATACCCCAAGCTTCTTCCTTTGCCTTTAACGTGCCCCTCTCTCAGGCTTCTGTGTTCTCGTTTGGCACTCCCGTATCCCAGGCCTCTTCCTTTGCGTTTACGGTTCTCAATTCTCAAAATTCCACATTTGCATTCAGTGTGCCTGCATCTCTGCCATTTGTACCGCAGCAAATTCTTGGGGGAGCATCCTCCTCCTTTGCATTCAGTGTGCCGGCATCCCAGGTATCCACATTTGCCTTTAGTGTGCCGCTCTTTTCCCAGGGGGTTCCGCAAAATAGTGCGGGGATCCAAAATTCTTCTTTTGCCTTTACCGTCTTAAATTCGCAGAATGCACCATTCTCCTTTAGCACGCCGGCCTTCCTTCCCGCTGCTCCGCAGGACGGCGTGACGAATCAGACTTCTTCCTTTGCATTCACTGTTCCGGGTCTCCAGAGTTCCTCCTTTGCATTCACTGTTCCGGCGTTCCAGGTACCTCCTCTCGCATTCAGTCCTTTCTGCGGAGATAATATTATTTCCGGATCAGAAGAGTGTGATGACGGAAATACCCTTGCCGGAGACGGCTGCAGTGCTACCTGTGAAGTGGAAGAAACAACTGTTGCCGGTATCAATATCTGTGGAGATGGTATCGCACGCTTGCCTGAACAGTGTGATGACGGAAATACCATTGGTGGCGATGGCTGTAGTGAACTTTGCCAGGCTGAGCCTCGTCGTGTGTCCATTCCAAATCCCATTATCCCCATACGGTACCAGGATGAAACAGGTACCACCCGTACCGTTCAGATTCCGCTACAGGAACTCTCTGCACAGCTTCCTGCGGAGGTAAATACCCAATTGGAAAAGGCACCACAGGTGTCTGTTCCGGTTCTGTATCATGACGACAAGGGTGAGAAGCGCACAGTGCAGATCCCTCTGGAACAAATTACCAGACAGATCCAAACACAGGTTGCGGGAGCGTTTGCAGAAGTAAAAGACCAGCAGGCGCCTACGCGTTTTGTCCCAGTGCAGTACCAAGATGAGAAGGGAGACATGCAAACCATTCAGTTCCCTGCAGAACTGGTCACGGCAGAACTTGCCGCACTGGATACCAGAGAACCCCTGCCACTGCCACCGCTGGAACTCATTCCCGTATCGCCAAAACTTCCTACCACCGCCACACTGCAGCCTCTGCCATACGAAGTAGCTCTTCCGACTCCCCAGAGTGTGCCGGCAGGAGATACGGGTCCGGCCGCACTCATTATTATGATTGGAGGTGCGGCTGCTGGTATTGGCTTCTCCAGGAGAAAGAAGATGCGCTAGCTACACTAGCGTCATTAGCTTCACTAGCGTTATTAGCTTGATTAGGGATTTGTTTTCCTTAGAACCTTTTGTTTTCTCTACTAAAGACCAAAATAAGAGTACGGAGAACAATGATTTAAGCCGCAAGCTAACTAAGCTAACCTCGCTAATAACGCTATAACGCTAATGAAGCTAGTAAAGCTAGTTAAGCTAGTTAAGCTAGCATCACCATATCCTCACCGTTCCTTCCTGTACCAGCACAACGTCCTTCTGAACTATACCGCTCATCAGATCCACATTTGTGCTGCTGAGCTTGAGGGGAAAGCGTGAAGGGTTGTGTACCACAACGTGCTGCGGCGCATGCTGTACCCTAAAGGTGATGCCAGAGTGAGGGGGGAAGTGCCATCGCAGCAATCCAAATACAGTGGTTTCGTGATGTACGTCCGAAAGTGACGCACCGGAGACTTCACCGCGCTGCCACTCTTCCGGCAGGTTGATCACTACGCTGTCTTCGCTTCCGTTGGAAAGACGTACAATGGCTGATCCCTCTCGTTCTGTGTATTCCAGAGCAAGGGAAAGGGGTGCCTGCATTTCCACTCCAATATCAGATGTTTTACTGAGGAGTGCTGCATGCAGGGTAGGGGAGTGCTCTATAGTCTGACCCGCTATAGCGAGGAGGAGTGCGAGGGACCCCAGGGAGAAGATGATGTGTGAGCGCAGTGGCATGGGAGGGATGGTAGCAAAGCATGGCTATTTCCGTAAGAATTTGGCCGATTTGATGAGTCACGAGTCTCTAGTCTCTTCTCTTGTCACTTGGTTCCTTGAGTCGTGACTTACTTCAAAGAGCTAGGAAGAGAAGACGGGATTTGTTGCAGCTACCCATTCGTGGTATACTGGTAACGATGGAGATTGATCCACACACCCTACAGCAAATTCTCCAACGCATACACCAGCAAATGCGCTGCCCGCAGTGCGGCAAACGCGTGCCTGTAGACTTTTCTTCTGTGCGTGTGGTTGCCGACAGTGCCATGATTTTACAGCTAAAATGCGATCTGTGTGATGCGTACATCGTACTGCATGCATCTCTCAATGGAGTGGAACACGCAGGAGCACAGCCGTACAACGAGGATATTACAGCCAATGCATCTACCAGTTTGGAACTCAGCAAAGATGAGCTGAGCATGCTGCGCAAAGGCCTTTCTGAATCCGGAGGTTCATTTGAAGAACTCTTCGTGAAGTATGGTGCCTCCGGCAGTTCTGCATCTTAAGCACATGCGGTCTGTGCAGATCATGACTGTGGCGTTCTCCTGCACAGTTCTTCTTTTTGGTTGTGAAAGTCCGGGAGAGAAGAGCTCTGATGTGCTTAGTACACTTAACGAATTGCATGGGAGTGCCAGTGGTGCACTGTCCACCGTTCGCGACGGTTTTTCCACTGTGGTGGAAACCGGAAAAATGGTAAAAGACCAAACGGAGGCGGTTGTGGAGGATGTAGCCGACCGTGTGGAAAAAGTGCGGGAGGGAGTGGGTTTGGTACACGAAGGGCTCACCGGAGAGTGAAGGCACTAGGATACAACCAACAGGTTACAAATAGGGAGTAGGATATAATTTCACACTCCAAAGAATGATTTAGGTTCTTAAGAGCCCTTAAAGGATTGAAGGAATTTTTGAATATTGTCTCCCGGAGACTTGTATTTTATTTGTAACTTGTTGGTGCGTCCTTGTATCTTTGTTCCCGAAAGTGCACAAAATAGTTGCAATCGGAACAAAACAAGGAGAAAATCCATTCACATCTGCGAGGTACTTCCATCCAGGATAGAAGACTGGGCTGAAAGGACCGCAGTTTTTTATATGTTTTTTTCTCTCCTATGCCCCCCTCACGTAAGCCTGCAGCAGCAACAGATTCATTTGATGCCGTTGCACTTTCCATTGCCAGCCCCGAAGATGTCATTGGCTGGTCCCGAGGTGAAGTGACCAAGCCGGAAACGGTCAACTACCGTACGCAGCGCGCAGAACCGGATGGCCTTTTCTGTGAACGTATTTTCGGACCCACCAAAAACTTCCAGTGTTTCTGCGGGAAGTACAAGGGTGTGCGTTATGCGGGTGTGGTGTGTGAAAAGTGTGGTGTGGAGGTCACGCGCAGTATTGTCCGTCGTGAACGTATGGGGCACATTAATCTTGCGGTTCCTGTGACACACATTTGGTTCCTTCGTTCCACGCCTTCACGCATTGGTCTTCTGTTAGACCTGCCGGTGAAGACGCTCGAGCAGATTGTGTACTTTGCTGCGTATATTGTTATTACCGTGGATGAACAGTCGAAGGAAGAAGCCGCGAAAGAGCTCAACTCCTCCATGGAGAGCCGCAAAGGACAGCTGAAAAGGGAGTATGACGAAGCAAAGAAACAAATGCAGGAAAGCAAAGCTACCCGCGAACAGCTGGATGCACTGGATAAAGAGTATGCAGAAAAAATGGATTCTCTTAAGGTCAATCATAAGCAGGCATTGGAAGACATTCAAAATCTTGCGATTGGTTCTGTGCTCTCAGAATTGAAGTTTCGCGAAATGAACATGAAATTCGGTCATGTGTTCCGTGCCGGAACCGGAGCGGAATCACTGCGGGAAATCATTATGAATATAGATCTGCAGGCTCTTATGGAGCAGCTGCAGAAAGACCGCGAACAGAGCAGCGGACAGAAGCTCAAAAAAATTATGAAGCGTATGAAGCTGGTGAGTGCTCTTGCTAAAGCGGGCACAAAGCCGGAGTGGATGATTTTGCAGCGATTACTTGTTCTTCCACCTGATTTGCGCCCTATGGTGCAGTTGGATGGTGGCCGTTTTGCCGCATCTGACCTCAACGATCTCTACCGTCGCGTTATCAACCGCAATAACCGTCTCAAAAAACTGATGAGCATTGGTGCTCCGGAAGTTATCTGTCGTAACGAGAAGCGCATGCTTCAGGAGGCGGTGGATACACTGCTCAATAACTCTGCCCGTGCGGGGAAGACCCTCTTTACTGCGGGGGATCGTCGCAAGTTACGCAGCCTTTCAGATATGTTAAAGGGCAAGCAGGGTCGGTTCCGTCAGAACCTCCTCGGAAAGCGTGTGGACTATTCGGGTCGCAGCGTTATTGTGGTTGGTCCTCACCTCAAGCTTCGACAGTGCGGATTGCCGAAAGAAATGGCCATGAAACTCTTTAAGCCGTTCGTTATCGGTCGTCTTATCCGCGATGAACTGGCGCACAACGTCAAGGGTGCAGAGAGGATCGTCCAGGATGGCGGCAAAGAAGTATGGGATATTCTGGAAGAAGTGATTCAGGACAAATTTGTCCTGCTCAACCGTGCGCCGACGCTCCACCGTCTGGGTATTCAGGCGTTTAATCCCATTCTCATAGAAGGAAAAGCCATTCAGCTCCATCCTTTGGTCTGTGCCGCGTTCAACGCGGACTTCGATGGTGACCAAATGGCCGTACACGTCCCGCTTTCGGAACGTGCACAGCGAGAAGCGAGGGAACTGATGTCCGCTGCTACCAACCTGCTCAAGCCTTCTGCGGGTGAACCGGTCATTAACCCCACCCAGGATATGATTCTCGGCTGTTACTTCCTCACACGTATGCATGAAGGGAAGAAAGGGCAGGATATGATATTTTCTTCCGTTGGAGAGGCATTTCTTGCCTACGAACAGGGCGTGGTAGATCTGCAGGCAAGGGTCAAGGTACGTATTCCGGCAGGCGAAGGTGAAGCACAGATTATTGAAACGTCTGTTGGTCGGGTCAAATTTAATGAAATCCTTCCCGAAAAAATGCGCTTCATCAACGAAACGTTGCGTAAGAAAGATCTCTCCAGGCTCATTAGTACCACACTCGAATTGGTAGGAGAAAAGGAAGCCGTCGCACTCGCAGACAGTATGAAAGATATTGGATTCCGCTACGCGACGCTTTCGGGTGTTTCCATTTCACTCGGCGATATGATTGTTCCCAAAGAGCGTGAGCAGCTTCTGGCAGAAGCCAACGAAACCGTGAGTAAACTCAATAATTTCTTCTGGAAGGGTCTTATGACAGCAGACGAGCGTTACTCCCACGCCATTCAGACCTGGTCACGTGCAAAAAATGACGTAAGCGTGGATATGATCAATGAATTCATGAAGCACGAAGAGAATGATATTACGTACGTTATTGACTCCGGAGCCCGGGGAAACTGGGGCCAGGTTACACAGCTTTCCGGCATGAAAGGTCTTGTTGCCAACCCATCCGGTCGTACCATAGAACTGCCTATTCAGTCCAACCTCAAAGACGGTTTCACCGTTCTGGAGTATTTCATTGCAACGCACGGAGGAAGAAAAGGAAAGTCCGACACCGCTCTTAAAACGGCAGAGGCCGGGTACCTTACACGTCGTCTTGTAGATGCTGTACAGGATGTGGTCATTCGCGATGACGACTGTGGCTCCGTTGAAACACATTGGGTGACCAGAGCGGAGTCTCTGGAAATTGGCGAAGCCTTTGCAAACCGTATTTTCGGTCGTACTCTTTCAGAAGATCTTAAGCACAAGAATAAGACCATCGCCAAGCGTAACCAGGACATCGACAGAGATCTCCTTGCAGAAATAGAAGAGCTACAGGTAGAAGCAGTACCCGTACGTTCTATTATGACGTGCAAAACACGTCGCGGTATTTGTAAGAGATGTTACGGTCGTGATCTGGGAGACAACGACATGGTAGATGTGGGTACGCCAGTGGGTATTATTGCAGCACAATCTATTGGAGAACCGGGAACACAGCTCACCATGCGTACGTTCCACATGGGAGGTGTTGCAGAGGGCTCAGATATTACGCAGGGTCTTACACGCGTGGAAGAACTCTTTGAGGCACGCTCGCCCCGAACACCCGCTGTTCTTTCGGATATCAGCGGCAAGGTGCGTGTTACGCATCCCTCCGGTCGTACTATTGTACATATTGCAGCCGTAGACAAAGGTGAGGACGAATACCGTATTCCTGCAGGCTATGAAGTAGTGGTGAAAAAGGGGCAGGCGGTGAAAGAACGTACGGTTCTCGCCAAGGCTTCCACAGACAAGTCAACGGTAAAGGCCAAGGTGGAAGGAAAAATCTCCAATATCGAGGATGATATTGTCTATGTCAAACACTCCGAATTACAGAACCGCACTTATGAGTTTGGTTCACGCGAAACATTGCTCGTAAAGAGTGGAGATTCCGTGAGTGTGGGTCAGCCTATTAACCTGGGTCACTTCAATCTTCAGGAACTCCTGGACAAGAAGGGTGCCTACGAAGTGCAGAAGTACATTATTCATGAAGTACAGCACATTTATGCCTCTCAGGGGCAAACCATTAACGACAAACATTTGGAAATTATTGTGCGCAAGATGTTTTCCAAAGTGCGTGTTATTCAGTCAGGGGATACACATCTCCTCCCCGGAGAGACGGTAGATATGAGTGAAGTCATTTACGAAAACGATCAGGCAAGAGCACGGAAGAAGGGCAAAGTGAAAATAGCCACTTACGAGCCACTTCTGCTCGGTATTACCAGAGTTGCACTTGCTACAGATTCGTGGCTTGCCGGTGCATCCTTCCAGGAAACCATTCGTGTGCTTGTGGAGGCTGCTACTACCCGAAAGATCGATAATCTCCAGGACCTTAAATCCAACGTCATCATCGGACGTCTCATTCCTACAGGCGATGTCTACCGCGAGCGTTTTGATGAAGAAGAAGCCAAAGAAAAGGAAAAATAGATCATTCTCTCTATCCGGAGCATCAGGGGATCAGCCGTATGGCTGGTTCCTTTATGCGGTTTGGCACCCTACATTTGTGGGTTCTTCAGTCTGCAACACAATGTATTGTGTCAAAGACCAGAGAGGTACGTATGCATTTTCTCTGAGCAATAGGAATAAAAACACCGTAAAAGCTCTTTACTTCCTCTCGTGTCAGCCAGTACTATCGTATCCCCACGTTGTGGGGTTTTCTATGCCTACAGTCAATCAACTTATCCGCAGGCCACGCAGCAGCAGGCGCAAAAAGAGTAAATCTCCTGCGCTCCAGTATACGTGGAATGCGCTGAAAATGCGTGATGTCCCCTTGCGCAAGGGAACGCCATTCAAACGAGGTGTGTGTATTAAAGTCACTACCATGACACCCAAAAAGCCGAACTCTGCTCTGCGAAAAATAGCGCGGGTGCGCCTGACCAACGGGCACGAAGTGAAAGCCTACATTATGGGAGAGGGGCACAACCTGCAGGAGCACAGTATTGTGCTTGTGCGCGGAGGAAGGGTCAAAGACCTTCCGGGTGTTCGCTACCACATTGTGCGTGGCATTCTGGATACCGAAGGCGTACAGAACCGCAAGCAGGGCCGCAGTCGTTACGGTGCCAAGAAATCTAAGTCTTAATTCTTCTTTTTATGCCAAAGCCCATTAAAAAGTACATTCCACAGGACTCAGACGTCGTTATAGAGAAGTTCATCAATTGTATGATGAGCAGGGGAAAGAAGTCAGTGGCACGCGGCATTTTCTGGGATGCCATGGAAATTATGAAGACCCGTACAAAGGAGTCTCCCCGCGATGTGTTTACCAAAGCACTTCTTAACGTTACTCCACTTGTAGAAGTACGACCAAAACGCGTAGGGGGTTCTGTGTATCAGGTTCCTGTAGAAGTGAATCCGAAGCGGCAGCAAACACTGGCGATTCGTTGGCTTATTTTAGCTGCTCGCAAGCGGAAGGGTATGCCCATGGCTAACCGTCTGGCGCTAGAGTTTTTGGATGCGTCTACAGATCAGGGTGACGCCTTTAAGACAAAGCAGGATGTTCTTAGAATGGCTCAGGCAAACAAAGCGTTTGCACACCTGGCTAAATAGGGATGAGGGATGTGAGTCTGGTGCATAAAATCTCCTTCTAAGGATTGCTTCCTTTCGCATTGTTCCGTATATTTTTTCGGACTTGAGCTAGGCAATCTCTTTTGTGTGCTGAGTTGCCAGCATTTCTCATCCTCAATCCTAATCTCTAATCCCTCAGAACATGGATCTCAAAAATGTACGCAACATCGGTATTATTGCCCACATCGATGCGGGAAAAACGACCACAACAGAACGTATTCTCTTCTATACGGGTCGTAACTACAAAATAGGAGAAGTGCACGATGGTGAAGCCACCATGGACTGGATGGAGCAGGAGCAGGAACGTGGTATTACCATAACATCCGCCGCTACTCAGTGTCACTGGAAGGCCAAGGATGTGCAGGGAAACGAGATTGATGCCACAATTAACATTATTGATACTCCGGGCCATGTAGACTTTACGGCAGAAGTAGAACGTAGTTTGCGAGTCCTGGATGGCGGTGTAGCAGTCTTCGACGGATCCCAGGGGGTGGAGCCGCAAAGTGAGACAGTCTGGCGTCAGGCCGATAAGTACAAGGTTCCCCGAGTGGCTTTTGTAAACAAGATGGATAAGACAGGAGGTGACTTCTACATGTCACTTGCCAGTATTCACGATCGCCTCAGCCCCGATGCTATTGCCATTCAACTTCCCATCGGTCAGGAGAACGATTTTACAGGTCTTATAGATCTGGTACGTAAAAAGGCATACTCCTTTTCGGGTGAACATGGAGAGAAAATAGCGGAAATTGATATTCCTGCAGATATGGAGTCCAAGGTCACAGAGTACCGTTCTCAGCTTATGGAAAAAGTTGCGGAGTGTGATGACGATCTTACAGATAGCTACCTGGAAAACGGTGCACTGACCGACGAACAAATCGTCAAGGGTCTTCGTACCGGTACCGTGAGGGGAAAGATCTACCCTGTACTTTGCGGCTCTTCACTCAAAAATATCGGTGTTCAGAAACTTTTGGATGCCGTTGTAGCCTATTTGCCCTGTCCGCTCGATGTGGAAGCAGTCACCGGTGTGAATCCCACCAACGACCAGGAAGAGAAGCGGAAGCCCGATAACAACGAGCCTATTTCTGCCCTGGCTTTCAAAATTGCCACAGATCCTTTTGTGGGGAAACTTACATTCGTCCGTGTGTATTCGGGTGTGCTGAAGTCCGGCAGTTACCTCTACAATACGACGAGTGACCAGAAGGAGCGTATTGGCCGTCTGGTCAAAATGCACGCAAATTCCCGGCAGGAAATTGATCAGGTCGAAGCAGGAGACATTGCAGCTGTCATTGGACTGAAGAGCACGCGTACAGGAGATACTCTCTGTGACGAAGCTCACCCTGTTCGTCTGGAGTCCATTACCTTTGCAGAACCTGTTATAAGCGTAGCAGTGGAGCCCAAAACAAAAGCAGACCAGGAGAAAATGGGTGTTGCCCTGCAGAAGCTTACAGAAGAAGATCCAACCTTCCGTGTACAGAGTGACGAAGAAACAGCACAGACAATCATTTCCGGGATGGGTGAACTCCACCTGGATATCATCATAGACCGTATGCGCAGGGAGTTTGGCGTGGAGACCACAGTAGGAAAGCCGCAGGTTGCGTACCGTGAGACAATTCAGAAAGAAGTGGAACACGAAGAGAAGTACATTAAGCAAACAGGAGGTCGCGGACAGTACGGTCATGTTGTATTCCGTCTTACGCCCCAGGGGCCGGGCAAAGGCTATGAATTTATCAACAGTATTGTGAGCGGACGTATTCCAAGGGAATACATCAACCCCTGTGACAAAGGTTTCCAGGAGGGTATGAGCCGCGGTATTTTGGCAGGGTACCCCGTGGTGGATGTACAGGTGGATCTTACGGACGGTTCGTACCACGATGTTGACTCCTCCGAAATGGCCTTTAAAACCTGTGCGAGCATAGGATTCCAGGCTGCTGCCAGGAAGGCAGATCCTGTTATTCTGGAACCTATTATGAAAGTGGAGGTTGTGACTCCAGAGGACTTCTTAGGTGATGTGATGGGTGATTTGAGTGCACGTCGGGGTCTTATCCAAAGGCAGTCAGAGCGTGGTACTGCCAAAGTTGTGGATGCGGATGTTCCCCTTGCATCCATGTTTGGTTACGCAACGGATCTTCGCTCTATGACACAGGGTCGTGCCAGCTACACCATGGAATTCGGACACTACGATAAAGTCCCGGGTAACGTAGCTCAGGAGATTATTACGAAGAGAGGAGGGGGTAAATAGATAGTTCTTAATTCATAAAGAGCCCTATTGTAAAGGCTTTTTTTAGTACAATTTTAGTGTTCAGCTATCTTTGTATAAGCGAACCGTGCAGTGTTCCAAACGGTGTGGAGTCGTACTTGTCTGAAATGTGGTCACCGTCACTGTCATCTATGGTATTGGGAATCTCATCGCGGTCAAAGTCTGCAGACTCAGAAACCGGAAGGGTATTGTAGTACCCAAGGACCATTTCATTCAGTACATGTATTTGTGGAATCACAATCGCAAATCCCACCACGAGCAGTACGCTGAGAAGAGCGGCAAGTGAGCAATCCTTCGAGAGATATTTCTTCGTCATGGGGGTGAGTGTAAGAGGTAAAGTCTTCAGACTAGTATAGCAGATTTCCCTTTTCTTTTAAAGATTTATGTACGAATCCAAAAATGCGTTCTGTCTCTATACGGATATGTTTTAGTGTATTAAAACATTGACACGCCTTCGCGCAGTCAGTACACTAGCACCATTATTGTTCTTTCTTCAGCGCATTCAAGACCCTAGTAACTGCGCTTCGGCGTGCAGGCACGCAAATAACTAATCCCTAACCCCTAACCCCTAACCCCTAACCCCTAACCCCTAATCCCTATGAAAAGACGTTTCACCGAAGACTCCTGGCGTAAAGAACCTTGGCTGAAGTCACTCTGCAGTGCACTCGCTTCCTGCGAGACAGAAGAAGAAATAGCCAGCTTCCTCCGGGATATTGGCACCCTAAGCGAACTCCAGGCCTGGGGAGAACGTTTTGAAGTGGCAAAGCAGGTTGCGCAGGGCAAGACCTACCGTGAAATTGCTAAGAATACGGGTGCAAGTACTACAACTGTCACACGTGTAGCGAAGTTTTTGGAGAATGGAGAGGGGGGGTATAGAAAGGTTTTAAATACACATCGGCATCACCGCATGCAAGTGGACCGCGGAGAGCGGTCGGCGTCGGTGTTGCAGAAGTACTTACAGAAGTAATCTAAAGACCGAAATCGACCCCTCTCCGAAGTCCGGAGAGGTTGTTTGCCGTGTTGGCAGATGTAAAACTTTTAGATCTTTCAAAGCATAGGAGGAGAGATATGAAAGTCTTTCGACCGAACTTTGCGAAGCGTGGCGGCCTTGTTACGGTCGTCACCCAGGATGCCTCAAGCAAAGAGGTTCTCATGGTGGCCTACGCCAATGAGGAAGCCTGGCGCATGACGCTTCAGACGGGTCTTGCGACCTACTGGTCGACGAGAAGAGATGAGATTTGGGTGAAGGGCATGACGAGTGGCAATGTTCAGAAGGTGGAAGATGTCCTCATTGATTGTGACGGAGATGCTCTTATCTATCTGGTTCGTCAGAAAGGTACGGGTGCATGTCACACAGATGCATCGAGCTGCTTCTATAGGTCTTGCGTTGGCGCAAGACAGCTTATGCCTGCCCCCAAAGCAGGAGCCGGGGAGAACCTCGTGCTCGAGGAATGCGAGATTTCGCTTTCTCCTGCGGTGCCCATGCAGGAAACGGATGAGCTGCTACAGTTCCTACTACCTTCCGGTTCTATGAGCGCACGTGTGCGCTCTGCACTCGTGCAGTCAGGATACGAAGTGCATGAGCCGGATCGCACTGGTTTCTGCGGATCCTCCGGTGGTGTGGATTTCTTCCAGCGCGACCGTCGGATGATTCCTCTGCTCATTGGTTCGGCATTCCAAGCCGGAGTGACGGGCAAGGACCTCTTTCTCGCCAGTGGAGTGCAGGGTCTGCGAGCCGTTGCGGAACTACCATGTTCGCGCGCAAGTTCTGGCCCCACACGTTGGGTTCTCGCTGCTTCGTCAGACATCCGTGTTCTTCAACAGGTGCGTGTTGGCTGTGAGCTTCCGCTCCTGGCCGAGCACCTACTGGCAGGTGTCGCAGACTTGCCGCCCTACGATGTTGTCCGTATCGAAGGGTATGAGGAATCGTCCATTGCAGATGGCCTCTGCGATGCCGTTCTGGTTGTCACAGAGACAGGTTCGAGTTTGGTTGCTAACGGCCTTTCTATTGTGGAAGGTTGTAACAATCTACTAGAGTCCTATCCGCAGGTCTTGGCAATGACGGACTTGTCTCCTGCAATGGAGAAGCGTCTCCGGGAGGTGACTGCAGCCCTTCTGGCTGCTGTGCATTCTTCAGATAGAGTGATGGTTGTCTGTAACCTTCCGAAGGATTCTCTAGAGCAGGTACAGCTTCCGGCTGCTCTTGCGCCTACGGTATCACCTCTCAGCCAGGATGGCTGGGTCGCTTTGCAGGTATGCATAGAGAGAAATCGGATAGGTGAGGTGCTTGCATCTCTTCAATCGGCTGGAGCTAAGGCAATCGCCATTCAGCAACTCATCGGCTATCTGCCGTAGTGAAAGATCTTTTCCCCCTTCCGTTTTACACGGAGGGGGGATTTTTATGTCACACTAATTCCGTGAACTATGACTCCTTCATCTTCCGTTGCCTCGAACTCGCCGACCGTGGTAGAGGTTCTGTAGGCATCAACCCCCTTGTCGGGTCCCTCCTTGTGCGAAAGGGGGAAGTCGTGGCGGAAGGATGGCACCGGCATTTTGGAGGCGATCATGCTGAGAGAGAACTGATCAAAAAATTTGATCAAGGTTTAGAGCAAGAGGATGTCTTGTATGTGAACCTAGAGCCTTGCTGTCATCACAGCAAAACACCGCCCTGTACCGATCTTATCATCAAA
>PFDR01000081.1:17116-23016 GCA_002772545.1 Candidatus Peregrinibacteria bacterium CG10_big_fil_rev_8_21_14_0_10_49_10 | reverse complement strand
GTTGTCTATGGCATGCAGGATCCGAATCCTGAAGTGGCAGGGCAGGGGATTGCCGCACTGCGGGCAGCAGGCATTACGGTGACCGGTCCTGTGCTCCCGGAGCTCTGCAGGAGGCACAACAGGGGATTTGTTTCTCTTCACGAAAAGGGGAGACCCTACATCACACTCAAGCGTGCCCAGACGAAGGACGGGAGAGTAGCGAATGATGACGGCTCACCTCTGACCATCACTTCAGAGGAACAGAATCAGTGGTCACATCAGCATCTGCGGGCAAAGCACGATGCTATTTTGGTAGGAGTGCAGACGGTTATCAGCGATGACCCGCAGCTTACAGTGCGTCTTATGAATAAAAAAGTAGATCAAACTTTTCCGCAGCCATTAGTTATAATATTCGATCCACATCTTAGAATACCTGCAGAGGCAAAAGTAGTGAAAGAGGGGACTGTCATTATCACAGACAGAGAAGCAGCGCAGAAGAGGGAAGAGGAGCTCTTTAAGACGGGAGCGCGCATACTGCGCATCCCCACACAGAACGGTTACTTCGACTGGAATAGTCTGTGGTCCATGCTTACCACACCGGAGGAAGATTTTTACGGCATTAGCAGCATTCTGGTAGAAGGAGGACAGAAAACAGGGGATGCCTTTAGGAATGCGGGTCAGTATGATGAAGAAGTCACACTCGTTAACTCTTTCTAATAGTGCGTCACTTTTCTGTGAGTAGTTTACACACAAATAAGAATTAAGAATGATGAATTATGAATGAAGAAGTTTACATACTACATTACGATATGCTGTTTTTTCATTCATAATTCATCATTCTAGATTCATAATTCTACACTCAGCTGATCTTCTTTAATACAGCTTCCCCCCATCTCATTATCTTCCCCTGGGCCCTCTGCTTTATGGGCGCTTTTCCGGTAGTTGCATACTCCTGTACAACCTTTGCAAAATCGTGTCCCTGTCTGCGCAGTGAAGCAAGACTCTCCGGTCGGGAATCTACGACCAGACCAAACTTCCCCTTCCCCGCTGTGCATTTTGGTTCGAAATGGTGGCCAATATAGCTGGCTCCAAAGTATTTGAGGGCCTCCGGTAGATGGCTGCTTGTTTTCTGCATGAGCGTTTTCCAGGCAACTGCAGGTGCCCCTCCGGTAAAAATAAGATAGAAAGGTTTTCCATAGAGAGTTCCCCTGGAACGTGTTTCATCCAGTGCAAAGCTCCCCATGCGGTCTATGAGGTTTTTGAGGTGAGCCGGTACGCCGAAGTTCCAGATGGGTGTCGCTACTATCAGACCATCTGCAGATTCCATGAGATGCTGTACGTCACAAAAATCTTCTTCCTGGTGGCACTGGGCGTCGTAGAAGTCCAGAGAGAAGTGGTCGATATGCAGATCTTTCAGTCGACATTTATGTGCATTCACATCACCAAACTGTTGCATGCCCTGCACAAACGCATCAGCCAGCATATTGCTGTTACTTGGCTCATTGGTGCCGGCGACAAGAACGAGGATTTCCATACGAAAGAGTCTGCTTGAGATGTAGCTACTTCAGCGATCTTATGAGTTGGAACGCTAGAGTAAACTTGGACTTGAACCAGTATGACAAATTGTGGTGCGGATGCAATTTTCTGTAGCCTGTTTTAGTTGCGCTCCTGAAACATTCTTCGGTGAATGCTCTCTCTGTACATCTTTTTTACATCTGCCATCCTCACCGGCATCCTGCGGAAAAATGCCATTGACCATGCGGATAGAGTTCAATATCTTGTGTTGTTGTGGCCTTGATGGCACTACATAGTGTGTTTTTCTTTCCATTTTCACCCTTATGAACCCTCCTACAAAAACAGCGCATCCTGTCTCTCAAACTGCATCCACACCTCTTCGGGAGCAGCAGAAGGGTCTTTCTGTACCACGCATATTTACCACACCCGGCAGCGATCCATTGGAAGAAGTGCAGTATGAAAAGAGGGCCAGTCGCATCGTAAATACAGACGGTTCTGTTGTTTTTGAGATGGAAGGCGCCGAAATCCCTGCAGGTTGGAGCCAGGTGGCTACGGACATTATGGTTAGCAAGTATTTTCGTAAGGCCGGTGTTCCGCAGTATACGGCATCCGGGGAGGTGGAGCGCGATGCACAGGGAGAAGTGGTCATGGGTCCGGAACGTTCAGCTAAGCAGGTTGTGCGCCGTCTGGCAGGGTGCTGGAGGCACTGGGGTCAGCAGTACGGGTACTTCGAAACGGCACAGGATGCGCAGGCCTTCGAAGATGAGCTCAGTTACATGCTCATTCACCAGATGTCCGCACCGAATAGTCCGCAATGGTTTAATACCGGTCTGAATTACGCCTATAATATTACCGGTCCTGCGCAGGGGCACTATTACTGCGATCCCATGACCGGAGAAGTGAAGCAGAGTGAAGATGCCTATACGCACCCACAGCCGCATGCCTGTTTTATTCAGTCCGTGGAAGACGACATGGTGAATGAGGGTGGCATTATGGATCTGTGGATTCGTGAAGCGCGTCTCTTTAAGTATGGGTCCGGTACAGGTACCAACTTCAGTACACTACGCGGAAAGGCCGAGCCCCTTTCGGGTGGCGGTATGAGCTCCGGCCTTATGAGCTTTCTTAAAATAGGAGACCGTGCGGCCGGTGCCATAAAATCAGGTGGCACAACACGCAGGGCAGCCAAAATGGTTTGTCTGGATCTTGACCATCCGGATATTGTGGAGTTTATAAACTGGAAGGCAAACGAGGAGAAGAAGGTAGCTGCTATGGTGAAAGCCGGGTACGAGTCAGACTTCAACGGAGAGGCTTACAGCACCGTTTCCGGCCAGAACTCGAATAACTCGGTACGCATACCGCACGCCTTCTTTGAGGCACTGGAAAAGGATGCCGACTGGAACCTTTACTGGCGCACCGAGTTGCGTAAAGCGGAAAAGGAGGGGAGAGGGCCGGTACCCTGCGAGAGTTTTAAGGCACGGGATCTGTGGGACAAGGTGGGGTATGCCGCGTGGGCCTGTGCGGATCCTGGGGTGCAGTACGACACGAACATCAACGACTGGCACACGTGTCCCGCAGATGGTCGCATACATGCAAGTAATCCCTGCAGCGAGTACATGTTCCTGGATAACACCGCCTGCAATCTTGCCTCGATCAATCTCCTCAAATTCTACGATGTGGAGCATGGCACATTTGAAGTGGAAAAATTCAAGCATGCTGTACGTCTGTGGACTGTCGTTCTGGAAATCTCCGTACTCATGGCTCAGTTCCCAAGCAAGGAGATCGCCGAGTTGAGTTACATTTTCCGTACACTGGGTCTTGGGTATGCAAACCTTGGAGCTTTGCTTATGCGCATGGGCATTCCTTACCATTCCGAAAAAGCACAGGCCATGTGTGGTGCTCTTACCGCTATTCTTACCGGAGAGTCCTATGCAACATCCGCAGAGATGGCAAAGCACCTCGGCACGTTCTCCGGCTATACACGCAACAAGGAGCATATGCTTCGTGTCATACGCAACCACCGCCGTGCGGCCTACGATGCACCGCAGAATGAATACGAGGATCTCCACGTAAAGCCTGTGGGTATTTCTCAGAAGATCTGCTTACAGGATCTCCTCGTAGCTGCCAAGGAATGCTGGGACAGAGCATTGGCTTCCGGTGAACAGTATGGCTACCGCAACGCACAGGCCACCGTTATTGCTCCTACGGGCACCATTGGTCTCCTCATGGACTGCGATACCACGGGTGTGGAGCCCGATTTTGCTCTGGTGAAGTTTAAGAAACTGGCGGGAGGCGGATACATGAAAATAGCAAACCAATCAGTAAAACCTGCGCTCAAGGCACTCGGCTACGACGATCAGCAGATTGGTGAAATGATGCACTACGTTATGGGCACGTTGCGTCTGGAAGGTGCACCACACATCAACCGCGAGAGTCTGAAGGAGAAGGGCTTTACGGACCAGGATATTGCAAATATAGAAAAGAATCTTCCACGGGTATTTGACCTGCAGTTTGCATTCAATAAATGGATTTTAGGAGAAGAAACTATGCAGCGCCTGGGTCTCTCCGAAGAAAAATGCGCCGATACAAACAGCAATATGCTCAGAGAGCTTGGTTTTACCAAGGAGCAGATAGAAGAGGCGAATTTGACTATTTGCGGACACATGACCGTGGAAGGTGCTCCCTACCTTAAACCTGAACACCTGCCGGTCTTTGATTGCGCAAATAAATGCGGAAAAATTGGCAAGCGTTTTATAGATGTAGAGGGGCATATACGAATGATGGCTGCGGCACAGCCCTTTATTTCAGGAGCTATTTCCAAAACCATTAACCTGCCCAATGAGGCAACTATCGAAGACATCAAGAGTGCCTACCTCCTTAGCTGGAAGCTTGGCCTCAAGGCTAATGCGCTGTACCGTGATGGTTGTAAAATGAGCCAGGCACTCAGCAGTCAATCCGACAAGAAAGAGGACACCTCCTCAGAGGAAGTGGCTGAGAAGGAAATAGTAGAGAAGGTAGTCATCAAAGAAGTCCCACGCCGTCGCAAGCTGCCGGATGAACGCATGTCTATAACGCATAAATTCTCTGTGGCAGGGCACGAGGGATACTTACATGTAGGTCTTTACGAGAACGGTGCTCCGGGTGAAATCTTTATTAAAATGAGCAAGGAGGGCTCCACTCTTTCCGGTGTTATGGATACGCTCGCACTCAGTCTTTCCATGAACCTACAGTACGGTGTACCGCTGGATGTTCTGTGTAAAAAGCTCGTCCACACTCGTTTTGAACCCATGGGCATGACTACGAATAAAGAGATTCCCATGGTAAAAAGCCTTATGGACTACCTGGGTCGTTGGCTTGCGGTCAAATTCCTCCCAAAGGAACAGGCAATGCAGTTTCATAATAAAGAACTGGTGGAAAAGGCCTATAGCGAGGGTACCAAGAGTAAAGATGCCTTTGCTATGCGGCTTCCTGTCATCGATGAAGGAGCACAAGCACCTTCCGATCTTGCAAATTCCGTTGCCATGCCCCCGCAGGAAAAGGAACAACAGCCTATGCGTGAAGCAGCAGAGACTCCAGATACTTCCAAATGGGAAGTGGCAAAGCAGCAGGGTTTCACCGGATCGGTCTGTTCTGGTTGCGGGAGTATGAAAATGAAGCGCAACGGTTCCTGTGAAATCTGTTTGGACTGTGGTGCCACGAGTGGGTGTAGTTGATCTTCTTTTTGCATACGGAGGAGCGGGTCTCTGCCTGCTCCTTTTGTTTTAGGCGTAGCCGTAGTTCATGAACCCCGGCTACTTTTGCTACAAGGGATAGGGTTGTACACTGCTCTCATGAACTGGATTGATCGTATCCCCTCAAACGAACGCAGGAAGCTCCGTAAGCGCATGCGGAGTCCGGAGGAGTATGAACGCCTGAGAGAACGCGTGAAAGGCCCGGAGGATTTGGAGCGTGAAATGGCCAAGAATGAACTGCTCGCAGAGCTTAAGTTTGCTATGGAAACCGAACCGAGAGTGAATGAAGAACTCAAGAAAGATATAGAGCATGATCTCAAGGAGAAGGGCATAGAGCAGGTGCTCAAAACTGCCGATATGTCCCCGGAAGCTATACAGTCTCTGGAATCGGGATCCTTTGCAGTGCGCATAGAAACCGATGCAGAGGGCAGCGAGCAGATGGTTTTGCAGCCTGAAGGCAATGTATCTGAAAAAATTCCTCTACAGCGGAGCGTTACAGAACAGTATGCTGCGGGTTTTGCGGCATTAGATGACCAGCAGAATGCGTAAATAGATTTGTGTTCTGACAGTGCATATTGCCTATGCATGAATACCTACCGGCAGACAGGCGCGCAGAAGGGCGTCCCGCTCTGGTGGGATTTACCCGACTTCGCAGAATGCCCCCTGCGTGAGCTGGGG
>PFDR01000081.1:0-17081 GCA_002772545.1 Candidatus Peregrinibacteria bacterium CG10_big_fil_rev_8_21_14_0_10_49_10 | reverse complement strand
CTGCTTCGCCGGGTTTCGCGAGCGACGCCGCAGGCGTAGTGGAAGAAACCGCCTGCGTAAGCTGGCGGAGCTTCACATAGAAATAAACAACATGCCGAAGGCGCAGACCATAAGAAAAAGTCGCATGGGGGCACATCCTACGACTGCAGGTGTCTGTATTTCAAGGGGAATTGGGAAAGAGCCCTTGCACTAAAGTAAAAAAGTGAATAAATAATTGTTTCATGTAATGCTGTCTTTGTAGGGAATAAGGCTAAGACTAAGCTAAATGTCATTATTATTTAGCCTTAGCCTCAGCCTTTAAGAGGCATCATCCGGAGCTCTTTTATTCACTCTTTCTTTCCTACACTTAGTACAGCGGTGCAGGATCATCCATCCTTTTCCTGAACGATGATCAACTCCAACTGGTTCCATGAGACCGCTGCAACGCGATGCGCGGTCTCCCGGTCCCTTATCATCCATATGTTTGGAGTAGAGGCAAAAGGGGCAGTGATTGCGGTAGGATCCATTTTGTAAAGGATGCACCTCTGCACCGCAGTGTTCACAGGTAAACCGTTCCTGGCGGGCTATAAAGGGCATGGGTCACATACTACACTTACTCTGCTTCCTGCTCATTCTCCTCTTTACGAGAAACTGCTGTCCTATCTCGATCTATTTTCAGTATCCTTTCGATTCTCTCTGCTGCGCTTAATCGGATTTTACCTGTTTCCAGAGATTTCGCAATTTTTGCGGTCCAGGGTGTATTGGCTATTATGCGAGGCCTTTCCCAGGTCTTTTTATATCTCATACTGAAATAGTATTATAATTTTATTTTTATAAATAGCAAGAATTCTTCAGACATTGAACTTAAAGTGCATTATATCGCCATCCTGTACCAGATATTCCTTTCCTTCACTCCGCATCTTTCCCTTTTCCTTGGCGCCCTGTTCGCCTCCGCAGTCAACAAAGTCCCGGTAGGCGATGGTCTCTGCGCGTATGAATCCTTTTTCAAAATCGGTATGGATCACTCCGGCTGCTTGTGGTGCAGTGGAACCCCTGCGTACATTCCAGGCACGCACTTCCTGCGGTCCGGCGGTGAAGTACGTCATGTAACCGAGTGCATGGTAGGCAGCATGAATCAATTGATCGAGCCCGGAAGACTCCACACCCATCTCCCTGAGCATTTCCAGTCCTTCTTCCGGAGAGAGGTCCTGCAAGTCATCCTCTATTTTTGCACAGATGGCGATGACTTCTGCACTTTCCGGCAAGCCCAGTGTCTTACGCTGGGCTGCAGGATCTACATTCTTCATGGCTTCTTCGGTGATGTTGAGAGCATAGAGAATGGGTTTTGCACTGAGGAGGTTAAAGTGTCGGGAAAGTCGTTGTTCCTCATCTGTCATTTCTACCGTATTGGCCATCTTTCCGGAGGCCAGTGCTGCTTTCATTCTTTCCAGTACAGAGAGCTCTTTTTGTTTCATCTTATCTCCGCTGCGTGCCGCTCCTTCCGTCTTGTCTATCTGCTTATCTATGGACTCTAGGTCCGCAAGAATAAGTTCCATTTCTATAATTTCACAATCACGTTTAGGGTCCACGCTGCCGTCCACGTGGGTTACGTTGCCATCCTGAAATTCCCGTACCACATGGCAGATGGCATCGGATTCCCGTATGGCATGGAGGAACTGATTACCGAGTCCTTCTCCCTTGCTTGCTCCTTTTACAAGGCCGGCAATATCTTTGAATTCAATGGCAGCGGGGATTACCTTTTGGGGTTTCACCATCTCTGCCAGTTTCTGCAGGCGTTGGTCGGGTACTTCCACTATGCCAATATTGGGTTCTATGGTGCAGAAGGGATAGTTGGCTGCCTGTGCGCCTTTTGTACGTGTAAGTGCATTAAAGAGAGTGGATTTTCCCACGTTGGGGAGGCCGACGATGCCAATATGAAGCGCCATGCTGAGGGAGTATACGCACTATTCTTTTTCGTGCGTAAGAGAAGTGGCTATTTTGAAGACGGCGATACGCTCATTCCTCCGGAGGAGCGTAAGGTTGGGTATTGTTCGCAGGTGATTTAAGACTGCACTGCGGTTTGCACTCCACAGAACCAGAACGTCGGAGGGAACGTATTGTGTCAGTTCCCGGAGCCAGTTGTCCCAGTCCACAGCATCGGGCGTTTGGGTGCGTATGACACTGTAGAGATCTATGGAATGCGGAGAAACGAGGTAGTCGTACGAAGGATCCATTCCGCGTGTATAGAGCAGATCCGGTCGAACAGTGAAGAGCGCAGGGAAGAGATCCCAGTCCAGGTTGAGTACTCTGCTTTGTGGAGGTACTTCTTTGAAAGCATCTGCAAACTGCCCCAGGTTACGGTCTGCATCTGTACTCAAAAAAGTGAATTCTGTTTTTGCTATGTTTACAAAAATAATCAGTAGCAATACTGCCCATGCGAGTCGTTTTTTTAGAACTCTTTTCGGAAGAAGATATCGAGCTAACTCCGTTGGTAGCGAAGGGCAAAGCGAGAGTATTTGAGCCAGTAGCACGAGGAGCAGCGGCCACAGGAAGTCCAGCATACGTACCCACACCAGCATCCCCACTGTCATGAAGCCCACCAGTGTGCCTGTGAGCACTATTCCCCGTGCCATCATCTCTTCTTTGGTGGTTCTTCCCTGCATTCGCAAAATTCTGAGGAAGAGAGTGCATGCTCCAAGCAGCACCACTATGGGTGCCATTCTGTGTATACCAGATTGCATTTCCGTACCGGTAAAGAGCTGTACATTAAAGGGCACTTTCAGGAAAACTTCTGCAATGTAGTGCACATAGTTCAGGTTTTGCGGAATCAGCAGAAACGCGACCGAAACACCCAGTGCTGCATATACCATGCTACAGGAGGCTTTCCTGTACTCCCTCTGCAGCACAAACCAGAGGCTTCCCAGCAGGCAGAGGAACAGTGGAAATACAAAGAGATGCGAGAGGAGTGTTGCTATAGTCATCAGCGGTAACAACGGCCAGGTCTTCCGCTGAAGGAATGAGAGGAGTAACAGGAGTAGAAGGCTCACCATCATGAACACAGGGCGACCCAGCAGTAAGCGAAGCATCCACTGTACATTGCCGAGAAAGAGCACTAGTACGCATACACTCTGCATGCGTGAGGGAATTTTGAGTGAAGAGAGTATGAGCAGAAAAGAAGCTCCCACGGCAAAGCCTAGTATCAGAATGAAAATCTTCTGTGCGAGTACAGTATCCAGAGCACCAAGCGGTGTAATCAGCAGGTGTGTGAGGTACCACGGATCACTGGAGTGCAGACTGAAGTAACCCGAAGTAACAAAATCCCCCCAGCCTCCAAACTGTTTGCCTTGGTGCAAAATCTGTGCGAGCGCGAGGTGGCGTATGCCATCGCCCAGAGAAGTGGGATTTTGAAGAGGGGAGAGAATGAGAGCAAAGACAAACAGGCAAGTACACACGGTGCATACCGGTATGTAGGGAATCAGACGTCGGGGGAGTGTATTCACACGGGAAAAAGGAAAGTATGTGTACGTAGAGGATACCGTACTACAGAGCGTAAGAGCTAGCCGGTCGCATAGGGAGGAAGTTCATCAGGTTCCTTCAAAATCGCTATTGAAGACCATATTCTGCGCCCGTACTCCGCCTGAATACTTGACAAAATGTTTAAAAAGATTTACATTATGCACCTTTGTATGTCGAGGCGCTTTCTCCTCTTGTTGGCTCTTGTAGTGCTTGTGGGCATAGGCACCAAAGCATTTGCTGCCTCGTTTACGGATACAGAACAAACAGTATATGCAGAGGCTTTTGCGTACCTTTCGGAGAAGGGGATAGTCCGCGGATATAGTGACGGACTGGCGCGACCGCATCTCTTGTTAAACAGGGCAGAGGCATTAAAGGTTCTTCTGCTGGCACAGAAAAAATATGCAGAACGTGTGGCGTGGTATCAGCAAAATATGCCACCCTTGCCACTCTTTTCTGACATTCAGCAGAACCAATGGTACGCACCACTTGTGGAGACCGCGTTTGAATTGGAGATAGCAAGAGGCTACTCTGATGGAACTTTTCTGCCTGGCAGACTGCTTACAGCAGAAGAAGCAGTCGTTTTACTTACGCGGGCCTTTGGAGAAGAGGCTGATGCTTCTGCCGATGCGCAGACCTCTTCTGCCATAGAAAATAGGCCAAGGCAGTGGTATACATCCGCAATCAATACTGCCATCAATCGCAATCTTATTGTGCAGGAGTCTCGTCCATTGCAGCTTGGTCAGCCGGTCACACGAGGACAGTTCTTTGAGATGGTGTATCGCATGATGCGTGTGCGGGAAACCGGTGTGCTTGCTTTCCGTTCTGTGCCTGTTACAGCTTCTCCCAGTCTTACCCCCCAGCCTCCTCCGCAGACTACAGCGCAGGTGCTGCCTTCTAGTACTGCCTCACAGCCCTATGCTTCAGAACAATACTTTGCGGTTTCCATGCCGAGTCTTGGCATCCAGGATCTTACTATTACACACCCTATAGATCCGCTCTCTCAGGAAGGCGTACTTTCACCACTCAAAGACGGTGTAGGTCACCTCTTTAGCTACCCGGGTGCCGGAGGAAAAATTATGATTTATGGTCATTCCAGCGGGTACCCGTGGGATGTATCAAAATTTACGAAAATCTTTCGGAAGGTAAACCAGCTGCGCAATGGAGACAGAATCTTTATCACCTACTCCGGCATGCTGCATACGTACGAAGTGACCTTTGAAGAGACCATAGACGCCAGCGATACCAGCCCCTTTAATGATGATGGGAGCGGTGAAGAACTGCTGCTCTACACCTGCTGGCCGCCGGATTCTATTGCACAGCGGTATGTGGTACATGCACGACCGGTAGATTCCGTTGCCCTTCGTTAACAAGAAACTAGAAATGAGAACCTAGGTTGGATCTTTATCCTTTGGATTTTTGCTGTGGCAATAAGATAAGAAGCAATACTCCTTATCCCTAATCCCTAACCCCTAACCCCTAATCCCTAACCCCTAATCCCTATTACCCTATTCGTCTCAAGATTTCACGATCCACAAAATCTCTCGCTCTTCCGTAGGTGAGCCTCGAAAGCTGCTTGAAGGCTTCTGATGCCTGGTCGTCTCTGGGGTAGGTTTTATCCAGCCAGGGACGGGGAACTTCTATGGAGAAGGGGCGGGTGGGTTGGCCGTCCACACTCAGTTTCATGGCTCCCTTAAAGGCGTCTATATTCACCAGGTCTTGTTCGGTAAAGACCGGAGCCATTTCCTTGGCGCAAACTTCTGCATCCTGCGGGCCAATCTTGTAGAACATCATGGTTCCTACGTTTCCAAAAACAGCACCCTTCAGACTTACATTCCCGCTGAGCTTACTTTCCTTCTCGAGTTGGTCTAAGTACTGGTGGGCCAGAATAAGCCCGAGCCGGTACTTGCGGGCTTCGCTGAGTATGGACTCTATGGAAGGGGTTACGAAGTTTTGGAACTCATCAATGTAGAGGAAGAAATCCCTGCGCTCCTGACTGGTTTGCCGTTGCCTGCGCATGGCAGCCACCTGAATTTTACTCACAACAATCATACCCAGAAGCTGAGCGTTAATGTCTCCTACCAGACCTTTGCTTAAGTTCATCAGGAGGATTTTGCTGTTATTCATGCATTCAGAAATATCAAATGCACTCTTCGTCTGGCCGACAATGTTTCGGATGAGTGTATTGGTATAGAACTGACCGAATTTGGCAGCAAAGTAGGGGATCATCTCCTGCTTTTCGCGCTGGCCGGTTTGTGCCATCTGCTTTTCCCAAAAGGAGCGTACGATGGGATTTTTCACTTTGGATACCTTGTACTTCTGCCATTCCTCATCTGTAAAGAGCTTCACCAGGTCTGTAATGGCTCCGCCTTCATCTTCATCTTCCATAAGTGTAAGACAACCGTTTCTGAAGTAATCCTGAATACGCGGGCCGAAAATTTCTTCTCCGAACATCTTCACCATCATATTCATGGCATCCAGAGCGACTAAGTCCCGCTCTTCGGGTGTTTCTGCCTCCAGAAGGTTCAGACCCATAGGACGCTCGGTATCTGCAGGGTTAAAGTAAATGACATCGTCTGCACGCTCCCGCGGTATGTAGGGCAACAGGTCTTCTATGAGTGATCCGTGTGGGTCTACAATGCAGCATCCTTTTCCAGTCTGAAAGTCCTGACGCGCCATGAGCTGAATAATGGAAGACTTACCCGTACCGGTTTGTCCAATAATGTAAAAGTGGCGGAAACGGTCTTCCGTCTTCATGAAAATTTTCTTTTTCTCTCCACGGTACGTATTGGTTCCCAGGAATAATCCTTCCTGTGGAATACTCTTGGGAGCCGACTCCAGTTTAAAGTTCTGCCACTTAATGGTATCCACTTTGTTGTACTTATTGTTGGGGAAATGGAAGAAGCTTGTGAGCTCGGAGCATCCCAGGAGCATGAGTGGGCTTGTTGTGGCAGGCAGTATTCCTAGCCGGGGAGAGCGCCGTATAAAGCGCGCAATGACTGTGTTCTTTCCGGAAAGCTTGGACTTATCCAGACTGTTTCCACGTATTTCTTCAAACTGACTAAAGGCACTGCACACCTCCTGCAGAAGGTTTTGTGCTCGGGAGCTTGTATCTGCAGAGGTCACAACTCTCAGTACGGCTGTAAAGCCGGGGCCACTGGCTTTCTCATCAATAGACTTGCTGTACTCCTCCACCATTTGCGATACACGTTCTCCTGTAGGTTTATCCTGTTTTTCCAGATCTATCACATTATCACCGGTAGTGAACATGTTGAATATGGCACTCATCCATGTAAGTGGATTCCACCATTTGGCCCCTCTCTTTGTGGGATTAATTAAGTTATGCGCCTCCTTGTGAAGTTTGTTCTGCCACCCGGGTTTGGCAGGCCTAAGTACAAACTGCACAGCGGCCCCTTCGGTTTCCTTTAACTTAGAGAACGCATTAGTCATAGTGCTGAGCGGGTCGCTCTTTAGGCTTTGGTACGTCTTAAATGTTCTGCTGTATGGTTTTTTGGGTATGAGTGCCCGCGCAGAGACCACAGACTTGTCTGTGAAAATATTATAGTCTTCCACTTCGTCAATAATGATGTCGGGATAGAAGGAGGTAATGCGTTTTTCAATCACATGCATCAGACTCCGGGGACACACAATAAAGAAGAGAATTTCTCCCTGAAGCGCTGCGTATTCCAGGGAAAAGAATGCCTGGCCTTTCCACCATCTACTTATTCCTTCGTTATACAGTCCATGCAGTGACTGATACAAATGATCCATAATGCCCAAAATCTCCTTGAAGTCCTGTCCGGATGAGTAGCGTTCAGATTCTGTCTCTTTGTCTTCTTTACTCTCTTTCTTCGGCACCAAAATACGCAGGAAGACAACGTCACGTTCCCGGCTCCAGTCTGCAGCAAGACGAGCCAGCCAGAACAGAAGAAACGTACCAACAATGGTCGCAAGGATTCCTATCCCAATGAAAAGCAGGTTCACAGTGGACATATCTTACCATTCTATCATGAATAGTGCGCTAGTAATAGCTTCACTAGCGTTTTAGCGTTCTTAGCGTCGTTAGCTTCATTCGTTTGTGATCTATACCATTTTTGCTTTTCTCTATGTTTCTTTCGATATGGAAGAAAGAAGGTTCTTAAGAAAAAACCTAATACGCTAGTAAAGCTAGTAACGCTAGTAACGCTAAAACGCTAGTAACGCTAGTAACGCTAGTAACGCTAGCAAAGCTAGTGCGCTAGCAGGTCTAGCCCTTCGCCCAGTACTTCTTTGCCTGCATGAGATTTTCCACCATCTCCAGGAGCTTGCGCATGGTCATATCACTTTTAATGAAGTAGTCATTTGCACCCAGTTCTTCGCCCCGCGCCTTATTGCGCTCATCTGCAAAGTTGGTGAGCATGATGACGGGGAAGCTCCGCTGGTCCTTGGGGTACTTTTCCAGCACACCAAATCCGTCAATAATCGGCATATTGATATCCAGAAGCAGAAGATCGGGTGCCTGTTCCTCTATGGCGGCTATGGCCTCTTCCCCGTTTGCAGCTGTGCGAATAGTGTATCCCGAGATCGAGAATTTCTTTCTGTAGATTTCCCGGAGAACCGAGTCATCTTCTGCGACGAGAATGTTTCCATTTGGCATAAACGTTTAGTGTTGAAGAATGAGAAGAGAGGAATGCGTCACGCAGACGGAGCATAGCGACGTTCTACGTGGCGACGAGAATGTTTCCATTTGGCATAAACGTTTTGGGTGTTTCGTCTTTTGGACGGTTTGTATTAATATTATAGCATAAAACTTATTATAAGTGAAGCTCCAGATCTTTATCTATCTAAAAGCAGGTTTGCTACCTTCCTCATCCCTAGCCCTAATCCCTAACTCGCCCTCATCCCCATCAGCCCACCGCAACCCGCACATACGCTTCTATAGCTGCTCCCTCCAAATACTGCTCTATGGTCTTGCTGGGGTCCTTAACAAATTCCTGTGCAATGAGGGCATTTTCCTCTCTAAACTTCTTCTCCTTCCCCAGCATAATCTTTTCCATAATCTGTTCGGGTTTGCCCTCCTTGGCGAGTTGCTCCTTCCAAATAGCCTTTTCTGCCTCTACAGCTTCGGCAGACACATCTTCCGGACGAACGTAGAGGGGGTTCATAGCTGCCGCATGCATGGCAACATCCTTTGCAATTTCAGAACTTCCTCCGGTGAGGCCGACGACCACACCTATTTTTCCATTGGAGTGAATGTAGGTGCCAAGCGTACCGGCTTCTACCCTCTGCATTTCTCCCAGTGAAATATTTTCTCCCAGTTTCTGCACTGCTGCAGGAATTTTTTCTTCTGCAAGTTTGGCAGCGGCATCGGCTCCTGCGCTGAGAAGGGTTTGTGCTATCTCCTGACCGAGTGCCTTAAAGTTCTCGTCACGTGCTACAAAATCCGTTTCACATTTTAGAAAGACGATTGCAACGCTTCCGTCTCCCTCTGCAGCAAAAATGAGCCCTTCGGACTGGTCACGTTCTGCTTTTTTAGCAGCCTGTGCCATACCCCGCTTACGCAGAAATTCAATGGCTTTCTCTTCATCCCCACCGGCTTCTTCCAGTGCTTTCTTGCACTCCAGAATGGAAACGCCCGTGCGCTTGCGAAGGGAAGAGACGGCAGTTGCGGAGACGGCAGACATACAAGAAAGGGGGAAACAAATTACTGTGCGGAAACAAGATATTCTTTTACGGTACCAAGGATGAGCTGAAGGGATTTCATGGCATCATCGTTTGCCGGAACAAACAGGGTAAAGTTACTGGGTTGTGCGTTGCTGTCACAAATTCCATAGACGGGAATTTTGAGGGTATTGGCTTCGGCAATCGCTACAGAGTCCCGAACGGCATCTACAATGAATACGGCATCCGGTGGGCGTTTCATTTCGGATACACCGGAAAGTGCTGCATCGAGTTTGGTAAGTTTTTTACGTAGGGCAACCTGCTCCTTCTTGGTGTACTTCTCTACTTCACCACTTCGAAATGACTCCTTGAGGTCCAGGTAGTACTTGAGACGGTTTTTGATGGTATTCCAGTTTGTAAGCAGCCCCGGCATCCACTTTTTGGTGACTGTGGGCTGGTGGAGAGATTCTCCAATGTCCTCTATAAGGGGAATACTCTGCTGTTTTGTGGAAACAAACAGGATGGTTTTACCCTCAGTCTGAAGTTTTTTGAGGGCATCGCACACCTTTTCGAGGTGTTCGCGTGTCTGCGTAAGGTCGAAGATGTGGATCCCTTTGCGGCTGCCGTAAAGGTACTGTGCCATGCGGGGATTCCACTTATTGGTGGGGTGCCCCAAGTGACAGGCTGCATCGAGGAGTTCCTTTTCCGTTGCTATAGGCATAGAAAGAGTGAGAAGAGGGTGCCGATGGACCAGAAGTGGTCAATCCTTAGCTAACATCTGACGTCTTTTCGCCTGGGTGCGGAGGATACGCGATTGAGCTACACCAGCTTCCTCCTTCGCTCCTTTGGAGCTTCGGAGGACAAGCAGGGTGGCGCTTCGCGCCAGGACCGCAGCGATCGGTCAAATGTGAGTGCACAAGTTATACGGCAGAGAGAGTGCTTGTGCAAGGAAAATTCAATCTTTGATTCAAGGCCACAGAGGCGGTTTATTGTGCAAATTTTTTATACAAAAATCCACCATGCCACAGAAGTGCCGTGTGCCTAGTGACATCTTCCGGGGAGTACCTACACTGCGCATTCTTTCTCCTCTTCTATGGCTGTTTCTCCTCCGGTCGCAGATGCCCGCATACGGCAAATACGTGGCAAGATGCAGAGTGTAGAAGGCGATTTGGCAGAGCTGTTTGCCTATATGGATGACCTACCCGGTCACCAGCAGGAACAAGCCAGAGAAGCGCTGCAGAGAGCTTTTGAAATGGGCATTTCCCTGAGTGATTTAGACCGCATGCCGGGTGCTCCTTTGCTGGGGGAACAGGAGATGCACCTCCTTGGTCCGGAACTCCGGCGCCATATTCTTGAAACAAGGAAGGTCTACCAGGAAATTGCCGAACTCAAACAGGTGGCTCGTCATATGTTTGGGAGGAAGACGCTGCAGCATCTGCGGAGGTTTTTGAAGAGAAGAAGAGAGAGGTAACAGGGTGAGACGGACAACGCGCAGGAAAGCATCCTGCGCTGGTGGATAATAGATGAAACCACCAGCGCACATTGCCTATGTGCGCGTTGTCTATTACACGGGAGGCTTTGGTGCCTTTTCGCAAAGAAAAGCGAGGTACTTCTGGAGTAAATAACGGTCGTCTGGATCGGGACCATCGGGATGTTCTTTTTTATACTCATGCAAAAAGTCTTTTGGGAGGCCTTTTCCATAGCTGAGATTGACAATAATTCTGAATCTGATGTCAGCCGGGTCCATTGAAGCAATATGGAAGAAGTCATCGCACGGGGCTCTTCGGCGTATTCGACGGAATTCCCCGTCTTCCTCTACATCTACAGTGTGTTGAAACCACACGCTGCTTTCAGGAGGGTCAAAGCCACACGCAATAGTGCCGCCAACTATCTGGGCAACCTCCTCAGCTATAGCACTAATTTTCTCTGCTGCTTTACCCACTTTTTCTGCCCATTGCCTGTCTCGTTCCTCTTCCTCCGGTGTACGTTGACGTGGTGAATAGAACATTGGAATACACGGTAGTATGTATGGTTACTGTTTCCAGTGTTCTGCAATTTTTTCCCGCAATTTCCCCACCGGAATTCTTTCTTGTTTCAGCGTATCGCGGTCGCGGATGGTGACCGTATCGGCATCTCCCTGCTTAGCATCTTCACCGATGGTGCCGAAGTCCACGGTGACACAGAGCGGCGTTCCTATTTCATCCTGCCGCCGGTAGCGCTTTCCAATGGAGCCGGTCACATCAAAATCGATGTTGAGGCGTGTTTCTTTAAGGAGGGATGTGTGGATTTCTTTTGCTTTTTCTATAAGAGGTTCCTTTTTACTCAGAGGCAAAATGGTGACATCGACCGGAGCGAGGCGCTTGTCGAACTTCATTACTGTACGGACATCGCCGTTCTCGAGCTCCTCTTCTGTGTAGGCTTCAAGGAGGAAAGTAAGCACGGCGCGGTCGCATCCAAAACTTGGCTCCACCACGTGGGGCAGGAACTTCTTTTCGGGGTCGTTGGGATCTGTGTATTTCAGTTCTTGCCCTGAGAATTTTTCGTGCTGAGAGAGGTCGAAGTCGCCACGGCTGGCAAGTCCGAAGAGCTCTGCCCAACCCCAGGGAAAATTGTATTCGATATCCACGGTTTTTGAGCTGTAATGTGAGAGTTCCTCTGCACTGTGCTCTCGGATGCGGAGATGCTCTTCGTCTATACCGAGGCCGGTGTACCACTGCCATACTGCCTTTTGCCAGTTGTCGAATGCAGAATCTACCTCTGCAGGATCTACAAAGTACTCTATTTCCATTTGCTCAAATTCTCGAGTACGGAAAGTAAAGTTCCCAGGAGTAATTTCGTTCCGGAAGGCTTTTCCAATTTGTGCTATGCCGAAAGGGAGTCGAGGTCTTTGCGTCTGGAGAACATTCAGGAAATTCACGAAGATGCCCTGCGCTGTTTCGGGTCGGAGGAAGATGTCATCACCCTCATTGGCTACAACACCCTGCTTTGTTTTGAACATGAGGTTGAACTGCTTGGCTTCCGTCCAGTCCCTCTTTCCGCAGTTTGGACAGTTCACCTCTTCTGCATCGAGCATAGCTTTGACTTGGTCAAGCTTGAGAACCGCTGCAGCGTCTATGCCTAACTTTTCTTCAAGCAGCTTGTCTCCTCTAAACCGTTCTTTACAGCTTTTACAGTCCACCAGGGGATCGGTGAATGATGTGATGTGTCCGCTGGCTTCCCACACCTTAGGGTTCATGAAAATGGCACTGTCGAGGCCTACAACATCGGATCGGCTACGCACAAATGTGTCCCACCATTCTCGTTTCACTTTGTTCTTCAGTTCGGCACCGAGTGGGCCGTAGTCCCACGTATTGGCCAGTCCGCCGTAGATCTCTGATCCCGGGAAGACAAAGCCTCTGCGCTTACAGAGGGAGACGATCTGGTCGAGAGAACTGGCTGGCATAAAAGCGGGCTTACGGTAGCAGTCTCCGCGATCCAAAGCCAATTTCTGTATGAACAGATATTTCAATAAAGGTCAAAATATGGTATAATAAATTGAAAAACAAACATATGACTCTGCGCCTTCCACATCGTTCGGCTGGGCTCCTGCAAGGCCTTTGCATCGCTTTGCTCCCTGCAGCTGCGCATGCACAGGGAACGCAGGAAGTTCTGGAAGGGGATAATTCCATCACGGCAGCTATTTCCTTTATTGCCTTTGTGGTACTCAGTCTGGTCTTTAGCCGCCTTTGGCTGCATATACTGCAGGCAGTCTTCCGGCATCCGGAGGAGGCTGATGGAGAGGAGCCTCAGGCACCGCTTTCTCCCAAACAGGTTCTTGGCATTTTACTCGGTACGTACGGACTCTTTTTCCTGGCTCTGAACAATCTTGAGGAAGCATTTCCACTGGAAGGTCGCATGGGCGCACTCACTCTGGGTCTGCTCTTTGTCATTGCGGGCGGTGCGGCTTTGGCCGCTGAGCAGCGGTTTCGCACTGCGAAACAGTATGTGTTTGCTGCCATGATAGGTACGGCTCTTTCCATTCTTCTTCTGGGCTTACAGCAGTCACTGTTTACCGGGCATCTCACCAGTAACCCGTACCTCATGTCCCTCTTTGTACTCACCGCTGTGCTTGCATGGCGTTGTCTCTTTGGACCATGGAATGCGCACATTAAAGCAACGGTTCTGGGCACATTTCTCCTCTGGATAGGAGTGTATCTCACCGTCAATGATGCACCGGATATCCGTATGGCACGTATTCTTGCAGGAGTGGTAGCACTCATACCTGCAGTCATTTGGTGCAGTTTCTTCCTCAAGTACCACGCACAGCGTATGAGCGTAGTATGCCTGATGTTCTTTGCGGGCATGCTTTCTACCGCACCCATTCTGTTCTACGACAAGCTTGTGCGTTCCGGGGCCGAACTCCAGTTCTTCTTCTTCCGTATTGTGCCCGAAAACTTTAACCGTACTTCCAGCATATTCGTCTCGGGTAATCTTTCCGGTATTACGGGCGTGAAATCCACACTTCTTATCACGCTCCTCTCCTTTCTCTTTGTGGGAGTAGTGGAGGAGTGCAGTAAGTTCTGGGTAATGAAGAAGAGCGGAACGCAGTTCTTTTCGAGTATTGATGATGTCATGCAGCTCTCCATCATTGTAGCCATAGGCTTTGCCTTTGCAGAAAACATTATTAACCCCACATACTTCACAAGTTTTGTGCAGGATTTCCTCATTCGCAACGATCCGCAATGGGGTGGTTTTCTGGGCAATGTTATGGGGAGAGCTATTCTCACAAATATGGTGCACATTGTCTCCACCGGAGTACTTGGGTACTTCTTTGGATTAGCCCTCTTTGCAGGGCCTTACATTCGTGAGGTGCGCAGGAAAGGCAAAGTGCTGTGGCTTACGGAAGGTATACACACACTCCTGCGCTATCCCGCAAAACTCATTTTCCGCAGGCAGATGGTCTGTGTAGGTCTGCTCCTGGCTGTATTCCTCCATGGGCTCTTTAACTTCCTGGTGACCTTCCCCGATATTCTGCCGAGTCATCCTGCCACACTTGCAGATCTCTTTGGCCAGTCACATGGTTCACTTCTCAGCTTTGTACCTCTTCTGATGATTCCTTCACTCTTCTACGTAGTGGGCGGGTTCTGGCTTCTTACAGATCTCTTCTACAAGAAGGAAAATATGAAGGAACGTGGGCATCTTGTCACCACAGATACTTTCGTCAATGAGCAGGTGACGGCTTAGTCTAGTGTTGGTTATTGGTTATTCGTTATTGGTACATAGTAATGAGTCCTTTTATCATAAGAACTTTTCATAAGAACGTTCTAACTCCTACAGAAGAACACTTCCCACATTCAACGGTAGAAAAACATACAGCCAATAACAAATCACCAATAACCAATAACAAGAACCATCTCTTTGTGTTGCTTTCGCGCATCACGTACAATGCGCGAGATCTTTTTTCTTCTCACTGCTACATGCCCTGCTCACGTACTTCCCGTCAAATTGCTCTGTGGCTCCTTTTCTGCCCGTTTGTTTTTAGTTTGGGACTTTCTCCTGTGCAGGCAGCAGTCAACGATCCTCTTCGTATAGAGGATGATGCCGTGGTAAGTCGTGGTGATTTTATACGGGCAGCCGTGCGTGCGTTTGATTTGAATACCGAAGACGTAGATGCAGATCCTTTGCCCTACAGTCGCATACCCAATGCACTCATTCCCTTTCTGCGTGTTGCGCACGAGAACGGTGCGCTGAAGGTCTTTGGCAAAAACCTGCTTCTTGCACAGGGCATTACCAAAAGTGAAGCTCTCCAGGTTGCCGTGGCTCTGGGGGCATTGTCTCCACAGGGCAAACCAGACCATACGTTCCGCGATGTGCATACGGGTACTGCTCTGGAAAAAGCCGTTACTATAGCACTGGAACAAAATTGGATGGCACCTCTCAGTAGTTCCGTATTCGGAGCCAACAGGATGCTTGTGGGAAGAGATGGCAATCTTCTGTTGCGTAAAATTCGCGGGGATGATGTGTCGGAGCCTACTCGTAGGAATAATTCCACGCTGAGCCAGGTACCGACCATCAAAATCAATTTTTCTCCACAGGCACCTAGGCCACTCCCCAAGTCCGAAATACTGGAAACACTCTGGCAACTGGTGAATGAAGAGTACCTCTACGAGGACAAGATTCATCAGGATGATGCTGCGTACAGTGCCGCAGAAGCTCTCATGAAGAGTCTGGGAGATCCCTACACCACGTTTATGCGTCCGGTGAGTTCCCGTAGCTTCCAGACGCAAATTAACGGAGAAGTTTCCGGCATAGGTGCACAGGTGGAGTATATCGACGGCTACCTCACCATTGTAACTCCTCTTCCGGGTTCGCCTGCGGAAGCATCCGGTTTAAAGCCGGGTGACCAGGTTCTTGCTGTAGATGGATTCAGTATTGTAGATATTGGTTTTCTGGAGGCAGTGGAGCGTGTGCGTGGAGAGAAAGGGTCCACAGCCACACTGCATATTCGTCGCGCAGGCATAGAATTTGATGTGCAGGTCACACGCGATGTGATCAAGGTCTCGGAGATCGATATCAGTTGGCAGGGCAAGGTGGCCGTTGTCAAAATAGTCCAGTTCGGTCGTATAACCGAGAACGATCTGCGTGGGTTGCTGGAAGAGGTCAACCTCAAAAAGCCCACTGGACTTATTTTGGATCTCCGCAATAACCCGGGAGGGTTACTGGAAGCTGCCGTAAGTGTCATGAGTAATTTTGTACCGAAGGGCAGTGATGTCACACGCATCGTGTCGCGCAATAAGACACGCGTAGAGAAGACAAATGAGGAACCCAGTATAGATCCGGAGGTGCGTATGGCCGTGCTTATCAATGGCGGCAGTGCCAGTGCCTCAGAAATTGTGGCAGGTGCTCTGCAGGATCATAAGCGGGCTGTGATTGTAGGAGAAAAGAGCTTTGGAAAGGGCACGGTTCAGCAGGTGTTGCAATTTAATGACCAGTCAGCTATGAAGATGACGGTAGCGGAGTGGCTTACTCCAAACGGCCGCAAGATCAACGGGGACGGCATTATGCCCGATGTGGTGGTTCTAGAAGGGGAGCGAGACGAGCAGATGAGTAGGGCATTGGAGCTTCTCAGGAGATGATCTGCGGAGCGGAAACTAGAAATTAAAAACTAGAAACTAGGATTTAAGTTTGTGCGCTTGGCATATTGTGATGAGCTTATAGCTCATAGCTGTGAGCTTAAAACCATGAGCAGAATCTAAGGAAAAAGGAATCGAGATTCCTAGTTTCTACATGTTGGAGTAAAACTGCTTCTTCCTGTTTGCTTCACGGTAGTTTTCCCGTTTCAATGCAGCCTGGCGGGTAAGCCGCCTGCTTGGTTTTTTTGACCGAGTGGCACGAGTGCGTAGTACTTTGAGCAAGCCCGTATTTTGCACCTGGCGCTTGAAGCGCTGCTGCAAACTATCGTTGCTCTCTTCGCCTTTCTTGTGTGCATGAATTGCCATAAGCGCACACAGAGTAGGGAAAGGGGTCTGGAGGTGCAAGCAGAAGTAGCTATTTCTTCCCGCTGTACGGAATAGACAAAATCCTCAGCCACACCGTTGCTTCTGCACAAGAACATCTCTAAAATCCCCGTGATATGCCGACAGCAAAAAGTGATTACAACGCAGATAAAATACAGGTTTTAGAAGGCCTGGAGCCCGTACGTAAGCGGCCTGGTATGTACATTGGATCCACCGATACGCGTGGATTGCACCACTGTGTCTATGAATTGGTCGATAACGCCATAGACGAAGCCATGGCTGGCCACTGCAATGCCATTACCATTACTCTCAATGATAACGGGTCGGTATCTGTGGAAGATAACGGTCGTGGTATCCCGGTGGATATGCATCCCAAAAAGAAGCGACCGGCTCTCGAAATTGTACTTACCACACTCCATGCCGGAGGCAAGTTTGGAGGTGACGACAGCGGCT
>PFDR01000033.1:9945-31880 GCA_002772545.1 Candidatus Peregrinibacteria bacterium CG10_big_fil_rev_8_21_14_0_10_49_10 | reverse complement strand
CTCGGGAAATGGAAGAACTGATACCACTTCGCGTTTAATTTGATACTGTTCTGCCCGAAGACTGTATCAGCATTTCTTGTGATAGGTTCGAACGTTACCCGCCTGCCGGCATAATGGAGGATGCCACCTGCTAACGTTTGCGGAGCTTCACCTCCCGTCAGGGAACATCACGTTGATCCTCTGCATTAAATCTCCCGCACTGTTCTGGGTGAACGATGCAGCCTGCTCCGCTGCCTGCTGCGCAATCTTTTTCAGGAGTTCGTCTCCATGTACGTACACAAACCACACGCTTGCAAGCATGAGAATAAGAGGAATGAGTCCGAGTACGCCCTTTATAAACCCGCCAATGGTACGCAGACGGTCGCGCTTATCCATTCTCTGCAGGTGAGCAATAATGATGTCGAGCCTGTCTTCGACTGTCAGTTTAACTTCCGGAGTCTGCTTTTTTGTCATGGAGAGAGGGGTTAAAAACCGCGCCGCCACTTCCGGACATACTCGAAGGCGCGTGTGCCATAGTACAGAGGCGAGAGAGGAACGTCCATACAGTGCGTGAGTGTGAGCAGAGAGCCTCCAAAACCTGTTTTGAAGGTTGTCACCCCACGGAAGGGATGCTTTGTTGCTCCTTCCGGAGCAATACCCCAGAAATTGTAGATATGGTCACCGCGTTTGAGAGCATCACAGATGGCAGTCCACTGCAGGAGGTAACTCGCAGGTACTTTGCTGTGCCTGTGTGTGCTCGCACCGTGGTGGTAGCTTGTTTCGCCTGCCATGTGCATGTGAATGGAGGCGGCGATGACCTCGCCGTTGTACCGGGCGAGATACAGTGTGCACTCGTTGCGGGGCGCAAAGTGCTCGACTTGTGCCCGGAAAAATGAATCGGAGTACGGTGCAAAGCCATGACGTTTCCGCGTCTCATCATGCAGAGTAAGAAAGAACGGCAGATCCTCCAGGGGATGTTGTGAGGCCTCGATGGTCACCCCATCTTTACCTGCCCTGCGAACAAGATTGCGTGTTGTTTTTCTCAGTTGCATGAACATTTCTTCCTCACCCCGCGGAGTTCTTTCGCCCTGCTCCTGCTGCCAGGCATCCGGTTCTGTGAGCGGGAGATACCAGAGGTGTTCTGCAAGGAGATGCAGGGGAGCGGGTTTGCTCCGGGGGATCATGCGTTCCTGCGGCCAAAACGGGCTGAGTCTTATGAATGCACATTGTTGTTCTTTTGCATGGTCCTCCAGTCCCCGGAGCAGGAGCTCAAGTGCGGAGACATCCGAGCAGATGGGTCCGTAGGGGACACTCAGGTGTTTTCCCCGGCGTGCAGACACCACAACTGCCTGACAAATACCTGTGATTGCTTCACCGTTTTGCACCCGGAGCCGAAGGGGATTTTGACCAATGGAGCGGTATACCTCGCCCATTGTCCAACTCTGCAGAAACGGGCTACATTGCTGGTGTGCAAGAAAGGAATCCCACTCTTGCTGGTTTTGTGCTTCTCGCATATCCATGGGGCTCATCCTAGCAGGGAAGAGAGGGATTGTATGAGTTTTTTTGCCTGCTTCTCTGTAGTAGTAGGGTGCGTGGGAAGTGTGAGAATATGACGGGCAACGTATTCTGCATGCGGGCAACTCCCTGCTGTGTAATTCGCTGTTTCCTGATGAGCACTGCGGGGACACACCACCGCTCCCGTCCAGCCGTCATCCAGGTACATACCCTTCTGTTTCAGTCGTGTACGTATGGCATCGGCATCTTCCACGTACAGCGGAAACTTCTGGAGAGGCAGATCTGCCTGTACCCCCCGCGGCATTTTCCATCCTCTCTCTGCAGCGGCTGCAAGGTACTGCGCAGTGCGTGCACGTCTGTGACTGTTGATGGCCTGTAGGTTTGGCCATTCCATCCGGGCAAGTGCGGCACAGGGCTCGGGCATGGTATGTAGCTGCGGAGACATGGTTCCTTCCTTCTCCTGCGCTGTGAGCACAGGGAGCAGGAGTCCCACTTTTCGGCTAAGGAACAGGAGCATCTTTCCCAGTCCGCAGAGACCATAGACGAATCGTGTTTTTCTGTAGAGTGGGGCGTACAGGAGCAGCCGCGCAATGTGCCCTCTGCGGAGTGGCAGAGCAGTTTTCTCTTCGGTGCAAAGAGCATTTTCTCTAGAGCGCTTGCAGTCCACTATGGCACCGCCTGTCATGCCTGAGAGTGCTTTATCTCTATTCAAACTCAGGAGGAGGTAGTCACCTTGGCGCGCGATGGCATCCGGTCCCGCCTTGTCCGGCAGTATGTGCGCGCAATCTTCGATCAGGATGATATGCTTTTCTGTACAAATGTGTCTGAGCCGTGCGGTATCCGCGGGAATGCCAAATGTGTGCTGACAGATAATGGCACGTGTGCGATTGCTGATGCGCCCCTGCAGAGCTTGTGTATCCATATTCAGCGTCTCTTTGTCTATGTCTACGTACACGGGAGTGTAGCCGGCAGCATGGATGGCATTGGGGAGAGCCACACAGGTGAATCCCTGTACGATAATTTCTGCACCCTGTTCAAACTGCAGGGATCGCAGGAGCGCCAGGAGCGCTTCCCGTCCCGAGGCGAAGAGGTGCACGGAGCCGCCAAACTGCTCCTGTATTGCGGAGCGTAAACGCTCGGTCTCCACAGTGTGTTTCCATGTCCACGGTGTAAGGAGCAGTCTGTCTGCCTTGCGCGCATAGCGGCCGGAAACATGCGGTCCAAAGGTATGGTGTATGGGTTGCAGGCTCATGGCAGTACTGCTTGAATCATAGGCTCAGGCACACGTCCAACGCAGACAAGAAGTGAGTCCCTCTCTACGGGTTGCGTAAGTGCCGTACGGATTTCGATTGCTTCACCCCGTCCTTTCTCAAAATACTCGCCACTCCGCGGATGCAGGAAAATCACACGATGGAACGTGCTCTGTGACATTTCTCCCAGTTCGGTATGGATGCGGTCCTGTTCCGTTCCCAGTTCTATAAGACCGCTGGTGAGCAGCACTTTGTGCACCGCCGGCTGCGATTTCGCCCAGGCAATGGCAGCCTTGAAGCTCGCAGGACTGGCGTTGTGGGTATCGTCCAAAATGGTTACGCCCCGCTCTGTGCGTACCGAGAAGGTGTGTGCGGGTGGCGTGTACCGTGAAAGTTCCTGTGCAATGTCGCTCTCTTTCATTTCCAGTGCACGTGCTACTGCTATGGCAAGGAGTACGTTCGTGACATTGTGCGTGCCGTGGAGGGGCACTGAAAAACGCGTGTCGCCGGCGCGGAACGCTATTCCGGTTGCTGTTTCTTCCACATCAAATGCTTCGGTATCCGCATGTCCGCCGGTGCTTACCAGATGCACAGGGCTGTGCGCTCTCTCGGCAAGTTTGGCGCAGCCACTGTTATCGGCATTCAGGAAGACCATTCCATCCTCCGGAATAGCCTGCACCAGTTCTGCCTTTGTATCTATGAGTGCCTGCGCAGATCCAAACAAGCCTACGTGCTGTTTGCCGATGTAGGTCACGACCCCGAGAGAAGGTTGTACTATACGGCAGAGCTTGGCAATTTCTCCTTTGCGGTAGGCGCCCATTTCCACAATGAGGATCCTGGGTGGGTTCTGCTTTCGTACAGAAAGTTCCTTCAGCAGCCAGTTGGCTACGCCCATTTCGCTGTTCACGTAGGCCGGGGTACAGAGGATGTCTTTTTTTGAGAGAATGCAGGAAAGCAGTTCCTTCACCGTTGTTTTTCCCACACTTCCCGTTATGCCAATCACCGTGAGGTTGGGGAACTGTTCCCGCAGACGTGTTGCCCTTTGCATTCTCTGTGTTTTGAGCAGGCGATCCACCGGCCAAAACAGGAACCAGGCAAGTGTGAGTGCGACCGCCTGCAAAATAGGGAGGAACACTAGCAGTGCTCCGAAATCAGACCAAAACCATGCAGCCAGCGCATCTACAATGAGCGCACAGCCAACCAAGGTGGTTGCCTTGTGCGTCCATACAGGAACGTGTTGTTTGCGCAGGACCAGTTGCATACACGTGAGTCCGGTGAGCAGGGCAAGTGTACCTACTACCCACAGAGAACTGTGGGACGGCATGCTAAGCAGCACAGCACAAAAAACCAGAACCACCGCAGGCCGGACGATGCCCACTATCTGTCGGCAACAACCTTCGTACCTCAGGTGTTCCCGCAGGCGGTCGAAACGCCATTCTTTGATCTGCCAAAGCCACGCAAGCGTTAGAAGGGGCGAGAGCGAAGCCAGCAATGCCAGTCCGGAAATGAGTACGGGGCTCACAGTGCAGTATCCTACGTGACCACAGGGGAGTGTGAGAAGAAGTCTGAGTACTTTATACGGTTTAGCGCCAGAGAATAAAAAATCGGACATCAAATTGACTTTTGCACGTAATATTTTATGCTATTCTTCTCTTCATATTTTCAGTACTATGGCTCCTCTGGAAAATCCTCAGAGCAATGATGATACACTGAAACTTCCGGCTGCAACCGAGGCGGGAGCACCAGGCGACACAGAAACAGTACGCTTGGACCAGGGTGTATCTGCTGCTCCACAAGAAGAGACGATGACTCAGCGGATGGCCTGCCTAAGATTGCAAACGGTTTTTCAGCATGTCGGATCTTGTTCTAAAGCCCTGTTCCATCTTTCCGGTCCGGATCCGGAGAGCACGGATGTTGCTGCGGTGAAAGCATTGGCATGCGAAAAGTTGGAAGCTGTAGAGGTCATCCGGAGAATGATAGGTGAGAACAGGAAACAGTTGCTTCGGGTCATAGATCGGGCACTGAAGGAGCACGATCCGGGCGGAGTCAATCCCGTTCTGTTTGCAGATAGAAACCGTGGTCGTTATGGAGTCATGGAGCCTGTCGGCAGAGGGGGGTATGGCGTTATCAAAAAAGTCAGACTGGATACGCCATTACGTATTGGTACTGATTCTATTCATGAGTGCATCATAAAAATTCTTGTACCCACCGGAGGGACTGAGGAAGAAGAAGAAAGGCATTCACGCAGATTTCAAATGGAGTCAGATGCGCTTAGGGCTCTAAAAGGTGTGGTTCCCGACGTCTTTGGGACGGGTACCACGGCAGAAGGCATGCCGTACTTCCTCATGGAACATATCCATGGTTTGAGTGTAGAGCGGTTGATGCACTGCATGAAAAAGTCCGTAGATTCCGATGCCACACATGCACTGCAGTGGCCAATGAGATGGTTCTATTTGTTCCTTGCTTCAACAGCGAAGTCTCTGGAGGAAATCCATCATCCTGCAGGGAGTACACAAACGGTTGCGACAGATGCGGATGCAGAAGCAGTACATGATTCCGGTCAGCTCCAGCAAGGAGTGCCCATCGGTTTTGTGCACAGAGATGTGAAACCCTCCAATATTCTTCTGGACACAAACGGCCGTATTCGGCCCATTGATCTGGGCATTGCACGTTCATTGGATGCAGACAGGACAGTATTTACGCAAACGGGTGCCATTATAGGAACACCGAATTATATGGCTCCCGAATTGCAACATGGAGTGAAGGACTTTACATCTACTCAATCCGACGTGTACGCACTGGGTTGCATGGCTTTTGAAATGCTTACCGGCATGCGGGCATTTCCGGGAAACGACAGCAACAAAGTCCTGCTTTCACACAGTGAACGTTTTCCGAATTTTGACCTCATCCGAAACCCAAGGGCACGTGCGCTTGTCATGCGTATGCTTCGCAAAAATCAGGAGAGGCGTCCTTCTATGCAGGAAGTGGCGGAAGAATGTATGGCTATTTTTCTCCGTCGTGCATCTCCGGAGGATCAAGAACAGTTTGGGAATTTTCTCTCCCGTTCTCATGAGGATCGGAAAATTCCCCTCCCTCATGATATGGACATAGATGCTCTGAATGAGTTTGAGGGTGGTGACACCGATGCAACCCAAAAAGATCGTACGCATCTCACAGAGACGTGCCTTTCCTTTGGCGAAGGAGAACCCTTGCCCAATCCCGATGAGAATACGTACGATCTCTACATCAAGGATGAGAACGAAGACCCCGTGAAGAAGGGGCGTCTGATACGTATGCGGGAATGGATGAATCAGCATCGGAACATAAAAGCTCTTTCGACTGTGGGTGCAGGTGTTCTGGCGGTCTGTTCAACAAAGTTTGCACTCGATGCGTACACAGAGCAGAAAACGCGTGTTATTGTGCACGCTGGCAGTAGTGAAGATCCCGGGAATACAATTGCCCCGCTCAAAACAGAATCGCAATCCATTCTTCATGCCCCTGCTTCTCCCGATGAGCCCCATGCCCCCCTTTGGGTGGCGTACGGTGAGAATGGCCACATGAAGGAGATAGTTCTGCTGGGTCACCGTATAGACGGCAAAGATGTGTACCAGTTTACCGGCAACAGCAGTCAGGATGCGAAGAGTAAGGGCGCCCCTCCGAACTGCCATTTTGGTTTGTGTTACCTGAGTGATGAAGATGTGGCAACGCTGCTACAGGTGAAAAAAAGCGATCTGCCGGAGTCTCTCCGCAAAGTAAATACGGTCGTGCGTGAGAATGAGGATAAAAGTAAAATTAGTAAGAAGGTGGATGGATTGTTTGTAAGTGTCTACGAAAATGACGGAGCAGTAGTGACCATTCTTGAGTTGCTGGGAGTGATTATTCGTCAAAAAGATGGCACAGTGCAGTGTTTTACTTCCTATCCGCTTCCGGATACAGAGGAAGTGGATATGCACAGGTACGCATCGGTACCCGATGCAATGCGCGCGGGGTACAAAGCCGCAGCTCCTTTCCTGGATTCTTTTCCCATAGACATGGAAGAAGCAAATTCAGCAGAGCCATTTTCTTCGCTTCCAACCTCCACGCATACCGTGCGTAGATTCGTCATCTTAACTATGGGAACCCAGTTGCATGCGGCAGAAGAAGCAAAAAAATCACTGCGTGAGAATCCAAAGGAAATAGTTCCCATAGCTCCCCAAAAAAATCCTGCCCCTGCCCCGCAAAAGAATGCTCTACCGCAGAGCAATATGTACCCGCGTCCTGCAAAGAAATTGAGCCATTCACCACAGTTGCTTGCAGCTCAAACTCAGCGCATACCAGGCATCCAACGTGCGCGTTCAGGATTACTTTCCGCTAGCCGGAAAGGGAGGCGACTTTCGTAATGAGATGCGCAATTTCCAGGGCGCGTTCTCTGTGTACGGCATGCCGTGTCCCTTCAAATTCGTGCAGTTGGCTGCCCGCAATTTCCCGCTTCATAATTTTAGCGTCTCCGTAGGGAGTCATTCTGTCTGCCGTTCCCCAGAAGATATCTGTGGGAATCCGTATCTCCCGGAGCAGCGGGCGCAGGTCTTCCCGGGAAACCCGTATGAGTGTTTCCCGCATGACAGGTGATGCCTTCTCGTAGTCGTGCACACGCACGAGCTTGTAGAGGATTTTTTTGGCAAAGGGCTGAAGTGTGCGTACTCCCGGAATGGAGAGGAGAGCCTTCCCGCTTTTGGCCAGGGTAAGTCCCACGGTCCGCTTGATGTGCCGGGGGTGTTTGATGCCTGCGGATGCGCAGAGGATGAGTCGTGCGATAGGGAGTGTGCCTCTGGTGGTGAGTTTGATGCTGATGCGTCCGCCATGTGAGTGGCCCAGAAGCATGAACGGTCCCTGAACATGTTTACGAATGTAGTGCTCCGTCCAGTCTGCGTAGTCGTCCACATTCCACGGCCGCCCGGGTTCGGGTTCTTCCCCAAAACCAGGCAGGTCCGGTGTAAGCAGGTGAATGCTTGTGCCTTTAAGCGCCTGCCGGAGCTCACCAAAGGACTCTTTTGAGCCGCCCCATCCATGGAGGCACACAACTGTTTTCGTCATCATACGCATATAGAATGCAGCTCCTGCCTTTTTCCTGCAAGGAAGGAATGTTATACTTTTGCCATGCGACGTCTTGTTGTACTTCCGTTTGTGTCTCTGCTGCTGGTCTCCTGTCTTTCTGTGGAGAAGACCGGTGCACGTGTCTCTCAGATTCTCATTGGCTCTGCACTGAATGCGCGTGAAGAGATTACAGAAGAGAAAACAGACTTTGCAGCATCGCAGCGGACGCTCTATGCGCATGTGTTTTTGGAGGGGCACACGGGATCGGTAGTGGTAACGGGAGCGTGGTGGTACGTACCACGCGAGCAGAAGATTTTTGAAACCACAGCTACGGTTACACCGGAGTTTCCGGTCGCCAAGTTTAGTCTGAGTAATAACAGGGGCGACTGGCCAGTAGGCGACTACCGTTTCACCGTAGACGCAGCAGGCGAGCAGTTAGGGGAGAAGGTGATTACGGTTGCGAGAGAAGAGAAATAAAGGCAATAGAAGAAATAGAGAATTGAGAGATGTAGTCTTTTGTACTCTTTACTCTCGCCTACACTGCAGAAGAAGATCCGAAGCTCAAAATTCAAAAATCCTCTATTGCTTCTATTTCCTCTTGGTCTCCAGGTAAATTCTCCCCGCATACCACCCCGAAAACAGCGCAAAGAACACATTTAGCCAAAAGAAAATCATATCGCCTGAGAGGTAGCTAAAGAGCGCTATAAGCGCACTACCCACTGTAAGTGACACATTCCTTTTCAGCGTACCCATGTTCATGGCGTAGCCCAGACCTATACCCGAAAGTCCTATAATGAAAAAGACGGTGTTATAGCCATCAAACAAGCGTAAAGACCAGGCAATCATGCAGAGGCCTACAAGGATGATGACCGGTGTATCGAACCTGTCACTTGTATTCAACATCATCAGCACACTCGTGGAATTTATAAAGATCTGGAGAAGAACAAAGAAGATAGAACCACCTGCCATGTAATTCAGGATGGAGTAAGCAAGCATGCAGAGCGCTCCTGTAAAAAACAGCCAGTTCTTCACCGACTTTGCAGGGTGCGTAACATGTTCCAGAGGGTATGCAGCTCCGGCAACGAGAAGAAGTGCTCCAGGCACGCCGATGAGAAAGGTAGTGTCGGACATACCTACAATTCCATAGTACCTCTTATACCTATTGAGTTATATTTCTTTTTTCTGAGAGAGTAACTGAAAGCATTGTAGGGTGCCGTACCCAAGCAGAGAAAGTACACACACAATGGCAGAAGAAGTCTTTGCGTCTGTTTCTGCCAGAGAGTGGCCTATAAAACTCATCGTTGTGGTAACGGCGCTGGGTATGAGCACAGCAGCAATACTGGAACGTACTTTGCCTATTTTTTTCTGAAGTCCATGAAATACTCTGTGTTGTACTTCTACTAAAGTAGCTGAAGCTATAGCACTTACTGCCCATTGCACATTTGCTGCTGTGTATGCTGTAGACTCCGGATTGAAGAATCCCACTATTTCTCCAACGAATGGAGCCACTACTTGTGCTGCAACATGTTTTGCTAGCTTAGGATGTCTAGAGAAACTCGGTGTTATATTGTTGGTGCCATTTTCCATGCGAGAGGAAAGCAAAAATGGGAGATACCCAGAAAAGATAGATTTACTCTGTCGCAGAGCAAAGTAAATCTTGTATATTTAGCAGGACGCCACGGTAGCTCAGTCGGTTAGAGCGCGGGACTCATAAGCCCGAGGTCGACAGTTCGATTCTGTCCCGTGGCACCATATATGTCATCAGAGTGATTAACTTCTCAATATGGAAAATCCTGAACCAAAGTTGCAACATTTTCTTCCTCAGAATTGTCATTTCAATGCCTTTGCAGCACCAGAGTTACTCAATGGAAAGCGAGCTGTGTGGGTACATTCTGCAAGCAAGCAAAGTTTGTTCCAGCAGATTGAAAAGACTGGCGCAATTAATGAATTGTATACCATTCGCGATGACCAGGGAAAGCCCAACCGAGAGTTGGAAATAATTCTTGCGACAATTGAGAGTACATTAGCGCCTACAATTAAAAAATTTACCGAACAACAATCGGATGAGGGCTTCTCCATTTTGGAAAAAGAGGCAATTGCCACATTTGTTGCAATGATGAAGGTGCGGACTCCGTGGCACAAAGGGCATCTTGCCGAAATTTTTAGCAAAATGAAGAATATTCTTCTTCTTCGAAGAATGGGGAAAGATGCAACTGGAATAGTTAAAACTTTAACCGATAAAGATCATGCCTCTGCATTTTCCCGTGATATTGAGAATATGCCCACCGAAAAAATTAATAATTTTGAGGAATTTCTATCCATCGACAATCCTTTCGCTCAGATTCTTTTACGTCAACTGCGTAAAAATGCGGAAATAATTTTCGAGGAGATGCAATGGGGATTTACACTGGCGCATCCTGGAACCGATTTTGTTACGTGTGATAATCCAGTTGCCTGCTGCAGAGAAGATCATACGCAGGTTGGCACTGGTCTAGGTTTTCCAGATGTAACTATTTATTTTGCAATCAGCCCAAAAATTGCTTTCTATGGGTATAAGGATTTTTCTATTGGTGTGCATAGATCTTTATCCACTCCGGTAACTCAACTTAAAAAAGAGGAAACGGATCTTTTCAACACTAGAGCCACTTTAAGTGCATCAAAATATATCTATAGTGCTCAAAAGGATATTGATCAGAAGATTCAAGAAATTTTGAGCAAGAAATTATCTTTTGGGCTGTTCAAATGGAAACGATAATTTCCTTGCTGATATTAACGGAATCTCAACTATTAAAAGATATGATCTCTGGTGACCCTTCTCACCATACAGGGTGCAAACGCTAGAAGCTCAGCTTCCTCTTGAGGGGTTACAAAGTCTGAAATGAGGGGTTACAATATTGGTAAAATGGGGTTACAATATTGGTATGTCATCTGGAACGTCTGATATAGGCGAATTTATCATTGAAAATCTTCCTGAGCATCCAGCAGATATCGTGATGCTAGTTGCACAAAAATTCGGTATCTCAAGACAGAAAGCACATGGGCATTTGTTGAAACAAATCAAACAAGGGAAGGTAATTAAAGTAGGTCAAACAAGAGCGTCGAAGTACTTTTTGCCAACGGCAGACAATTTTCAGTTTTCGTTAAACCTACAGGCCAAATTACAGGAGGATATAGTTTGGACGAAATATATGAAGCCAATGGTAAAAATCTTGCCTGAAAATGTCCTTGGAATTTGCCAGTATGGTTTTACAGAAATTCTTAACAACGCAATAGATCACTCAACAGGTAAATCTGTACATTGCCATCTTGTCCTTCGAGATGGAAAAATTGAAATAATAATTAAAGACGATGGTATAGGTATTTTTCATAAAATTCAAAAAGCACTTCATTTAGAAACGCCACGCGAAGCGATACTCCATCTTTCAAAGGGTAAATTTACGACTGACCCAAAAAATCATACAGGAGAAGGGATATTTTTTAGCTCAAGGATGTTCGACAGCTTTTGTATCCTATCAGATAATTTATTCTTTACCTTTAGCAAAGGTGACTGGCTGCTATCTCAGGAGCACCTAGAGGAAATGCGTAAAGGAACTTATATATCAATGGAAATTGATATTACTTCTGAGAGGACAACGAGAGAGGTTTTTGATGAGTATGCAAACGCAGAAAGGGGATTCCATAAAACGATAGTTGCTGTAGCGCTCAGTGCCGATCCAACTGATCCTCATGTATCTCGCTCACAAGCCAAAAGATTGTTAGTTGGACTAGATCGATTTAGAAGCGTTGTTTTGGATTTTCATGATGTTCATGGTGTCGGACCAGCCTTCATTGATGAAATTTTCCGTGTATTTCAGAACGAACATCCTCATATTGAAATTAGTTGTGTTCGTGAAACACCAGAAATCAAAGAAATGATTCAGAGAGTACACGCCACTACGTAACAGAGAGACGTTTCCAGTGAATTGATATCATAAAACATCGTTCACATCCCGTGGCACAATTCGACTCGCGTCTCCTGCGCTCGCTCATGGTCCTCGCCCCAGTGGGGCTCGGGCCACTTTCTTACTCCTCCCTCAGTAACAAAAAAAGCGCTAGCGCACTGCACAGTATCACCACATCACGTGCGGCAACGTCGTTCCACCCCGTTTGCGTAAGAATTCCCAGGATTTGAGCACTTGCAAGTAAGGCCCCTGCCATTTGCAGCTTTTTTACCTGCGAGGCAACCAGCAAGGCAGTGACTATCTCCATGGTGCCGAAGACCCGAATCCATAGCTCTTTGGGGAACCCCAGGAGTCCGTCTATCCAGAGTGGCATCCAGCCGACCCACAGTAGCGGATGAATGAATTTATCTATGCCGAAATACCCGAATACAAGCACAATTCCTATGCTCAGCAGAAGAAGTGGTTTGCTTTGTTGATTCATGAAGCAAGCATAGCGTAGGATGCTTCCGTTTTCCTCTTTCCCTCCTTGATTATGAAGAAATTTTACTCTCTTATGGCTCTTACTTTATTGCTAGGTGCCTGTTCTGTTGCGCCGAATGCCGGCGAAGCGCCAAAATTACCTCCCCTGAAGGAGGATGACAGTATGATGATGGAACACAGTGGCATGATGGAAGGAACAGGTTCAATGATGATGGACGAAGATGGTGATGAAATGATGATGGAGGGTGATGACCATGATATGATGGACGAAGATGACGATGACAGGATGGAACACAGCTCTGCCATGATGCAGTCGAGTTCTGCAAAAAAAATGGAGGAGAGCAGCAAAATGGAGGGCGGTATGATGGAAGGCAATGACATGATGGGTGGTAGTTCCGCTATGATGGAGAAAAGTACCATGGCCAAGGAGCCACGGATCATTCGTATAGAAGCGGGTAACTGGGCATTTACTCCATCTTCCATTACGGTGAAGAAAGGAGAGAAGGTGAAGCTGCAGATTGCAGGTGTAAGTGGAAGGCACGGATTTGCTCTTTCTGATTTTGGTATCAATGTTTCCGTAGATGCCGGGCAAACCGTCTTGGTAGATTTGCCTACAGAGACTGCCGGAACATTTAACTTCCGCTGTTCCATTCCCTGCGGACCGGGTCACCGGGATATGACGGGAACCATTGTCATTCAGGCGTAATGCGACGTGTGCCTGCTGTTCTCGCAGTGCTTATTGCACTCTCTGCCTGTGGGGGAGCTGTGCATCCTGCAGTGAATCCGGATCCGAATCACACCCACGCGGATTTTGTAGTGTGGATGGACGGTACGCAGGTGGATTTTAGTCAGGAGAAGTACATGGCAGAGCACCCTGACGAAGAGGGAGATCATGATCACAGTGAACATGAACATGGTGAGGAGGCTACGTTGCATCTTCACGACGGTGTAGGGCATATGATTCACAGTCATAAGCCCGGTCAGACGCTGCGTGAGTTTTTTGCGTCACTGCATGCGCTTGATCTTTTTGTGCAGGGGCACACCTGGCGCATGTTCATCAACGGCCAGGAAGAAGAGTTTACGCTGGACTATGCGTTTCAGGATCTTGACCATATTTTCCTTACCACTTCCTCTGCCAGTGCACAGGTTCTGTACGAGTTGGAACAGATGACAGACGACGCATGTTTGTACTCCAAAACGTGTCCGGAACGCGGCGAACCACCGGCAGAAAATTGTGTGGCAGATGCATCTATTCCGTGTGTGGTGCCTCCGGAGGATTTATAGTAGGTGCTTGTCGGGGTGCTTGATTTTTCTGGAAATACGATATACAATATTACTGAATTTCAGTATTTCAGCATTATTTCTATGAAGGATCAAATTGTTTCCCTCAATGACCGTGGCCAATTTACTGTTCCGAAAGAGGATCGGGATACAGTAGGAACACGGTATTTTGTCTATAGGTTCAATGCAGGAACGATCACACTTTCTCCTCTGCAAACACGTGAAGAGTTTTTAAAGGAATTGGAAGAGGCAGAAGGTGATTGGGAAAAGAATGGAGGGTATTCCCTTGAGGACATGCATAAACGTCATGATGTATGAAGAGATACCTCTTCGTGTTTTCCCGGCATGCTGATCGGCTGTTTGGAAAGCTCCAGAAAAACGTTCAATCGCGTATTCTCAAAAAATTAGCAGAGATACAAAAGCTTCAAAACCCTCTACTGCATGCTAAGAAGCTGGAGGGCATGGTAGGACGATACTCGTTTCGCATAGGGGACTATCGGGTTATTGTGACAAAGAAAGAAAACGGCCAGTTTCTTGTACTTCTTATTTTGGCTGTCGGCCATAGGAAAGATGTGTACGAGAATTGACTTCAGCCTCTCCAGGCCACAAAGGCAATGTACAGAACGTAGCAACTCAGCAGTACGCCTCCTTCCCAGCGGTGGAGAACGTAATCTTTCTTCTGCCTCCACCATAAAAAGAGCCTGTGGTGCACAGAGCCGTTGTGCACAATGAAGAAGAGCAGGGTGGCGGAGAGCAGAACCGTCAGAAGATCCACATTCAGGTCCGGCCGGAAGGGCAGTGGCTTGATGATGGCACTGATTCCCAAAATCCAGAAGATATTGAAGATGTTGCTGCCTACAATGTTTCCCACGGAGATATCCGGTTTCTTCTTGAGTGCAGCAACGAGTGAAGCCGTGAGTTCGGGCAGAGATGTTCCTATGGCTACGGCCGTAAGACCAACTAATGCTTCGCTTACACCCAAAGAGAGTGCAATCTCCTGTGCCGTATCTACACAGAGTTTTCCACCCAGACTGAGGCCCATCAGTCCCACAAGCACCAGCCACAGGGCTTTTCGGAGTGGCATGTCGGCTTTGGTGCGGGGCTCGTTGAGCAGGACATCGGACTTACGGATGCCAAAGGTGTAGTAGAGGAAGATGGCGAAGAATCCCAAAAAGACGATTCCGTCTCCCTTACTGAGTTCCGAGAAAGCGTATCCGTCTATGAGTGCATCGTTTGCCATAATGTAGAGCATGCCGGCTGCCAGGAGACTGAACGGAATTTCCTTTATGACCGTACTGCGCTGAATGGCGAGAGGTGTAATGAGTGCTGTAATACCGAGAATAAGGAACGTATTGGAAATGTTGCTTCCCAAAATGTTCCCAATGGCTATATCGCTGCTTCCTTTTACGCTTGCGAGTATGTTGACGATGAGTTCCGGTGCGGATGTTCCAAAGGCCACAATGGTGAGACCAATGACCAGATCGGAAACGTTTAACTCCTTTGCCATGGAAGACGCTCCTTCCACCAGCCAGTCGGCTCCTTTTATAAGAAGGAAGACACCGACACCGAACAGAAAAATTGTAAGAAGAATGGACATTGTGCGTAGTATAGAGATTCTCTGCGCGGGATGCCAGGGAGAGGGAATTCCCTAGCTTCCCTAGCGGGATTAGCGTTGCTAGCGGGATTAGCGTTGCTAGCGGGTTAGCTTCATTCGTACATTTTTCCTTACGCTCTTTGTACGTTTGATAAAAAAACTACAAAAATTCATACGCTAACAAAGCTAGTCTAGCTAGTCCTGCTCGTAAGCTAGTGCAGCTAATAAAATGTATTCCTGTTTTCTGCCCCGCTGACTTTGAGTAGTATGTACGTATGCACCCACCCAAGAAGAAAGATCACCCGCATGCCGCACAGTCATCTGCGGCGCATGATAAGATGCAGGCCGAGTTGGAGCGCCTGAAAGAATTGGCTGCACGTGCACAGGCAGATCTGCAAAATGCCAAAGGTCGTATGGAAAAAGAAGCACAGGCTATTCGCACCTATGCTGTGGAGGGCATGCTTGTACGACTCCTTCCCACTGTGGACTCATTCCAGCGTGCATTTGCGCATCTTCCGGAAGAACTCAAAGGGAACGACTGGGTGAGTGGTTTGCAGGTAATGGAACAGGCGTTCATTCGGGAACTGGGGGAAGTGGGACTCAGGCGCATGGAAAGTTTGGGCAAACCTGCAGATCCCGCTCTGCACGAAGTCTTGCAGGCGGGCCCCGGAGAAAAGGATGTCATTACGAAAGTATTTGAGGAAGGCTATCTCCTGCACGATAAAGTACTCCGTCCGGCAAAAGTGATGGTAGGGGATGGGAGTGCTGTCTGAAATACAGATGACCTCTCCCCCTAACCTCCTCTCCAGAGGAGAGGGGGAACTCCCCTTCCTCCTTTGGAGGAAGGGGCTGGGGGATGGAGGTAAATCTGTATTTCAGACAGCGTGCTTTATAGCTTCTGCAAACGCCTCTCCTTTCTCCTCGTAATTTTTAAACATGTTGTAACTCGGTGCCGCAGGTGAAAGCAGGCAGATGGCATCGGTCCGGTCTTTGCTATGTCTCTTTCTGGCAATTTTGACAGCTTCGTTCATGGACTGCACTTCGTGGAGGTCCAACGTGTGCACGCGTTTTTCTATGGCTTCCTTTATCTTAGTTCCTGTTTCCGGGAACAGGATCACATTTCTGAGTTGTGATTCTGCAAGTATCTTGCCGAGTTCGGTAAAGTCGTTGCCGCGGTCCTGTCCGCCCAGAATGATGGTTTCCACGGCATCGCCATAGGTTGCCAGGGCGGCCATGGCCGACTGGGGAATGGTGGAAATAGCATCATCTATCCATCGGATGCCATGTAACACGCCGAGGGACTGTTGCCTGTGGGGGAGTCCCTTAAAGTGTGTTATGGCACGCACGGCAACCTCCTTTTTTACGCCCAGGTGTTCCGTTACTTTCCATGCACCGGCCATGTTGAGCACATTATGGTGACCTTTGAGGTGCGTGTCTTTCGTACCCACCGGTGCGTCCTCTGCGGAGTACGGAATGCGATGATCCATTTTTACAACGGCGTAGGCGGCTATGGCTTGCGCATTGTTTTCTGCAGAGTAAAACACGAAGTCCTCTTCCTTATTTTGTTGCTGCAGAATTTGAGCTTTTGCCCGCTCATACCGTTCGAATTTGATGTGGTAGTCCAGGTGCTCGGGAAAGAAGCTGGTCACTACGGCTATATGAGGACTCGTCGTGAGGTCCATGAGCTGAAAACTACTCATCTCCATGACGAACAGTGTCCCCTTTTTCGCGTATTGCAAATGATCCAGAGTCGGAATACCTATGTTGCCCACAAGGTGCGCATCTCTTCCGTCTTTTTGCACAATTGCGGCAATCAGACTTGCCGTTGTGCTCTTACCTTTTGTGCCTGTAATGCCAATGACCCTTGATCCTTTTGCATGCACCGTATCCAAAAAAATCTGTGTGGCACTCGTCACTTTGCTCCCGAGTGTAATAATGTAGGGGTGAGGGGGGATACCGGGGGACTTGATAACTACGTCAAAGCGGTCCAGATTGCTCAGATAGTCTTCGCCGGTTTGAAATTTGAAATTTGAAATTTGAAATTCATTCTGCATTTCTAATTCTGCATTCCTATCCGCAATGGTGATCGCCTTGCATCCGTCGGCGTACTTTTCCAGTGCACGAACCGTCGCTTTGCCCTCCCGGCCATAGCCCAGAATACATACCGATCTACCGGCAAGTTCATCTATGAGCATGGAGATGTGAGAAGAATGTGGGGCTCACGGCGTGTTCGTTTGCGGGAGTGAGCAGATCCTGCACGCTACGCAGAAGGTCTTCTTTCTTCTGTGATGTTTCCTCCGTAAACATACGTAGCACGGGAGTGCTGTTCAGTTCTTTCCCCTCCAGAGCCAGATGCATGGCAGCTCTGGTCTCCTGTGGTGTGCCTACACACTCAAATGGCTTTATACCTTCCAGTCCCAGTAATTGCCTGTAGAGCGGTAGTAATGCTTCTTCCTCGTAAAGGTTCTTTTGAAACATGTGCAGGAGTGCTTTCTTTGGTAAAAACGCGGCAAACTGACAGAAGGCAAATGCACACTTCGGGCACGTGCCGCACCACCGCTCTTCCGGCTTCTCCCCCAGTATTTTCCAGTTGGCATTGCAGCTTGTGACAAGCGGAAAGTACTGCGGCAGTGCGCAAAAGTGCTGCGCAATATGCAGCTCGCTCATGGTGCGGAGCACACTGAAGCACTCTACATCCGGTGTGAGAAAAGTGGCAATATAGTGCTGGAACATGCGTTCAAACTCCAAACTCTTGCTCCACTGATGGTTGATGCTGTGCCCTTTGTAGTCCACATTCCCTTCACTTGCACTGCGCTCACAGCTCATGGCGATGTAATCAAAACCATACAGAAGTGCCGCAACGGTACTCAGGAAGCAAAGATATGCGGAAACAGGTACATGCCCGTTCAGTGCGCCTTCGGCATTCATCTGAAACAGGTCCCTGGGGAGTTTGCGCTCCACGGAAATCATCGGAAGTCTGGCTGCCTTCGCCGCAGCGTCTATGAACGGATGCCTCCCGAGGCGGAACAGAACGCAGTCGAGACCTGCGGCTTTGAGCAGTTCCACCGTGACTACGGAATCTTTCCCCCCGCCTATGGGAACCAGCACTCGCTCGTGTTTTTTCTCTCTGCTGATTGGCTTTGGAGCTTCCTGTGCATCGGAAGGGAATTGGACGAGTCCTTCGAAGTCGAGATTGTTCCTGTAGAAGAATTCTCCAAGCCCCTTGGTGTACACCGTGTTCCAGAACTCCGCCTGCTCCTTTGTAAGCTTGCCGGAACGAATCTCTATCTTCCCGGGGCAGCACGTTTTGTAGTACGAGATCCCTCCTATGAGGTGCAGGGAAAACAGCGCGCGCTCCAGGAGTTCTTTGTCGACTCCGTCCGGAAAAAGGCCCTCTTTTTGCAGCGTGAGGGTTTCGGTAAAGTGCACCTCGTCATCCAGAGAGTAGTTGAGCCGTATCTCTCCCTTTTTGGGGTTGAAGGTATAGGAGTCGAAGAGGAAGGTGGAGTAGGGTTTCATACGTGTGGTGTGCATTGTACCTTTGTCTGTCCATGTTACATTGTTAAATTGTTACATTGTTCGCAGAGCGTTCCGCAGGGTCTTTGCAGTACTGTTGGAGCCTAAAAAAATACTCCATAATCCAATTGCTCGTTTTGTAAATTTTTGTCACAACCAGATTTGAGCCTCGTATGCTTAAGTTTTTTACGGTTCTTATGAGACGCGCACGTAGCAATGTGCGCTGGTGTGATGAATAGAAAGTTTAGCACCAGCGCAGGATGCCTTCCTGCGCGTTGTCTGTATTCTTTCGTGCGCTATTTTTTTTATTTGGGTATTATGTATATACATATGCCGAAGTGGCGGAACTGGTAGACGCGCACGACTCAAAATCGTGTGGGGTTACACCCGTGAGAGTTCAAGTCTCTCCTTCGGCACCATCCATCTTCGCCTGCGGCTACGCCGTGATGGTGTTTGACGCAGTCACGGCGAAACGTAGTGAAGCCGGACAAGTCTCTCCTTCGGCACCATCCATCTTCGCCTGCGGCTACGCCGTGATGGTGTTTGACGCAGTGCGAAGCCGAAGATGCTGTGTGCCCCGATTTTTTGCAAAGAGAACTGAGGGGTACTGAACTCACATTCAGGATATTTATTGGTACTAAACAAATACATGACACATAAAAAAATCCTATGACTGCATCTTGCAATCATAGGATTTCGGGTGATCTATACGGTTGGTCCTTTCTTAGTGAGCAACCAAACCAAACCTTTTGAGGTTGTCCACGGTCATTTTCAGACCTGCTGGTTCCGGCATCGCTGGAGGTAAGCCTTCACCAAGTGATGGCTCTGCCTTGCGAACGTCGTCACAGAATGGCTCATTAGTTGCCACGCCGTTCACGAACCCGGCCAGTTCGAGTGCGGAAACCACACCATCTTCCCCTTCCCATTCAATGTCATCAAGATCGTGTCCGGGGGGTACGCGGTCTTTTCCATTTGCATGAAAGTGGAAGATGCGCCCCTTCAGACGCAGGATGGATCCTACAATCCGATGCCCACGGTCGCGGAAGTGGAAGGTATCGAAATGAAACCCGAAGACGTCTTCGGGCAGCATCCTGAGGATAGCCAGTGCACCAGTGACCGACTCGATGACTTTGTCCTCGACTGCTCTCAGGAGTTCAACGGCAACTCTGATTCCGTGTTGGCGCAACTCTTCCGTGAATTGGCCGTAGAACTGCACAGCCCGATTCCGCAGCTCCAGCTTGCTGAGTCCATAATCGTGACCCAACAAGAAGCAGCTGGGTCCCACAATCAAGTCGATTGTGATGCCGTGCTTCCGAAGCTCCAGAATATAAGCAATCACTTCCCTAAAGGTTTTGACCGCAAGATCAAATTCTTTACCTTCAGCGAGAGGATCACCGATACCGGCTCCTTTGGGATAGAAGTTGCACATTACCGCGTGAGTGATGCCACCATTCTTTAATGCCTTTGCCGTTTCTTCGGCAGGCATGCCGTTGAGGAGTGGTGGCATGATCTCAAAGACCGTTGCGCCAGCTCTTTTAGCCTTGCGAACGGCTTTCGTCAACTTTGCGCCTTCACCGGGCTGAAGGGACCAGAGAAATGCGAGCCAATGGGCTCCTGCCTGAACGCTCATATGAGCCTCCTGATGAAACAAAGGAACGAATATGAAAAAGATCACACTATCCTTCTACAAACACATTTTTAGATGAATTTGGTAGAGTAGGATAGGAATACTTTACATATTTTGTTATTGGTTTGTAAATTATTTTCTAATGTAAATGCTTGCCCATTTTTTATTCTTGCTGTGCTATTTCTGCAATAGGGTGAGAGATGGTTGGTTTGAGTATTTCAAAGTTGTACATACTCCTTGGAAGAACCTTTCCACCGGAAACTTGATTCATATCTATAACAACAATGTCACTTCCACGATGCCCCTGTGCTACAGAGATCATATTCACTTTACCTTTTGCAGCTGCTTCCATAGAGGCGTATCCAAGACGGCGTGCAAGTGTGGCATCTTCTTCGGTAGGTGGACCGTTACGGTATCTGTAACCGGGGAGGTGATCCGATGCATCTATGTCTGCTTCTTTGAGCCATTGTTGAATTCTGAGTCGCACACCGCCAAGTTTTCCATGCCCATGAGGGTCCAGCTCGCCCGATGGCGACTGGAATGTTTGTTTGCCATCAATCTGAAATCCTTCTGCAACCACAACAATGCCACTTCCATTATTTTCCTTGAGTACTTCTTCCATACGACGGATAAAATCCTTCTGAGGTATTTCAAATTCTGCTGGCAGAATAATATGTGCTCCTTCGTGGAGAGACGCTAGCCAAGAGGCGTAACGTCCCATGGCTTCAATGATGGCAACTCTCCGAAAGACTTCTGCTTCTACTCGCATTTCTTCTACAACTCTTTTCCCTACTTCGCCTGCTGTTATATGTCCGAAGCAGAGCGTGTGGGTAATATCGTTGTCTATTGTTTTCGGGACGGCGTTTCCATCAATCATTCCGCGTTCTACCATTCCCTGTGTACTCTTAAAAGTGTCGTCTCCGCCAATCGCAATAAGAAGATCCAATCGGTTCCTTTCGATATTCTCTTCTATAATTTGTCGGACTGTTTCAAATGCATTCGGATTATTTTTAGGAAATGGCGTATCTCGTGATGAACCAAGGACACTACCCGGTTTAAGAAGGAGATCGCTCAAAACCCCTCCAGGAATATGCTCCACAAGATGTTTATAGATTTGGTTCGGAGCCATGAGTCCGGAATATCCGTAGGGGATACCTACCATTTCATAGTTATGCTCTTCTGCGGCCTCTGCTGCTCCCTGAATAGCTGCATTCCAGCCTGGTGCAGTTCCTCCGCCGGTAAGAACGCCAACGCGCTTTGCCATAGGAGGCACGTTCTACTCTTCCCGATGTTGGGACGCAACTATTTTTCTCTCTTGTTTCAAACTGCTTGCATCTCACTGCGCGTATGCATACTCTTTGGGTGCTATTCCTTCCCTCCTCCTCCATGGCATCTCTCACACAGTTCGACAGTCTCATAGCACGTAAGAGTCTCCTCAAGCATCCGTTTTACGTAAAATGGAGCAAAGGCGAACTGACCATGGATGATATGAAGGTGTATGCCAAAGAGTACTTTCATCTTGCCAGGCGTGTGCCGGGTATCGTGGAGCGTGTGCGGGAGCGTGCACTGGAGCGTCAGCCTGAACTCGTGAAGTTTATAGAAGAAAACATCCGGGAAGAGAAAGAGCACACAGAGCTCTGGAAGCGGTTTGCCAAAAGTCTTGGTATTTCCGAGCAGGA
>PFDR01000033.1:0-9936 GCA_002772545.1 Candidatus Peregrinibacteria bacterium CG10_big_fil_rev_8_21_14_0_10_49_10 | reverse complement strand
AGCGCGAACTTCCGGCAATTGCAGAAACGAAGAAGGACGGTTTGTGTCGTTTCTATGGTCTCACCGGTGAGGATGCGCACATCTACTTTGACGAACACCTCAAGGAGCAAGACCACCTCAATGTTTGGCTGACTGTAGATGTTTCTCCGGAGGTTGAGTCCGCTGTGGACGCTTCTCTCGCAAACCAGAACAAAGTACTGGATGCCGTGTGTGATGTAGCCGGTCTTGGTGACTGTATGTGACCTCACCCTTGCCGGCTGGGGCCGGCATTTCCTCTCCTCCGCTTCCATGAGAAGCGAGGAGAAATGAGGTTGATGATGAGTAGAGAAAGCTATCACCTGCCAGGAGAGGGGGAGTTTTTATAATTTGCTTATTTTAGTGAGAACAAAAACAACTGCAAAACAAAACATTCCCCTCTCCTGGAGGGCGTGTGTTGGATGGGAGGAGAGGGGATAGGGGTGAGGTCAAACAGTACAGCAAACAAAACATACTTCTTTTAAAGATGAGTGAACGAAGATTTTTTGTCATCCCCCTCAAAGCGTAGAAATCAAATGAACACTGCACGCTGTTTCTCTTGATGGACTGGGTGTATGCTGTTGCCACTCTTCCTCTTTGCATCTTATGGCTATGGCTACACCCTACACGCGGTTCCAGACAACGCTCCGTGATGTGTTTGTAAAACTCGATCTTACAAAAGAAGAACAGGCTTTGTTCGCAGAACCACAGGAAATACACAGGACAGACATATCCTTTCAGCGAGATGACGGGTCCACAGCAACCTTCCCGGCGTTTCGTGTGCAGTATAACAACGCACGGGGGCCGTACAAAGGGGGCATCCGCTACCATCCTCTGGCAGATGAAGATGAAGTGAAGGCGCTTGCAGCACTTATGTCCATAAAAACAGCTGTGGTAAATATTCCCTTTGGAGGGGCCAAAGGTGGTGTGCAGTGCAATCCCAAAGAACTTAGCAAGAAGGAATTGCAGGAGGTCTCACGTGCCTACATGCGAGCCATGGTGGAACATGTGGGTGCGGACATCGATTGTCCTGCTCCGGATGTAAATACCAATCCTGCCATTATGGCCTGGATGCGCGATGAGTATGAAAAACAAACTCGCTCGTACAGTCCTGCCGTCATTACAGGAAAACCGCTTTCGTACGGCGGTTCCCTGGGGCGCGATACGGCAACGGCTCGTGGTGGCTTTTTTATTCTGCAGGAAATGATGGATAGGAGGGCGATGGATCCCGAAGAGCTCAAAGTGGTCATTCAGGGTTTTGGAAATGCCGGTGCACACATGGCACATTTTCTTCACGGAGCGGGATACACGGTGGTGGCCGTGTCCGATTCGCAGGGGGGCATTTACTCCGAAGAGGGTATAGATCCCGTGCGTATAGAGAAGTACAAGCGCAAGACGGGGCAGGTGGCGGGGGAGTACTGCACAGGGTCCGTGTGTGATACTGAGCGCATGAAACTCGACGGTGTGCGTCATGTAAGCAACGAGGAGCTTCTGGAGCTCCCGTGCGACATTCTTATTCCTGCCGCACTGGATACTGTTATAAACGAAGGGAATGCTGAGCGCATTCAGGCAAAGTTCATTTTAGAACTGGCAAACGGTCCCACAACTCCGGAGGCCGATGCCATTTTGCAGAAGAAGGGTGTGGAGATTATCCCCGATGTACTTGCGAATGCCGGAGGTGTGACTGTGAGCTACTTTGAATGGACGCAGGGTCGCAGTGGTGAACAGTGGACCGAAGACCAGGTTGATCGTGAGCTCAAACGTGTGATTTTGGAGGGCTACAAAGCCGTACGTCGCGAAGCACGCCGCAACGAAATGACGTACAGGCAGGCTGCTTTTTCCGTCGGTGTAAAACGGATGCTGGATGCTATGAAAGTACGCGGGTGGATATGAAGTGTTACTTGTTGCTGGTTACTTGTTACTCGTTCAGACTCGTCGTTGCATACCAGGCAACCAGTAACAAGTAACCGGCAACATGGGTTTACTCTCACCTCTCAACTCTCTACTCTTTCATACCATGTACGATGTCGCCATTATCGGTCTGGGCTGTGCCGCCTATACGGCAGCAATTTACACTGCCCGCTACAAACTCACGACCCTTCTTGTAGGGGAGAGTGAGGGGGGCATGGGCATGACAGCTGCAGAGGTGGGAAACTGGCCCGGGGACCAGGAAGTCACAGGACCGGATCTCATGGAGAGATTTAAGAACCATGCACTTAGCTTTGATGATGTCACCCACACAATTGCCCGGGTAGAAAAGGCGGAGAAGATGGAGGGGGGGTTCCGGCTTACGTACCAGAGTGGAGAAACAGCAGAGGCAAAAACGCTCATCTTTGCTACAGGTTCCAATAAGCGGCATCTTGGTATACCCGGTGAAGAGGAATTTTCAGGCAAGGGTGTTTCGTACTGTGCCACTTGCGACGGGTTCTTCTACAAAGGGAAAACTGTGGCGGTGGCCGGAGGAGGAGATAGTGCAGTGGAGGGTGCGGCTATCATCGCTCAGGTAGCTGCAAAGGTGTATTTGATCCATCGCCGTGATGCATTTCGCGCAGAGCCTTTCTGGATAGATCGTGTGCAGAGCAAAGAGAATATCGAGTTTGTTCTTTCCCGCGAGGTGGTGGAAGTGCTGGGTGACGGCAAGGTCACAGCTATCCGGCTGAATGAACCTTTCAACGGCTCAGATACGCTCGCGGTGGACGGTTTCTTTATAGAGGTGGGGACCATTCCTGCCGTCGCTCTTGCAGAACAGCTCGGTTGTACACTGGATGCAAAGGGCCATGTTGCGGTTGGTGCAAATATGGGCACGTCTGTTCCCGGGGTATTTGGTGCGGGGGATGTCACCAGTGGCAGCAATCATTTTGAGCAGTTTGCCACGGCGGCAGGGGAAGGATGTGTAGCCGCCAATAGTGTGTTTAGTTATCTGCAGTCTCGACATTAATTGTTTTAACTGTAGTAGCGCAGTAGCTCAGTAGGATCTATTTTTCTACTGCGCTACAATCTACCGCGCTAATACATCACCTTTTCCTTGCGGAACGTACAATAATTCGTAAGCTACTTGTGATGCCACGAGGAAAGCGCACCGTTTACGGCATGTTCTGTCCCGAAACAGGGGTACGTTTGGGGACCATTCGCCTGCACAAACAGGATAAATTAGGCAAGTCCTACAAAGACCACGCTGCAAAGATGAAGAAGTACTCTCCTCAGCTCAAGAAGCGCGTAGCAGTAAAACTGAAGGAAGAACGACATTCCAAGTAGTATCCCTTCTTCTGTTTTTATAAAATCTGGAAGGTTTTCTTGTATAGTAGATCCATGAAAAAACCAGAAGACGAATATCGACGTTGTGCCTCTGTGCTGCTCTTCCGCAGGACAGAGAAGGAAGGTGTACAGTTTTTGCTTGTGCGCAAGCCACGGAAGAAAGATGCTTGGCAACTGCCACAGGGGGGTGCAGAAGAAGGTGAGAATATAGAACAGGCAGCGCGCCGGGAGCTTTGGGAAGAAACAAATGTGCAAACTGACATTCTTGGTAAGAGTGCCATTTCGTACATGTACGATTTCCCCAAATCCTATCGGCGATTCCGTCCGGACCACATATGCGGACAGTGCATTCAGTTCGTGTTTGCAGAGGCGGATCCTTTTGTACAGGTGCGGGTGGATCAGAAGGAAATAGAGGCCTATGCCTGGGTGCTCCCAAAGCAGCTTTCCCGTTATGTAAAACGCAAGGAGTACCGGAAGATTGTGGAGAAGTTAGTGGAAGAGGGGATGGTGTTACTAGAAAAGAGGTCCTACATACAATAGAAGAATTTCTACTCACTGCACCCACGAAGGGGTGCTGCTCGCATGTAAAACAGGATGCTTGCCTCTTGCCATAGCCGTTCCCGCATCAATCCGCTACCCTATGCCCATGCGCCTCCTCTCGCTTGAACTTACGCAGTTTCGCTCGTATACATCCCTGCAGCTGGATCTTTCTCAGGGAGATGTGCATCTGTTTGTGGGCGAGAACGGTGCGGGAAAAACAAATGTGATTGAGGCGGTTTCCATTCTTTCGCTGACGCGATCCTGTCTCTCTGCGGAGGAGGCAGACATCGTACAGTGGGGAGCGGAGTACTACCGGGTTCGGGGATCCGCACGCGATGACGCAGAGCAGGATCGGACGCTCGAAGTGGTCAGTCAGCAGACTCCCCGCCTGCAGAAGGCATGCTTTCTGAACGATGTACGTCTTTCTGTAGAGAAGGTGCTGGGTACACTCCCCACCGTGGTTTTTCTGCCGCAGGATCTGCATCTTTTTTCGGGAGCTCCCGCAGAGCGTCGCAGGTTTCTTGATCGATTGCTGTGTCAGGTGTCGCCGGAGTACCTTCGTTCGCTTTCGCAGTATCAAAAGGTGCTCAAGCAGCGGAACTCTCTCCTAAAGCGAATTGCCGAAGGTGTGGCTTCTGTGGCAGATCTTTCCCTATGGGACCAGCAGCTGGTGGAGCACGCCATTCCCATCACTCTGGCTCGGTTGGAACTCATTGGCACCCTCCAGCTTACTCTTCCGGAGGAAATACGTGCTCTGGGTGAGTCCTGGGAGGATGTGCACATCGTGTATGACCGAAAAGGCTTGGCACGGGATGCAGAAACACTGACTACAGAATATTTGGAGCAACTGCAGGAGAATAGGAAGCGGGATTGCATCCTCTGTTCCACAAGCATTGGTCCGCACAGGGAAGACTGGCACATTGCAGTAGAGGGCCGTCCGCTTCCCTCCTTCGCTTCGCGTGGCCAACAGCGGGCATCGCTGTTGGCACTCCTGCTCCTTCAGGTCTCGTACCTGGAACTGCGCTGCGGGGAAAAGCCTGTGATTCTGCTGGATGATGTCTTTTCAGAGCTCGATGAGAGTCATCAGTATGCACTGCTGGATTCTCTGAGTGGGTACCAGGTGCTCATCACCACCACACATATGCCCGAATACAAAGGGGATGTGCGTGTGTGGGAGGTGGAAAAGGGGAATGTCCACATTTCCACGAGCGCGGGATGCCTTCCCGCGCGAACACGCGCATAGGCAATGCGCGCTGGCGGATGTCATTACTGCGCTATTACGCAATCAACTGTATCTTCTTCCCCTGCACTGCCCCAAAAACTGCAAGTGCAAGCGCATCTGCCGCATCATCCGGCCGGGGAATTTCTTTCAGATTGAGCACGTGTACCAGCATGTCCTGCATCTGCCGCTTGTCGGCATGCCCATCACCCGTAATGCACAATTTGAGTTCCGGTGGAGTGGGTTCAAGCAGGCGAATGCCGGACTCCTGAATCGTTTGAAGAATGACGCCGCGGGCCTGTGCTACGTCCAGTGCGGTTTTCTTGTTTACTGAAAAATAAATCTTTTCCACCACGGCAAGGTCTGCCTGTGCCTGCTGCAGAAATCCGGTTAAATCATCGTGCAGTTCGCTCAGGCGTTCCGGTAAGGAAAGTCCGGGTTCGGTAGTAATGGTGAGCCAGTCGAGTGCCCGAAAAACCTGTGAGGATTGCGCTTCTATAAGCCCAATTCCTATGGTAGCGAGGCCGGGATCTACTCCAAGGATGCGCATAGTCCATAGGCTACCTGTTTTGATGAAAAATGACTATCGTAGAATTGGTTACTTGTTACTTGTTCACTGCTCAGATGCGTAACCAGCAAGGAGTAACCTTTCCCGCAAGTCCGCGCAATTGCTTCAGAAAGCCTTTTCTGCTACTCTTAAAGGAAATCTACATACACATGTCCGCAAAACAGACACGCAAATCTCATCGGCACTTTCTGGCAGCACCGCTTGCCATACTTGCCATCAGTCTCTCACTTTTAAGCGGAGCATTGCCTTCTTCTACGCAGTCCGGATCTGCACGTGTGGCATCGGTGATGGAGTTTTCCGAGGGGGAAGTATTGAGTCTTCCCGGTGGTATGCAATCACTGCTCTACAGCGGAAAAGGTTTTACGGTGTCTAGTACGGAGATCGTACTGGAAGAAGGTACGGCCCTGCTCTCCGGTAACGGCGTTCTGGTACTTACGGTAGGGCAGAATCATCTTTCCGCTCTTTCCGGTGCATTCTATGTTGCGTATCAGGGTGGCGATATGACTGTTGCGGCACTTTCGGCTCCGGTTGTTGTACGCAGTGGTTCACGCCTCATGATTGTACCTGTAGGAACGCAGTGGCGTTCCTCTGCTGACGCAACGCTTCCGCTCCTGCAGGCGGGGTACCCGCTCTGGCTCCGGGCACGTCATGTTACTCCATTCCCGGAACGCTTTCTTGTGCGACAACTGCAGAATTTGGCATTCCTGCCCAAGCGAGATTTTCTGCCTCCCGTGCGCTCTCTTGAACCAGCTGCGTTCCGGACAACCTTCTCGGCGCTGAAGATAGGTACTTCCAGAGAGCAGGCACAGCAGGCCTGGCAGCAGCAGATTTTTGGAACCGTGCGTCATCTTGCAGAAGTCGGTGATGCAGGCGCACTTTCTGCATTCTTCCTGCGGGAAGAGTATGCAGATGCTCTTGTTTCTCCTGAGGCCGTAGATATGTATGCACGCTTGCTTGCCGGTGAAAAACTGGATTCTTCCGTTCGATCTCTCCTCCTTACACGAGTGATACAAGATGAAGATGTATGGTTAGCTGCCTCCCTGCATCCGCATCTTCGTGAAGAAACATGGTCGCTCTTTTCGCAGCATACAAATCCAGAGGCACTGGCTCTGCGTCTGTTCTTCCTGCCTCTCTCGAATGTGGGTCCTTCTTCCGTTTCTGCATCCGCTATGCAGCGCTGGGTCTACGAGCTTGGTACCTTTGCGCACGGAGACAAGGCAACTGCACTGGTGCATGCGATTTTGGAACTGCACCTTCCCCTCGTGAGCCGTTTTGAAGAACAGGGGTACCCAGAGCGTTCCCGCATACTGGCCGATGCCCTTATCACTCTTGTCCGCAATACCGGAGTGACGCTTCCGGAAGAGCTTGCAGAACAGATGGTTTCCCTAAAAGAACTGGATCATGTGCAGATAGTGAATATTGCCGAAGCAGAAAATACGATCGAAGCAGAATCAGCAGAAGAGAAGAATACAGATAAGGTTAAGGCTGAGCCTAAAGAGGTATCCGAAGGGGAGAAAGGGGAATCGGTCGACTCTTACAGCCCCGAAGTTATAGAGGAACGTGCCTACATCGTTCTGCGGGATATGGGTGCTCTCTTTACCGTACAAACAAGCATAGATGCCGTTGCACCCAACACCGCACGCATTCAGGAAGTCATTTTTGCTTCTCCACAGGGAGATCGCACAGTAACCATGCTTTTTGATGTTGCCAAAGGAGAAGTCAGCCAGATTTCCATCGGACACAAAGAGTACCCCTATGCGCTTTCGTTACAGGCGTTTGCGGAGTGGATACGGAAGTAGGTCTACATCTGAGGATCTGGTCTGGGTGGTTCCAATACTGCTGTCATTTCCATAATTTGCTCTATAAGAATATTAGGATCTTCGTGTGCTACACCAGCTTGTATAAGGAGTTGTACGTCGCAAAGGCGTGAATTCTGCGGATGTAAACAGTGGTCACAAATACCTCTGGCTAACCGATGTGTTTCTGTCATGAATGTATAAATAGGTGTGGTTTCTGAGCTCCTGTCCTTGTATTCCACCCCTTCTTTTGCACTTTCGGTAATTTCATCATCTGTTATCCGAAACTCCTTTACTTTATCAGTTTTTGATTCATCGGCAACTTCCCGGTCTACATCATCACTGTATCCTGCACTCTCCCGTATAGCTTTATCGTCGATAGCAGATCCATCTTCTTCTGCCTGTTTTGCAGCTTGCTGCATTTTGCATTCGTGCCTGGTAATGGTCTGTAGGGTGTCCCGTGTGGTGCGTAGTAATTCAAAGAGCACAAATGCACGCATAACATATTCGCTATGGGAAGGTAATTTGCTGAGATATGCCGTTACCTGCGCTTCTGCAAAATCTACATCTTTGCAGTAGATGAGTATGAGGTCTGTGAGTGTAATACCTTCATCTACTTCTGCTACGATCCTTCTTGATTCCTCCCAGTAATACACATCTGCACCGTCTTTGGCTGCCTGTATGTCCTTTTCGGCAAATTCTGATTTTTTGCTCATAGGAGAAGAAAGGAATGGAACGCACTATGGAGAGCGCTTGTTTTTCGGTCAATATAAAGAGTAGTTTTATTTCCGTATATTTGTATAAAACCGGCCTTACAATCTTGACAGAATGCCGTATAGAAATACCATATATTTATGGATAACATTCCCAAACTATCAGCTGAGCCAGATATTCAACTCATTGATCAATTTATCCGTAAGGAACTTTCTGAAGAAGCGGAAAGCCAGGTAGCCGCACAGATCGCAAGTAATCGTGCATGGCTCGATGCCTGGGAAAGGCAAACTGCGATATTTGTTTTGGAAGGAAAGGAAGTTGCCTGATCACCGTTGCAGATTGTATTGATCGCAAGGTAAAAAAGCCTCGTCATACAGACGAGGCCACAGGCGCTGCAGCGATATTCTCATGGTTTCCAGTCTCCTCTATCGTTCCGTATTGCAAGCCATAGGGAGATGGCCGAAAAGAGAAGAAGACCTGCGAGAAAGAAGGCAGCGATGATTCTTGAAATTGGCATACTCTTCCCTTTCTGTAGTATTTTGAAAGGATGGACCAATTCAATGCTTTTAGTATAGAGATGCGCTGTATGGTGTGAAATGCGGTGGGGCTTTTTTTTATTCCATCTCCTCCAGCAACCTTCGTAGTTCCTCAAACTCCGGCAGGAGTTCCTGTGACTTCACCAGTGCTGCCTGTGCCTGATCTGTTTGTCCCGCCTCTCTCAGTGCTTTGCCAAGGTGAAAGTAGAGTAATCCCCGTATGACCGGAGATTTCTTCTCGTGCAAAATCCCTTCTTTGTACTGCACTATTGCCTCTTCCTGTTCCCCATCTTCTGCCAGAAAATCGCCGAGGTGGTAGTACGACATACCAAAATCCGGATAACTCCGTATCATCATTCGCAGCACAGATTGGTCATTGTTCCAGTTCTGTGCCTGCACATGGCTGAAGAATCCAAAGAGCAGAAGTATGCCGCAGAGCAGCACCTTCATCTCCTGCTTCCGTCCCTCCCACAGATGAGCAAATCCAAGAGCGAAGACGTAGAGGATGCCCACGAGCGGAAGGTAGGCATAGCGGTCGCTTGTTGTGGTGAAATACGGCACACCTTTGGAGCAGACCAAAAAGCTGGGTGCGAGTGTAAGAAGAAAGAAGAAATATCCAAAAAAGAGATCCGGAGCCTGCCTGCGCTTTGCCCACAGCACTCCTCCTGTAAGAAAAACCAGTAGAAGCGGTATCCACAGAACCAGCACAGTTGGATCTGCAAAAATTTCCGGGTACGTGGGACTGAGTCTTGTGGGTAGCATGCTGTGTTGCAGTTGCAGAAGAATGCTCTTTCCGGCAAACACGAGCATGAGTACAGGTGGCATTTCCGCCAGACGATCCGTTTTACCAAAGAGTCCTACCAGGAGGAAGACTATTGCCAGCAGGAAGTAGGGGAGGAGTCGCAGCATCACTTTTCTGTTGAGGATTCTCCCTTTAGAGTATTCTGTGAGCAGGAGTACAGCAGGGAGGCTTACGGCATTGCCCTTGGCCAGGAGAGCCAGCAGATAGAGCAGCAGTGTGCATGCAGTCTTCTGCCGTTTCTCGTAACTTAGCAGTGCGGCCAGAAAGAAGGTTGCCGAGAGCAGGTCTTTGCGTCCGGCTATCCAGCTCACTGCTTCCGCATTCACGGGATGCACAGCAAAGAGCAGTGCAGCCAAACAGGCAACGCTCTTGCGGTTAGTCCAGTGGCGAATGAGCAAGTAGACCAGGAGGGCGTTTAGTGAGTGCAGCACGATGTTTGTAGCGTGATAGGGGAGTGGATTTGCACCAAAAAGCACATATTCCGCTTTAAA
>PFDR01000089.1 GCA_002772545.1 Candidatus Peregrinibacteria bacterium CG10_big_fil_rev_8_21_14_0_10_49_10 | reverse complement strand
AGAATCCATCAGAAACAACCGATGATTGAGGAGTTCCTACGAGGCGAGTGATCTGTGTTTCAGCCTGCAAAAATGTCCACTTTACCAATCGTTCCCCGGTTGGTTTTCTGGGGCAGGAATCTAGAGTATAAGTCTTTATTCTTCGGATCTGATGACCCTTCTATTAAAGACTTAAGTCTTCATCCTGAACCCCCTATTTATGGGGTCTGAATGGGGGTAAAAGACACCGCCATCCGACCCACCGCCCGTTCGGGCGTTATATCGCCCAGTGATTACCCCACAAGGGGGTTACCACTGGGAGTAGCTAGAGAAACGAATTGTGATGCGACAACCTCAAGGTTGTTGCATGTCCCTCCTAAATAGGTGTCCAATGGACACGAAACGCTACATATTTACTTTAGTGCCCATTGTGGTTTTGTCACTAATTTTTCCTACTTTTTTTCTTCCTCCATCCAGCAGTGGCTCCCAGGCCCATAAGAGCACTTGCCAGCAAGCCGGGCCCGCTATGGGAGAGGTCTTTGGAACCAACAGTTGTTTCTCTTACAGGTCCGGTCTGCAAAACAGGTGGAGCGGCCATTGCCTGGTTTAGAACCGGAGGAGCAGGGTACGTAGATACCGGCACAGAGAGTGCTTCCTGTGGTCCTACCCGTATGGTTGTAAAGACTTCCGGTGAGCCAAATCCCAGTGCATTGAGTGTGGAAATGCCAAGACCGTATTCACCGGGCGTCACTTTGGGAATCTGAATGTTTCCTATGTTTCCGGCAAGAAGATCCGGTGCACCAAATGTTTTTCCGCCATCACGTGACTGGCGTACGGAGTAGTAGGCAATAGCTTGTGGGTTTTTTGTTTCCCATGTTGCCCGCACAAAGTACGTACCATCCAAAACAGAGGAGGTAGTAAGTTTTAAATTGTGCACAGGTGCAGGTGGTTGCAGTTGGTCCTGCACTGCAGCTGTGGGTGCCTGTTCTGCCAGCCCCGCACTATTCCCTTCGTGTCCTATAAAAGTCGACTGCCGGTTTTCTTCGTCCAGTGGCGAACCATCCTGTCCATGCAGTGGTTCAGAAAGCGAGAGTCTGTATGTTCTCCCCGGGACCTGCGTATTTGTTTGTACAGTTACCTCTTCGCCATCTATAGTCACACTCTCTATATGCAGAGCGTTTCCTTCGGAGTCCACTATTTCAAAGGCCTGCGGAGCGGCTTCCGGTTCCACAAAAGGTCGTGAGGAGAAAATAAGATGCAACTCCGTGGGGGAAACAACATCCGTAAGAATCAAGTGGAATGTTCCACCCAGATCCCTCTGCTGCCATTCCGGAATATTCTGAGATTGATCTACAGGTTCCTCCTGTTTGGTAGGGCGAATAATAGTAAAGAGCGCTTCGGCGGGTGATTCCGGCTCCTGCGGTGCCTGCTCCGGAGTAATTTCCTGAAGGGTAGGTGTTGTGGTTGTGCTTTCCGGTTCTTTCTGCGGGAGCACCACCGCTTCTTCCGTAAAGAGTTCACTTTCCACTCCTTCGGTATTTACTGCCATAACAGATACGTAGAGTGTTTTGCCGGCAGGACGGTATTCGAGTGTAGAAGACGTGCGAGCGTCGGGTGTTGCTTCAAAATTTTCATACAGGCCGCCGCTCTCAAGAATCGACTGGTTGCCGCTGTAGTACACACGGTAATACGCAATGTTCTGTTCCGGGGATGCATTCCAGCTTACAGTCACGGTACCTTTCTGAGCTGTTGCCTGTATTCCTGTTACTGCGGAGGGGGCGGCGGTCGCCTGCGCAAAAAGCACTCCCGGCACAATAAGTGCGGTAAGCAGGACACTAAAACGAAACAGGCGATTCTGCATGAGGTTTTCATACTATTGTATCATATCTCTCTTATTTAGAGAAGTCTCTTCTGCAGTCCAGTTACCAAAACAGCTACTCCCATCCACACCGTCATACTCACAAGCCCGATAATAGTATAGATCTCACTGTGGAGAAACGGCAGAAAGAGCCACAATCCTGCTGCAACGAGTCCGGTAAATACCAGCCACCTAAGCAGATCTGTGCGTGCCAGATACATGGGCAATACATGCAAACTCTGTGGAAAAAGCAGAAGAGCCAGCAAGCAGTGCACGACAATAGAAACTGTTACTGCTCCTACAAATCCGTAAAGGGGAATGAGCAAAACATTCAGTGACACAGCCAGCACAGCTCCCAAAAGGAGTGAGAGCACCAGTTGCCTCCATTTGTGTCTGGTGAGCAGGACGTAGAAGCTGTAGAGCACCAGAGCGTTAAGCAGGAGGGGGATACTCATAAGGTGCAAAGCGGTATCCGATCCCGGGTGCCCCGGAGTGCTCAGGTAGGCATCGGTAGTGAGGAGCTGAATAAGTGGACGTGCCCAGAAAAAAGCGAAGAGAAATGAGATGGATCCAAATACCAGCAGGACCAAAAATGTTTTTCCAAGTAACTCCTGTGTGTCTTCCCCCTTCGCATCCCGCTCGCTTAATACGGGGAGCGTAGAGTTGAGCAGAAAGGTTGGAATGATGTAACCCATGTCTGCCATACGCACCACAAATCCATAGTAGGCATTTTGCAGTTCAAAGTCCGGTCGTAAAAGAGCGATCATGGTCAGATCAAACTGGCGGTAAAGTGCCATGCAGAAAAATGCGATACCAAAAGGTGCCGCTGCCCTCAGAAGCTTTAGAAAGAGTTCCCGGTTGAAGTGCGGGCGAATCCGCATGATGCGGCTGCCAAAAAGCATGGAAAGAAGAAAGAGCACACAGGCTCCCAGTCCTCCTATAAGCAGGAAAATATGATAGATGCGGAGGTCTGTGCTTCCCCGCACTCCCATCCAGATAAAAAATCCAACAAGAGTTGTAGTCAGAATCCGCTGTGACACTTCGGCAAAAAATACATAGTGCATCTTGTAGTGCACCTGAAAGACCGTGCGCACTATTCCGGCAAGCAGAGTGAAGAACGGAACGAATGCTGCGATGGTTACACCGAGCGGCAGCGGTGTTCCCCGCCACATAGGCATGAGCCATACGAGAGCTAAGGCTAAGGTTAAGGAAAGGAACAAGATCATACAGCGGATCACTACGAGAGTTCCGAGTACTTCCTCCTTCCCTTCCCTTCCCTGAGCAGAGTCGAGGGGTGCCTTACTTACTTCCCGCACCGCAACGGCATACAAGCCGAAGTCCGCAAGAATTCCAAAGAGTTGCAAAAAGCCGTAAGCGGAGTTGTAGTTTCCGGCCAGTTCCTTACTTAGCCCTATAGCCACAAACTTCACAGTAAGAATACTGAGTGCGGCCATGGTGACCTGGCTCCCCAGTTGCCAGAGGGTGGAGGTGGCTATTGCTTTTGTGGTCATCGGGGAGATTGTAGCTTTTCTATTGTGATGGGCGTAGTCGAACCAGATCAGAAATACGCCCCAGTCGTCTTTGTGACCGTAGGTAGGGAAGGGCAGGGGGCTTTGCCAAAAAAGCACCCCTGGAAGTTGAGCGCTTTTGACGTAGAGTTGGTGCCGAAGCACCTATGTTGTCCTTATAGGATCAACTTAACCAGGGGGCTGTCTCATCGTGCATGAAGCTTTTTTACGTAGGACTGGGGCTTCAATGGGTGGCCCGTTTGTGTCCTATAAAAAAAGCATCAAAGATAAGATACGAAAAAATTAGGCGCATCTGGACATATTGTCAAACTATCTTCGCACAATATATACCTCTTTTTTTGGCATATAAAAGCCCTGTCATTTAGTAGACAATTTCCCTTTTCTTCAGTACCATCTGCCCACAGAATGTCGCTTTCATTCAAACACCTTACGTCCACAAAGCAGCTCACACGAGATGACACAGACGCTATTTTAAAGGTGTCTCAGGACATGGAAACGTTACTGGAGAAGAAAGGAGGAGATAACCGACTTCAGGGGAAAGTTTTAGCGAGTCTCTTTTACGAGCCCAGCACCAGAACACGGCTGAGTTTTGAAACAGCTATGCTTCGCCTGGGTGGTGAGGTGGTCACGGCAGATGGTTTCCAATTTAGTTCTCTGTACAAGGGAGAAACGATCGAAGACACCATTATGGTGGTGGGGCAGTATGCAGACATTATCTGTATGCGGCACCCCGAAGGGGGCAGTGCAGACAAAGCTGCAAGCGTGAGTCCGGTTCCATTCATCAATGCAGGAGACGGACCCAAGCAGCATCCCACCCAGGCCATTTTAGATCTCTACACCATCCAAAAGGAGATCGGTCACATAGACAATCTACACATCACCATGGTGGGTGATCTGAGGTATGGCCGCACGGTTCATTCCCTCAGTTTTCTCCTGGGTCTCTACGAAAACGTTACGTTTACACTCGTCTCCCCGGCAGAGCTCACTATGCCCGAAAAGGTCACAGACTTCTTCAAGGAAAAAGGAATTTCATACACGGAGTCAGAAGAGATGGAAAAGGCACTGGATGCGGATATTGTCTACATGACCCGTGTCCAAAAGGAGCGGTTTGCCGACCAGTCCGAATATGATCGTCTCAAGCTCAAATACATCCTCACCCCCAAACACCTGGAAGGCAAAAACTGCACTATTATGCATCCACTTCCAAGAGTGGGAGAAATAGATCCCGCTGTGGACAGTAACCCCAGAGCCGCCTACTTCCGTGAAGTGCGTAACGGAATGATTACCCGCATGGCACTGCTCAGTATGCTTCTCCAAGCAGCGTGAATGGAACATTACTCATAGTCGGAGGCACCATCATCCACTCCACCGGAGAAGACCCCAAACCAATCCTTCAGCAAGCTCAGGATGATTCGGGACAAGGCAAAACGAACATCCTTATCCAAAATGGAAAGATTTCCCTCACATCATCGGATGGCATTGCAGATGAAACCATGGATGCTTCCGGTCTCCTCATCTTTCCCGGTTTCATAGATGCTCATGTGCACTTTCGGGAGCCGGGGCTTACACACAAGGCAACCATGGCATCCGAAGCGGCAGCCGCAAGAGCCGGTGGAGTTACTACAGTTTGTGAAATGCCCAACACAAATCCTCCCACATTCACGGTGGATGCTTTTGCAGATAAAGTAGAGCGGGCAAAGAAGATTACCGACTGCGATATTCGGTTCTTTATGGGAGCAATTACGCACGATCATCTGTCGGAGTTGCGCAAGCTATGGACCGATCCCTCACCAGAAATGAAGAGACTCAAAAAGCGCTGCTGCGGGCTCAAGCTCTTTTTAGAAAACTCGACAGGAGATCTAAAAATAGAGCCAGAAGTGGTAGAGGAGGCCTTTCGACTCTGTGCCGAAATCCACTGTCCTATTACAGCGCACTGCGAAGATGCTCGTTTGAATGAGGCAGCAAATGCAGAAATAACAGATGAAGGTGTTGCTTCACACAGTCTGCGCAGACCGCCGGAATCCGAAGCGACTTCCATTGAATATGTCATAACTCTTGCCCGACGCTATGGCACCATGCTTCACATAGCACACCTTTCCACCGGACTCGGATTGGAACTTGTGCGATTGGCAAAAACAGAAGGGCTTCCCATCACCTGTGAGGTAACGCCACACCATCTTTTCCTGAATACCGATGATTATGGGCGCCTCGGCACCTACCTTAAAATGAATCCACCTATTCGTTCTACAGAAGATAATGCTGCCCTTTGGCAGGGGATCAAAGATGGCACCATTGATATGGTTGCGACTGACCACGCACCGCATCTCAAAGAAGAAAAAGAGGTGAGCCCTCCCCTCTCCGCCCCAAGTGGCGTGCCGGGCGTGGAAACCATGTTGCCCTTACTGCTCACAGAAGCTCAGCAGGGGAACATTACCTATTCGGATATTGTCCGACTTTGCTTCATGAATCCCAACGAACACTACCGCCTCGGCAAAGAGGATATCGTCGATGGTGCATCACTTGATCTTGTTCTTGTTGATCCTAAAGAGGAGTGGGAGATTCACGGAGAGGAACTCCACTCGGCTTGTGGGTGGACACCGTTTGAGGGGAGAAAGGTAGTGGGGAAGGTGATTCGAGTATTGAGTTTTTAGCCCGAAGCCCTCACCCCGCCCCGACGTTTGGGTCGGGGCACCCCTCTCCCGTTACGGGAGAGGGGGATGTTCCGCCATAGCGGAACAGGGGGTGAGGGCTTCGGGCAACAGTCAGAGAGTCCTGTATGCTAACGATATGAACCTTGCCCAAAAACGACAAATCACCGATGCCATCATCCAACTGGAATCTCACCTGGAATTTTCTACTGCATTACACCCTGTAAATACAGAAGAGCAGAAGAGTCAGTTCCTTTCGGGGGAAATTCAGGAACCGTCTTTTGTGTATGCACAGCAGGGAGTTTCAGATATTGCCTTTCCGGACGTTGCGGTAGAAACAGAGCTGGACGCCCTCTATAGGGATCGCATAGGTTTCACCAAAAGTCTGGTACTGCTCTTGGGACTCATTGGTAGTGACCAGGAATTTTCTTCTCTCAGTCAGGTTTTATTCTCTGTGGGGCACATTGGGAAAGAGCCTGTGCTTCTAAAGAAAAAGGAGGAAGCCACGGTGTCTGCAGAGCAGGTTGTACAAACATTCCGACAGGCGCTGCTCTCCTGCAATCTTACAGATTGGAAAGTAGAAACCTCCCATGCCTGCTCCAGTCGTCTTTTTGTAAACCAGTGGACCAAAAAAGTGGTGGTTCGGGAAGATGTTTCTCTTACAACGGAGGAGCTCAGCACACTCACCCGTCATGAAATTGGTGTACATGTTCTGCGCTACGCACGGGGCTCGGCGCAACAAGAACCTCTGCTCAGAGTGGGCACACTCCTTGGTCGTCTGGGAGAAGAGGGTGTGGCTTGTTACGTGGAAAATCCTCAGGGGCATTCCCGCTGGTATCTGCGTCACTTGTCCGTACAAACAGCGCTCAGTCATTCTTTCCGGGAAACATGGCAGGTATTACAGGAGAGTGGTTGCAGCCCCGAAGAAGCCTGGGTGCATACACTCAGAGTGAAGCGAGGTCTTGCAGACGGAGCATCCCACGGGGCATTTACGAGAGATACACTCTATGCCCAGGGGTATGAGGAGATTCTTCATTACGTTCAAGGAGGCGGGGATCTGGCCCCCCTTCTTTCGGCACCCATTCATCATCAGGAAGTAGAGCTCCTCAAGAGAGAAGCTCATTTGCATATCTTCCCTCTCGTTCCTACACTGCACAGCAATGTCTGAAGCCCTTAAAAAAGTACTGGACTCGTTCCTCATTCTCCGTACCACCCGTCGTGCGTCATTTTGTCTGGGCCTTGAATATCTCAATACGTCGCATTTTCTGTGTGTGGCACAGGAAGATACCGGAGATTTTGATGCGGTACATGCATTATTTCCATGTGTCCACTCGGGCAACCGGGCAGCTTCCACTTCCGCCCTCCTGGCACATCCCGTTGTTACGGAAGCAGTGGCATCTGCCGCAACAGAGGTGGCAGTCATTCCGTATGTAAACAGTGCAGGTATAGAAGCAGTTTGTGCCCAAAGCGGCTGGAAGCTCTTTGCTCCAACCTCGGCACTGGTTCATGAAATGGAGAGTAAGGATTCGGCCATCACCTTTTTGCGTGAGGTTTGTCCCGAAGCCGTTATCCCCTCTCTCGTGCAACCATTTGGTGAGTGTTCATGGAAGAAGGGATCAATAGGGTGTGCCATCCAGCGGCTGGATCAGGTGTATACCGGCGGGAAGGGCACACTGCTCCTCCGCACAGAAGACGAATTTGCAAAACTCACCATCTCTGCCGATGAAGTCGTAAAGTATGCAGACTTCATAGAAGGCCCATCACTCAATATCAATGCCGTGGCAACACCGGAGGGAACAGTCACAACAGATTTTTCCCTGCAGATCATCGGTCCGCCGGAGTGCAGTGTGAACAGCGCTGCATACTGCGGTAACGACTGGGATAGCGCATCAGTCCTTCCTTCTACTATGCAGGAAGAAGTGCATCGTCTTACAAGAACGGTGGGAGACGCCCTTTCTGTACGAGGGTACCGTGGATGGTTCGGTATGGATTTCCTTGTCGACTCTGCCTCCAATCATGTGTACGTCATGGAAATAAATCCCCGACTGCAGGGCTCTACCAGTATGGTAACCATTACCGAATGCCTGGAGGGTCTCACACCTCTTTGGGACCTGCACCTCATGGCCCACCTTGGTATTCCTCCGGATCTTCCGGTGGATGCCTACAGTGAACAGTATCGCAATACCACGCACGGAGCGCATATTCTGGTGCGCATTGGCGATCAACCTCTCACCTTTTCTTCTGCCTGCCACTCGGGGCTCTACACGGAGAGTGATGGAAAATGGGCACACACAGGCAACAGTATTCAGTTGGCAGATGCACGCAGTAAGAATGGTATGGTGGTACACGGTCTTCCACCACTAAGAAAACAAATTGCGGCACATGATCGTATTGCCACTATACAATCTCCTTCGCAGGTATTGGAAGGAACACATTCCTCTGTTTTGCGGCCATCTCTTCGGTCACTTATTGCTCTACTGAGGGAAGGGTTTTCTCTTGTAGTGTAAAGCGCACGGTGCGTCTTATACTTGTGTTCATACTCTTGATCGTTAGAATCAATCTGTCATGAAGAAAATTCCAGACAGTTTTCGCAGTTTTACAGAGGAGCAATACCCCTTCTTCGTCAAAATTCTGGAAACAGATAATCCACCCGGGGAGGAAGATGCCATGGCAGAACTGCTTCGGGAGGAAATGGAAGAACACCTTGGGGCAAAAACACGGAAGGATGCGGCAGGCAATCTTCTTGCGTACCTGGGTGAAGGCAAAGATGCCTTTCTGCTCGGAGGGCACATGGATAGCGTCATGCCCTGTAAGAATGTAAAAGTGGTTCGTAAGGATGATCTCGTAAAAAGTGACGGGCTTACCGTGCTTACTGCAGACGATGGAGCGGGCATTTTTGAAATTCTCACAGCTCTGCGTTACATCAAAGAACAAAATCTTCCCTGCTGCCCCGTGGACCTCCTCTTCACTGTTGGAGAGGAAGTAGGAGGAGTAGGCGTGCGGAAGCTCAAGAAGGACCATCTCCGGGCACGGCATGGCATGCTCTTGGACCGGGCAGCCCCGGCAGGGGTCTTTGTGATAGCCGGACCATACAAGCGCAATTTTCGTGTGGTGTTTGAAGGACGGGCAGCACATGCCTTTGAGGCGGAAAAAGGTGTGAGTGCCATTCATATGGCTGCGGCGGCAGTGGCACAATTTCCGCAGGGTAAAATAAACAAGAGTCTCTATGCCAATATCGGAAAAATTCAGGGTGGAGATTCGGTCAATCAGGTTGCAGAGAAAGCTACCATAGAAGGAGAAGTGCGTGCGTTTACGTCGCTCGCTGCAGAAACTCTTTTAGAAGAGTATCAGCGCATCATTGATAGCATTCTCTACAAGTTCAGTGCCTCCGGTGGTTTTGTGCCAAAGGCGCACTTGGAATACACCTCACGCAGAGAGGGGTATCACCACGAAGAAAATATGTCGCTCATTAAAACCATCTGCTCCATTCATAAAGAGATGGGCATAGAAACAAGTATGCAGGTCACACGGGCCTGCAGCGACGCAGGGGATCTTACCAATAAAGGTATTGCAACCATAAATTATGCAAACGGTGCGCAGCACGTGCATACCAAGGAAGAGTCAGTCAGCATGAAAGATGTGATCCGTATTTCCTGGGTTATTGTGCAACTTCTGCAACACCTGGGGGAACATCCGGAAATCCTTGCTGCAGACTAGTTTTTGATAGACGTCGAATGTCGTATGCAGATTTCCCATATACGATATACCACATACGACATACTATTTAGAGTTCCAGTAACTCACGTATCTCCCCAAAAGATTCAACACATATTTCTGCCTCCTCTCCCGCCGTTGCCGGTGTAAACTCAGTCCATAGCAAACAACTTACCATTCCTGCAGCATTTGCAGCTTCCACATCAAACTGCTGGTCGCCAATGTAGATGCAGGCTTTAGGGTCCACTCCCAGTCGATCTGCAGCAAGGAGCAGGCCATCCGGCTCTGGCTTTCCGTGGCCGGGAGTATCATCGGCGGCAACAATTGTTCTTACAAGAGGAGAGAAGCTAATTTGTTCTTCCATTGCCTCTATATAACTTTTGTGTGACCCTGTTACAATCCCTGTAGGGTACTTATCTGCTGTTTTACGGAGCAGTTCTTCTGTCCCTGCAAACCAGAGTGGTCGAGTACGTAATATTTCTTCGTAGCGCTGGTCACGTTTTTTACGAAAAATGTTAGCAGTATTAGTATCCACTCCAATGTCCTGCATAATTTCATCAAATGACGTATTGAGCACGTATATCTCATCTAAAAAATCCTGCCCAGAGATATCCACTCCAATATCTCGAAGTGAATGCATATAGGCTTCCGCCCAGTAGTCAATGGTATTGACAAGTGTGCCGTCGAGATCGAAGAAGATGGCAGAGTAGTTCATACATTTATAATAACGTATTAAGGTAAAAATCTATTCGCTGCGCCCACACTCTTCGATGGGTTCCAGTCTTCATTCTTCGAGCTACGCCCGGTAGGCAGAATGACAGCGGGCAACTCACAGAGATAAAAACAAAAGCCGCTCCTCTTCGTGAGTGCGGCTTTTGCGATTAGATTTCCATAACAATCGGTATGACCATCCCCCTTCGTCCACCTCTGGCGAACCTTGGCGGGACGAGAAGTGGTAGTGGAGGGAAAAATCATTACTAGACCTCTACTACTATGGGAACGATCATCGGTTCCCGGTCCAGCTTGCGGTCAAAGTAGCGGAAGAGTGCACCGGTTACCGCACGCTTAAGGGCTTTGCGGTCGGTTTCACCACGATTCAGGGCATCTTCATATGCCTTTTTTGCTGTTTCGATAACCTCCTGTGTAATTTCCTGCTGCTCGGAACCGTAAATGAGGCCCCGTGTAATCACATCGGGGTTCCCCACCAGCCGCTTACTTTCTGTATAGGCACGGAAGAGAATGGCAATCATGCCACCCTTACTCATGACCTTGCGGTCGTTGAGCACACGCTGGCCTTCGCCTGCGCTGCCACGTCCATCAATAATCACATCATTCACAGTCAGTTTCTGTTTGCTCTTACGGGCGTTACCCTGGGCGTCAAATTCCAGAATTTCACCATTGATGAGCATGTGGAGTTGGTTCTCCTCATAGCCAATGGTTTTGGCAATATCCGCATGCGCCTGACGCATGTGCGGTTCGCCGTGTTCAGGGATAAGATGTTTTGCTTTTACCAACCTGTGCATCATCAGCAGGTCATTCTGATAACCATGTCCCGTGGTGTGCAATGCGAGCTCAGCATTCGTTTTTACTATTGCGCCCTGCAAGTGCAGGTTATTGATTACCTTGGCAACAGAACGTTCATTTCCAATAATAGGGTTGGAACTCAGGATAATAGTATCGCCTTTTTCCACAGAAATTTGCCGATGGGTTCCAAGACCAATACGTGCAAGACCTGCATTTTCCTCACCCTGGCTCCCTGTTGTAATAATCAGAACTTCCTTTGGAGGAAGCTTTGACATTGCCGGGCTTACTTTGCGTATGAGTCCACGGGGAGCTTTGATGTACCCCAGGTTTTGAGCAATTTCTATGTTGTTCAGCATACTTCTCCCCGAAACAAACACTTTGCGGTCAAATTGTTTCGCATGGTCGATTACCTGCTGAATGCGATTCAGCAATGAACTGAATGTGGAAACAATCACACGTCCCTCCGCATCACGGATGAGCTCGTAGAGCGTCTGAGAAATCTGGCTCTCACTCATACTCACACCCGGTTTGGTTGCGTTGGTAGAGTCGGCAATAATTGCCAACACACCTTTATTCCCCAGCTCAGCAAGTCGCTGAAAATCAGCCGGAGGCTCATTTGTAGGTGTAAGGTCAAACTTAAAGTCTCCCGTATGCACTATGGTTCCATAGGGAGTGTGCAGTGCAATGGCTGCGGCATCCGGAATACTGTGTGTCACACGGAGAAATTCAATTTCAACTTTTCCGAGTCGAATTTTTTCTCCGTATGCTACAGGCTGCAATTGAGCCTTACTGGTGAGTTTTTCCTCATCCAGTCTCTTGCGCACCATAGCCATGGTTAGTTTTGTGCCATAGCAGCGTGGGAAATGCAGTTGCGGCAGTAAGTGCTGCACTGCTCCTATGTGGTCCAGGTGACCGTGCGTGAATAAAATTCCCTTTATACGGTGTTCTTTACCCCGTAGGGAAGAAATGTCCGGGACGAGATAGTCGATCCCAAGCATGTCCTCATCGGGGAATTGCAGACCGAGGTCTACCATATAAATGTCTCCATCCACTTCTATGCAGATGCAGTTGCGCCCTACCTGTTCAAATCCGCCAAGGGGATAGATGCGCAAGCCGCTCTGGCGTATGGGACCCGCCCCCTGTGGCTGTCTTGCAGCCTGGGGAGGCATCCCCCCGTGATGTTTGCGAGGTGCTCCGAAAGGAGCGACCCGCTTTCCTTGTGGTGGGCGGAATCCGTGCCGCGTTCGTTGTGAACGTTTCGGTGGTGTGGGCCGCCCTCCCTTTCCTGGTTGCGCATTCGGTTCTCCTCGCAACCACTCTCCTACTGTCTTCATGTGTAGAAAATTGTGTAAAAAATAGAATAGTGATAATTCACTGTTGCTACAGTACTCTTCTCAGGAGTAATTAGCAATAGATTATTTGTTATAAAGTGCTTTTTTTGGCTTACAATAAACAAATTTTTACTTATGAAATTTGTATTTCTTACATTTACTCCCCGGAGAATTTCTCTGTATTGTCCATCTTTTCTCTCCTCTTTCTTCAATGAAAATACCTTCAAAATTATGGAGGGAAGCGAGAGTAAATCCTTCTCTCCGGAGAGAGGGCAGTCGTTTAATCGATGACATTTTGTACGCAAACACAATAAAGCAAACTTGCTCGTATTTATGAACATAAGGTAGCCTGCGTACCTGATGGCTATTAGCGTCCAGACTGGGCATACAAAAACGATCGGCGGAGTAAAGCTTGCGGCGACTTCCGCAACCTCTGCGCTTGGTGAACAGGTGTGTTTTTTACTGCAGGTGCATGCCTCTGCGCAGGAAGCTAAAACACTGGAAAAAGAAACGATGAACATCGTCAGGCATGCCCTTTTGGAAACAGAGGGAGATGCGGCCGCCCGATTGGATGGCTCACTCAAAGAACTCAATGGTCTTTTTAAAGGGCTTTTGCTCGCCAGAAAGATAGAGGATATTCATGCTATTCTTGCCATAGTAGATACAGAGCAAACACTGCACGTTTCCCATGCGGGCCGTGCAGAAGCCTATGTGGTGCGAGCGAGTTCTGCCAGCCAGATAACCGAATATAGTCGTGGCAAACCTACGCCGGCTTTCGTGCACATAGCCAGTGGAGGGCTGGAGGCAAAAGATGTTCTCATTTTCAGCACGCAGCGTCTTCTGCGTGCACTTACTCCTGCGCAACTTGCACAGCACGCACAGCGGGGTGACCAGTTACTTGATGAAGTAAAGGTGGAACTGGAGGCCGAAAAAGAAATGGCGGCACTGGGCATTTTTCAGGTGGAGGGAGCAAGAACAGTACGTTCATCCGGAGCACTCAAAACTGTAAAAAGCCGCCGTTCCGGCAGAAGGGGCAAGCAGACGTCTCAGGCATTTGTGGGGAGAATCCTGGATGCTGTAAAAGGTCTCTTTGAACGTCTACAGGACACTGTCTCTTCTGCAGGTTGGCTTGCAGTAGCACAAAAGAAAGGAACTGTCTTTATGAAAGATCTCAAAGATCCAACACGCAAGAGGAGGGCGCATCTTCTGCTCCTTGCAGGTATTTTTATTGTTTTTCTCTTTGTCTGGACAGTTGTTAACCTCTCCACATATAGCCAGAGGAGCAAGAGCCGAGCAGAACTGGAACAGATTATTACAGAAATAGAGTCGGATCTTCGCACAGCCGAAAACAGATACCTCACCGGCGAAATGGATTCTTCGAATGCTATTTTGGAACGTGCGGAAGAGCGTGCAAGACAAGTCATGGACAATGAAGATAAGCTCTTTAGGTCGCAGGCGCATGATCTCCTGAGTCGCATTCGCACAAAGCGGGAAGAAATCAACAATATTATTCGCCTCTCCCCCAGGGTTGTAGTGAGCATGTCTGCAAAGAACCCCAATGTGTCTGCCCGGGGTCTTATAGGAATTGCGGACGGAGAGTTCGCCTCCTATGACCAAAATGCAGTCTACAGAGTTCTGCTCAATTCCATAGACGATCCCGATACCATTACTGAAGGTGCACAAATTCTCTACGGTACCTACTTTGACCGCTACAAAACGCTGGTTTTCCAGACCAGTGACAATAGCGTTATAGAGCTGATTTCCAACCAGCCTACTTCCATGAAAACAGAAGACCCGGCCGGCTGGATAACCGGAACGGATGCTGCTGCCTGGTTACGATATGTGTATGTCCTCTCTCCGGAAAATAATCAGATTTACAAGTATGAGCGTTACTCCAATCGCTATGCAGCGCCAAGTGAATACAATGTAAACGGAGATCTTTCCGGCGCCATAGATATGACCATAGATGGCAGTGTGTATATTCTTAAGGAGCATGGGGAGGTCATAAAACTCTTCCGTGGCGAACAGCGACCGTTTGTTATTCGCCAACTTCCGGGCAACATATTGGAAAGCGCCACCAGGATCTTTAAGGTCTTAGACGGAAACCTTTACTTCCTGGATTCTGCAAACAAGAGAGTGGTGGTTGTGAGTGATGGCGGGGCGACCGGTGAGTCCACCTACTTAAAACAGTATGTCTTCGAAGGCTCTGTAGACATTCTTAAGGATTTCTATGTGGATCCTGAGGAAGCACGGCTGTATGTGATGGATGCAAAGAATATCTTTGCTGTTGACCTACAGTAGTTGGGATTTTGCGTATGAGTACTTCCACTTTGTAGAATCAGGAAGTAAGAACTAAGATAAGAACCCAGGGAAAAAGTTCATAATTCTTACTTCCTGATTCTTAATTCAGCGTAATCTTGTGATGTGAAGATACTCGTCTTTGGTACCTTTGACCGCCTCCACCCCGGCCACCATTTTCTTCTCTGCAAAGCGCAAGAGCGGGGGGAGCTTTTTGTGGTTGTAGCCCGGGATGCCACAGTGCAGCGCATAAAAAAAATCATCCCGCAGCAAAACCAGGAAGAACGTATGCAGGCCATTGCATCCGCATATCCCGGTATAACCGTTCTACTGGGCGATGCGGCAGACTATTTGGTTCCCGTGCTGGAAGTCAACCCCGATCTCATTTTACTCGGCTACGATCAAAAGCTCCCTCCGGGTGTGGCAGAAGAGGATTTTTCGTGTCCTGTGGAACGACTGGAGGCATTCCAGCCGGAGCGGTGGAAGAGTAGTTTACTCAAAAAATAATCTGCTCCCCTTATCTGAAGTCATCTACAAATCCGAAGGTACGACTAATGTTCTTTTCGCCCGTAAGGGCAATACTGGTTCTCTGCAAGCCGGGTCAGAAAAAATATCCCGAAGATGTGCCACCATGGGATCTGAGATTCTTGGGTCCATAATTTCCAGTGTTATTTCTTCACCCTCAACCCCATCTATATTCGTCGTACCTCCCACAGATAATTTTCTGCATTCCCTAAGAATTTCTTCTTTTGTTTCCATAATCTATTCCAGGAAAGTTGATTCCAACATATATATGAGACTTTCTCCAGTCTAGGCAAAAGGGCACAAATTTGCTATACTTATAGGAAAACTCAAACAATATGACACAGGAACCAATAAGCAAAATCGGCCGAACAGGCCGTTCCCTTCTCCGCCAACTTACAGGTGCAGTTGTGGGCGGCAGTCTTGCTCTGGGCATTTACCATGTGTACACCTTTGGTGCACCTCTGGTGACAGCATGGCTGACTGTTCCGCAAAAACAGTATTCTGTTACAAATACGGAGAATGTAACCGTACAGCAGGATCTACAGGAAGAGGAAATACGACGTATGACACAGCGTGCAAAATCTATTGTGAACAGGTTCGGTAAGGAGGTGCCGGTTCCGCCTACGGTAACACCCATTCCTGCCAACTGGGATATAGAAGCAATTGCAAACGAGGATGAAAATACCTGGGGCAGCTGGGATCCTCAGCAAAATAAAGAGACAAGCACCCACATCGAGGAAGCAGAGCAGCCGCAACCGGAAGCAGATATTCCTCCGGAAGTTGATGTTCCACAGGAAGAGGAAAAAGGGAGCAATACGCAAACACAGGAACAGGCTCCTGCAGATATCGCCTACATGCAAGAAGCTACCCCCGTTGTTCCACAGTGGAATCCTGCACCGGTGCAAACTATGTGGGCACAACCGCAGGAGGTTACACAAATTCAGAGTGCCTCTACCCTGCCGGATTCCGGTCTGGGTCTGTCGGTTGCCACATTTCTCACGCTCTGCGGCACATTGGTTCTACAGCGCCGCCGCATACTCGCATTCGTGCGGGGATAAACGGTGTGTTACGCTGGAGGATGTGTCTCTCCTCTTTTTTCTGTGCGGGCTCGTCTTCGGAAGTTTTGGGAATGTGCTCATCTACCGTCTGCCGCTTCGTCGCAGTATACAAGGACGATCCTGTTGTCCCCACTGTGGAGCCGTACTGCGTCCGCAGCACCTTGTTCCTGTTGTCAGCTTCCTCCTCCTTAGAGGGAAGTGTAGTGCGTGCAAAGAGACGTTGAGCTTGCAGTATCCGCTTGTGGAACTTGCATCGGGATTACTGGCTCTGGCTTCTCTTTCCATAGCACCTACACTTTTAAGTGCCGCTATTCTCGCACTCGCACTCTGGTTGCTCCTGATCATAGCCGTAATTGATGCCTATATTCAGGGGATTCCCGATGTGCTGAGCGCCTTCTTCATTACTCTCTCCTGTATCTACACCGTTCTTACAGGGGAGCTGCAGCCTCTTGCCTTTCTTATAGGTATTGGCTTTTTTGCACTGCAGTGGTTACTGAGTAAAGGAGAATGGATAGGCACCGGAGATATTCTTCTGGCCGTAGGGTTAAGTGCTCTCCTTGGTACATGGGAGTCTGTACTCTTCATGCTCTTTTTTGCCTACATTACGGGGGCTGCCGTGGCCGCAGTTTTGCTCCTTACAAAAAAGCTCACCAGCAAAAGCCATATTGCCTTCGGACCTTTTTTGGCACTGGGAACTCTGGCCGCACTCCTAGTTGGGGAACGCATGATGTCATGTATTCTTTCTTCTCTACAAGCCTGTGAAGGCTTGTTACAGTTCTAACTGTGGAGCCTCTGAGATTATTTGACATTAAAAATACGGGGCTCACCCCATAAAAACAGGAAAGCCCCGTGATGTCGTCAGTCTTGAAGCCTTTTTTCGAGACGCATAGGCGTTCGCCGCTGCGTATCTCCTCTAACTTGCTCTCTTACACAAATCAGGGGAGATACGCAGAGAGGACAATGCTGACCCAGTCATACTAACTATTTATTGCATATATGTCAAGCAATCATTCTTATCTATATAGCCGATTTAAGCCATTTTCTTGGACTATAGGGTAGTCTCCAGCATAATTCTTAAGAAAATGAAGATTGTTGCCCAGAACCGGCGTGCTCGTTTTGATCTTGAGATTTCAGATACCCTCGAGGCGGGAATTATTCTTACCGGCCAGGAGGTGAAGTCCTGCAGAGCGGGCAACGTGCATCTGGCAGGATCCTATGTCTCTTTTTTGGGTGGCAAGCCCCTTCTCCGCTCCGCAAAAATTGCAGTCTATGCGCATGCATCCGGTTTGGAGGAATACGATCCCGGCCGGGATCGCCAACTTCTTCTTTCCAAAGTAGATCTGCGTAGGTTGCAGTCCGCTTTGGATGAAAAGGGTATGACGCTTGTTCCGCTGGAAGTGCGTGCCGGGAAATACATCAAAGTGCTTCTTGGTCTTGGCAAGGGAAGAGCTCGTTATGATAAACGACAAAAAATAAAAGAGAAGGATATAGGGAGGAGGCTGAGGAAGGGTGAGGACTATTAGTATCTGTGAATTATGGATTTAGAATTGAGATTAGGTACCAAAAAAATTGTCTTAATTCACAATTCTTAATTCTGCTCTTCACATGTGTCTATGTATACTACTTACAATGTCCCTCCTCCCTCCCCAAATTCAGCAGACCATAGATGAGTTTTCCAAACTCCCAGGTATAGGGCCCAAGTCTGCGGAACGCCTTACGTTCCATCTTCTCAGGAGTTCCAAAGCTTCACCGGAAGGTCTGGGAAAGGCTCTGACGGCACTTAAAAATGAACTCAAGTATTGCACGGGTTGTCAGATGGTGAGTCTGCAGGAGCAGTGTTCTATTTGTGCAGATGCTTCACGAGATCGCAGCACTATTTTGGTGGTAGAGCATCCGCTCGAAGTTATTTCCTTTGAGCGTACTTCCTATAAAGGTCTTTACCATGTGTTGCATGGAGTACTCTCTCCCATCGACGGTTTTGGTCCTGAGCAACTCAAACTCGCCGAGCTTATAAAACGCTGTACAGAGGGTGGCATCACGGAGGTCATTGTTGCCACAAATCCGGACGTAGAAGGCGAAGCTACGGCAACCTACATCTCACAAAAATTGAGTGGGGTAGTACCATCTGTTACACGTCTGGCACATGGTCTCCCCATGGGTGCAGACATCGAATTTGCAGATCAGGTAACGCTAAAGGAGGCGATAGCGGGACGACGTTCTTTGTAATTATATCAGTCGTTTGCTCGTTCGCTTGTTCCGCAAATAGAGAGGAGAACGAGTAAACGAGCGAACGAGTAAACGAGTGAACACTCAGTGTCTAAAACTCCTCACTCCCGTAAAAACCATCGGCAGAGAAAGTTCATTTGCCTTTGCAATCACTTCCTCATCTTTTACAGATCCTCCCGGCTGAACAATAGCAACAATTCCATGTTTTGACGCTTCTTCTATGGAATCCGGGAAAGGAAAAAAAGCATCGCTTGCCATTACAGAACCCTTTGCATTCTCTCCGGCACGTTTGGCAGCAATGACGGTGGAGTCCACCCGGCTTGTCTGGCCGCCGCCAATGCCGGTGGTAACCTGGTTCTTTGCAAAGACAATGGCATTACTCTTGGTATGTTTGACTACCTTCCAAGCAAAGAGGAGATCTTCTATCTGTGCGTCAGTTGGTTGTGCATCCGTTACACAGGTAAGATCTTCCTTTGTGACCACTTTTGTATCTTCATTTTGCACCAACATTCCTCCAAGCATGGAGCGGTACGTTATCTGGGTTTTCTCCTGAGGACACACGTACCGGATAGTACGGATTTTTGGCTTCTCTTTCAGTAATGCAAGAGCATCTTCTGTGAAGTTGGGAGCAATAATGACTTCGGCAAAAATCTTCTGGTCCAGAATTTTTTTTACGATCTCCCCGGGGCATTCCCGATTCAGCGCAATGATGACACCAAAGGCAGAGAGACGGTCGGCGTCGTAACTCCGCTGGAATGCCTCACATATATCCGTATGCGTGCCCACCCCGCTGGGGTTAGCATGTTTTATACAGGCGGCAGTGGGTTGTTCAAATTCGCAGACAAGATTCATAGCACCATCGGCGTCCAAAATATTTAAGTAACTCATCTTCTTCTCTTCCTGGAGCACCTGCCATCTCCGCTCCTGACCTGCAATATCGTAATATTTTCCCCACTGATGCGGGTTTTCGCCGTAACGCAGATTCATGCCGTTGGTGAGCAGAAGGCTGCTATTTCTCCCGGCTGTAAGCGATTCTACTATACAACTGTCGTAGGCTGCCGTGCGGGCAAAGACCTTTTCGGCCAGCTCCTTTCGAAGTTCCGGAGACGTATCACCATTCTCTTTCAATTCTCTTTCTACACGTGTGTAGTCATCGGGATCACAAATCACAGTGACGTGTGCATGATTTTTAGCTGCACTGCGTAGAAGTGTAGGTCCGCCAATATCAATTTGCTCTATACGTTCCGCTTCAGATTTCGTTTCGTCCTTCGCCGTTTCTTCAAACGGGTAGAGGTTTACTACAACCAAATCAATGCGTTGTATACCCTGTGCCCTGGCTTCTTCGCAGTCATTTATTTCATCACGGCGAAAGAGAATGCCCCCCATAATCAGAGGATGCATCGTTTTCACACGCCCCCCAAAACATTCGGGAAACTGCGTGGCCTCCTCTACGGAAATAACGGGTATTTTGGCTTCTTCCAGGGTTCTCTGGGTTCCTCCGGTAGAGAGAATTTCATACCCGAGTTCCGTAAGTGCCCGGGAGAATTCTACAATTCCGGACTTGTCGGATACGGATACCAGGGCACGTTTACTCATCAGAAGGAAACAGGAAAAGAACCAAGAAGAAGTCTACAGACAAGCTTTTGGCTTGCAAGGAACAAGTTGCGAATATTCTTTGCCGGTGAAGATTCTCAGGGCAGAGGCGAAGACTGCTATGTATTGCTGTACATAGCTTTTTCTGCTAAAATAAGAGGATTTACCGGTTCAACCTATGCCTGCAAAAAAGCAGCCTGCGGAAACAGATACAAAAGCGGCAAAGCCAAAGACGGGCGGTAAAAAAATTCTTATTGTGGAAGATGAACATCCTCTTGCACATGCGCTTGAACTCAAGTTCAACCATGAGGGTTTTGAAACCAAAACATGCAGCAACGGTGCAGATGCTCTGGAGGAGGCTACAAAAATTGCATACGACATGATTCTTTTGGATCTCATTATGCCGCAAATGGACGGGTTTACGTTTATGGAAGAGCTCAAAGCCAAAAAGAAGAGGTGCAAAATCATTGTGCTTTCTAACTTAGGTCAGGACGAAGATCTTGTCCGCTCCAAGGAGCTTGGTGCCATTGATTACTTTGTAAAATCCAATACTCCCATAACAGACATCATCAAACGGGTGAAGTCTGCACTGTAGCAGTCATTTTACTTCTTTCGCATGCCACTCGCAGATACAGACATCGGCAAAATACTCGTGGAACAGAGTTACCTCTCAGAGGAAGAGCTGAATACAGCTCTGCTGGAAGCAAAGGACCAGCAAATTCCTCTCATCGAAATTCTGACGGAACAGGGTCTTATAAGCCAAAATCTTGTGCAGAGCGCACTCGCCGAACACTACAAACTGGAGTATTTCGATCTGCAATCTCATCCTCCCGGTGTAGATACTATTTTTGCTCTGCCGGAAGCAGTGGCACGCAAATACTACGTCATTGTTGTGCAAAAAGATGAAAAGTCTATCACTGTTGCAGCCTCCGATCCTCAGCAGGAACACCTGGAAGAAATCATTCGTATGAATTTAAATAAGCAGGAGGCGTATTTTACAGAAGAAGAAACAGATGGAAAAAAAGAGAAGAACAAAGATGAAAAAAATGAAGAGAAGAAGGGAAAAGAAAAACAATCAAAACCAAAAAAGAAAAAGAAGTCCGGAGGTGGACTGTTTGGTTTGGGGAAGAAGGAAGACGAGAATGCCGATACCTACAAAGGAAAAATTACCTACGTCTATGCATCTAAGGAAGGTATAGAGGCTATGTTCCTGCGGTACCGCAAGCCGCTCGCCACACGTTTTCAGCAAATTGTGGATGCAGAGAAGGAGGTTGCGCCGGAAATTCTGGATGAAATTATCAACGATGCCATTCAACTGCGTGCATCAGACATTCACTTTGAGCCGCAAGGGGAAAAATTATCCATTGTCCGTTTTCGTGTGGACGGTGTCATGCACGAGGCCGGACGCATCCCCAAAATTTACTACGAGGGCGTGGTGAACCTTATAAAAATAGAAAGTAACATGCGTATAGATGAACACTTTGCTCCCCAGGACGGCGCCATTCGCCACTCTGCTCCGGACGGATCTGTTACAGATATTCGTGTATCCATTGTTCCCGTGGTGGATGGTGAAAAAGTCGTGATGCGTTTGCTCGCTTCCTACGTCAGTCGTCTCACGCTCAATGCACTGGGGTTCTCCAAAGAGAACCAGGAGACCCTAGAAGCGGCAGCACACAAGCCCTTTGGGATGCTTCTCACTACAGGTCCTACCGGCTCCGGAAAATCTACAACGCTCTATGCTCTTATCATTCTGCGTAATACACCCGATGTGAACATTTCCACCATCGAAGATCCGGTGGAGTATAAAATTGCCGGTATTAATCACATACAGGCAAACCCCGAAGCCAACCTTACATTTGCCACAGGGTTGCGTGCTCTTGTGCGTCAGGACCCCGATGTGATTCTCGTTGGAGAA
>PFDR01000002.1:9802-10302 GCA_002772545.1 Candidatus Peregrinibacteria bacterium CG10_big_fil_rev_8_21_14_0_10_49_10 | reverse complement strand
TAAGAAAACGGCTATTGAAACTATCCGGACTCACGATAGAAGTCTGTCCTGCGTTCTGAATATCCCCGGTAAAGGTATAGACAGCTCCCTGCGTCAACTCACCTGCCTGCACCGGCACTGGAGCCTTTGAAACCACGAGGTCGGGGAATCGTGAAATAACAACCTCAAGGCTCGACGAACAATTATTGATCTCATTTTTTTCTGGAATAGCACCCTTTGCATCTGCACATACTCGAAGCCAATAGGTGCCCGAGGAAACAGAGTCCCTCTGAGAACCCCAAATGAGATCCTGAATAGTCCGATCTCTCTCTCCGATATCAAGAGGGGTTTGATCAGGAGACAGTTGTAGAACATCGGAAAGAAGTGTCCAGGTTGGACTACCACCCGCAGGGTTTGTGAGCGACAATTCGATAGAATTTAAGAAGGTGCCGTTTTGCGTTGGAGCAGTAGCGTCGACACCAGAGTTATTTATAGAACCCTTAATCGTAATCGGGACATTA
>PFDR01000002.1:6540-9751 GCA_002772545.1 Candidatus Peregrinibacteria bacterium CG10_big_fil_rev_8_21_14_0_10_49_10 | reverse complement strand
CGTCCGTTCACCGTCAAGGGTGAACAGGTAATGGTTGCCGTTTGCCCTCCTGAAGCGGTAATGACGGCAGTGGCAGTTTTTGTGCCGGCAGTACCGTACGTCTGCGACACGCCGTTCCCGGTCTTGGTTGCAGGGTTAAAGTCGGTGCCCGTCCAGGAATATGTCGAGCCACTCGGTGCGTTCGTTACTGTCCAGCTAGAGGAGTTGTCGATAAAGATCGGATTTGGAGAAGCGGCGCAGGAGATGTTGGACGGGAGCCCGACAGTCACCGTCAGCGTCTTCGAGACCGCGCCCGCGCTGTTGGTGCAGGACAAGGTGAAGGTATGCGTCGAATTGGTGAGATTCGAGACAGTCGCCGTAGAGAGAGATGTATTGGAAATGGTCTTCGGGGAGCTCGCTACGTTGTCGCTCCAGCTCATGGCGGGAGACGAGCCTGCAGTACCGGTAGCGGAAGCCGAGTAGTACGTGTTGCAGCGCGCGCCCTGGTAACGCAGCTCGACGCCCTCGCCATACGTAAGGGTAAGCGGAGTTGTCTGGAACGCATTCGAGGTGCCTGCCTTGCGCAGCTCGAAGGTGAGGTCGGGCTTCGACTGATAGTTCACCGTGACGGTCTTGGACTGTCCTCCAGGTACGTTGACGGTGCAGTTGTTTCCTGAGACAGAGGTGCAACTTTCCCATGGAGAGCTCGTGTTCTGGACAGGGACGAGCGCATAGTCACTCCAGGCTCCCGGCGTCAGGGTGGCGTTGATATCGGTGTCGGCGCTGCGCGAGTAGTTGGTGGTGCCTCCGAACGCGGTCGGTGACGCGGTGATAGTGGCATTCGCATTGTTGGTGGTCGAGAGGACGCCGTTCAGCTTGCTCTGGACGTTGAGGGTGGGACGCGAGACGACGGTGACAGGCAGGGAACGTTCAGTGCAGTTGTTGCCCTCGTTCTTCTCGACGATGTCGAGCGAGGTGTCGGCGCAGAGGCGTAGGTAGTAGGTGCCCGCCGCAATCGAGTTGTCGCCGCCCCACTCGAGCTCCTGCACGGCGCGGCTTCCTCCCTTAGCAAGCGGGTTGTTCGGCCAGAGCGATACGACACCGAGCTCAGCCCACGAGCGCGACGAGGCAGACGGAGCGCTGAGCGTCACCTGGAAGACGTTCTCGAAGTCACCTCGGGATGTATTCGCGCTCCAGGCTTCGTTGCTGTTGAAAACGGTGCCATTGAGACGGATCGGTACATTGGCGACGAACGAGCTTGTCCCGGGGAAGGTCGAACCGGACGGTGTTGGTGCGGAGGCGGTGAGGTCGGGGCGTCCGTTCACGAGAGTACTACATGAAATCGGAGAACTCTTTTGTCCTTGCGGGAAGGTGGCAACGAATGTGGCAGTCTTAGTAGGTGTCGCGACCGATGCATAGCTTTGTGTGACTGGGTTGCCTGTCTTTGTTGCCGGTGAAAATTCTGTACCTGTCCACGAGTATGTTGTCCCTGCTGGTGCCCCCTTTGCAGTCCACGTAACAGGTTGATCGATAAATTGTGGGTTGGGAGTTGCGGAGCAAGAAAGGTTTGCGTCCTTTGCGACAATAGTTACTGCCAGGGTCTTGGTTACAGAACCGGTCGTATTGGAACAGGTGAGGTTGAAGGTATACGTGGGGGAAACAAGTGAAGAAACGTTTTCCGATATGAAAGATGTATTGGATATATTCTTTTGCGTTGATGATGGCGGGGCGATGCCAAAGCTCGTTGCAGGGTTTGATGAAGCACCTCCGATAACAGTGCCACTGGTCGCGGAATAACGTGAACATCTCTCCCCCTTAAAGTGTAATTCCACTCCTTCACCATAGAAGAGGGTGAGAGGCGCTGAAGTGTAGCCTCCAGTACTGCCAGTTTTGCGCATTTCAAAGGTAAGATCGGGTAGTTTCTGGTAATTCACCACAATCGTCTTGTTCTCGTTAGGAGCGACTTTGATATGACAGTTATTGCCAGTGGAATCGGAAAGACAACCTTCCCATGGGCTATTGGTACCTAGAACGGAGACGGGTTTGTTTGTCCCAAAGGCTCCTGCCCCAAGAACAACATCAATGGCGCCCGTTGTCGTTCGTGAATAGTCGGTATCGCCGTTCAGTCCGGTAGTACCCGATACATAGGTGACGGTGGCACCTGGAACAAAGTTACCGTCCAGTTTACTTCGAACTGCAAGTACCGGTTTATCGGAGACAGTAATCTTTTGCGTGCCGGCGACACCAAGCCTATCCCACGAACAGTTGTTTATTTCTATCTTTTCAGTAACAGTACCCCCCGCGTCGGCACAGGTTTGAACCCAGTAGTCACCCGCAGCAATTAAACCGTCACCTTCCCAAATGAGCTGTTGAATAGTGCGACCTGCCGTGCCAACAGGCAGGAAGGTGGCGTCGGGAGATAGGTACAGTGAACCTCCGCTCGGAATAGTAGTCCACACAGGTGTTGTTACATTAGGATTCGCAATTGAAACTTGGTACGAATTTGTAAAGGTACCGTTGGGTGTTGGTGCAGTTGCGGTAACAACATTGTTGTTTACAGAACCTTGAAGGGTGATTGGCTTATATGAAGTAAAGTCGGTACTCGCGTCAAGGTTAATACCTGTTGCTGTAGGAGCGTTTGCGGTGAGGTCGGGGTCTCCGACAATAGTAACCCCTAACGCTCCCCCGCAGGTTGTAGACACGGCAGACTGCCCCGTACCGGGCACAGTCATAGTTACGGTGGCGGATTTGTCACCGACCGTTGAATACAGTACCTGTATCGGATTATTTGTAAGTGTGTACCGACTGGCTAGCGTATACGTTGGTGTAAATGAACTCCACGCATATCCATAAAAGCCAGACGGAGCAGTAACCGAAGGAGTCGCCGTCCAGGTAACTGTCCCCCCAATATTTGCAGACGAAGGCGAAGCTGTACACGAAACGGTTGGGCCCTTAACTTTAAGGATAACCTGATCAGTCACCGTTGGCGTAGATGCACCTGGAACTGTTGTACAGGTAATCGTGTACCCATACGCGGTATTTGAAAGTCCTCCTGTTGAAACACCCGCGGAGTTACTCTTTGCGTTTCCCGTGACGAAATCGGTACTGGTGCACGATTCAACATTAACGGAAGTCCATTTGAGCACATGTGATCCGGCGTACTTTTGATTGTCCAAAGTACCACCTGAGCCACTAAGCTGATCGACGTTCTCATCGTCGGTAATAGTAAGGT
>PFDR01000002.1:6140-6514 GCA_002772545.1 Candidatus Peregrinibacteria bacterium CG10_big_fil_rev_8_21_14_0_10_49_10 | reverse complement strand
ATTTACCGTGATATCTTTGGTTACAGTAACATTGCTAAGGTTTGTGCAGGAGAGTGTGAAAGTGTATGACGTAGCTGTAGATTTGGCGAGTGAACTGACAATATATGGAGGAGAGTTGAATGAGCCGTTAGGAATGGTTCTATTGTAATAGCTCGGGAGAGTTGGTCCCCAATTTGATGAAGGGTTCGTTGATGCCCTACCGGAACGGTCTTCAGTAGAGGCATAGCGATAGCAGTGCGTTCCTTTGTAATGAAGCTCGACTCCGGCACTTCCCTCAGCAGCGGTTAGATCGAGACTAGTGGTATATGCATCGGTGCTACCGGCTTTTCGTACCTCGAATTCAAGGTCGGGTTTTCTGTAGTAATAAACAATCA